>JAFAME010000474.1 GCA_019233695.1 Methylobacteriaceae bacterium
ATCTGCATGGTGCGGGGGATCGGCGTCGCCGAGAGCGTCAAGACGTGGACGTCGGTCCTGAGCGACTTCAGCTTCTCCTTGTGCTTGACGCCGAAGTGCTGCTCCTCGTCGACGACGACGAGACCGAGGTCCTTGAAGGTCACGCCCTTGCCAAGCACCGCGTGCGTGCCGACGACGATGTCGACAGTACCGGACTTCAAGCCGTCGCGCGCGGCCTTCCTGTCGGCGTTCGCGACCATGCGCGACATCTGCGCGATTCGCACCGGCAGGCCGGAGAAGCGGCTGGTGAATGTCGAATAGTGCTGCCGCGTCAGAAGAGTGGTCGGAACGACGACGGCGACCTGCTTGCCGTTCATCACGGCCGCAAAGGCTGCCCGCAACGCCACCTCCGTCTTGCCGAAACCGACATCGCCGCAGACGAGCCGATCCATGGGTCGCCCGGAGCCGAGATCGTCAAGGACAGCCGCGATCGCCGTCTCCTGATCCTCCGTCTCGTCATAGGGGAAGCGGGCGCAGAATTCGTTGTAGAGGCCTTCCGGGGGCACCAGTTGCGGCGCATCGCGCAGCTTGCGCGCGGCAGCAAGCTTGATCAGCTGATGGGCGATCTCGCGGATGCGGTTCTTCATCCGTGCCTTGCGCGACTGCCAGCCGCCGCTGCCAAGCCTGTCGAGCGCAACCTCGGTGTCCTCCGAGCCGTAGCGCGAGAGCAGCTCGAGATTTTCAACCGGCAGAAACAGCTTGTCGCCGCCGGCGTAGTGAATTTCGAGACAATCATGCGGGGCGCCGGCCGCCTCGATCGTCTGCAGCCCCTGGAAGCGGCCGATGCCATGATCGACGTGAACAACCAGGTCATGGGCGCTGAGCGCGGCCACTTCGGCCAGGAAATCCTGCTGCCGGTGCGTCTTCTTGCGCTGGCGCACCAGCCGGTCGCCGAGGATGTCCTGCTCGCCGATGACGGCGATATCGCCCGCCTCGAAGCCTTGTTCGATGCCAATGACGGCGAGCGCCGTCTGGTCGCGCTTCAGGGCAAGCGCCTGCGCGAGCGTGGCGACGGGTTCAGTGCGCTTGAGGCCGTGCTCGGCGAGCACCGAGCCGAGGCGCTCGCGTGATCCTTCCGACCAGCCGGCGACGATCACGCGCCTGCCGTCGTGCTGCAAAGCCCGCACATGGCCGACGACCGCATCGAAGACATTGGCGTTCTCGTCGACCCGTTCAGGCGCGAACGAGCGCCCTGCCCGCCCGCTGCAGTCGATCAAGTCGCGGCCATGTCCCTGCGCCGGGCCGAACGGGCTCACACGGGCAAGCACGCAGGCATCGAGGCGGCCGCGCCATTCTGACGGCGCGAGATAGAGCCTGTCCGGCGCAAGCGGCTTATAGGTCGTCTTTGCCGGATCGCCGTCATAGGCGGCCTTGCGGGCGTCGTAATAGTCCTTGACCTGCCCCAGCCGCTCACCGGCTGCATCTTCGGCGAGCGCGTCAAGAACGACCGGCGCGCCGACGACATAGTCAAACAGCGTGTCCATGCTGGCGTAGAACAGCGGCAGCCAGTGCTCCATGCCAGGATGGCGCCGGCCTTCGCTGACGGCTTCGTAGAGTGTATCGCCGCGCGTCTGTGCCCCGAACTGAGCGACATAGCCCTGGCGGAACCGCTTGATGGTGTCACTGGTCAGCCGGATTTCGCTCATCGGCACGAGGTCGAGCGATCGCAGCTGGCCGATGGTGCGCTGGCTCTCGTGGTCGAAGCTGCGGATCGATTCGAGCGTGTGGCCAAAAAAATCGAGCCGCACCGGAGCCGTCATGCCCGGCGCAAACAGGTCGAGGATGCCGCCTCGCACTGCATATTCGCCGGTGTCGTGAACTGTGCCCGAGCGGAAAAAGCCGTTGGTCTCGAGCCAGGCCACCAACTCATCCATGTGGACGGTATTGCCGGGGGCAGCCGAAAACGTCTCGGCCGCAACCATCACCTGTGGCGGCACGCGCTGGACGAGCGCGTTCACCGTGGTCGAGAGGATGCGTGGTCGTTCTGGCGATGTGCGTGAACGCGCGAGCCGCGAGAGTGCCGTCATGCGCGCTGCGACGATCGGACCGTTCGGCGAGACGCGGTCGTAAGGCTGGCAGTCCCAGGCCGGAAAGAACAAGGCTTCGATTTCAGGTGCGTAGAAGCCGAGCGCCTCGGCAAACGCCTGGGCGCGGCTTCGATCGCGGGCGACATGAACGAGGACGACGGAGCGGTTCTCGGCGTCGCCGGCGAGGGAACGCGTCAGATCGGCAAGGACGAGGGCATCGAACCCGTCGGGGACGGAGGCGAGCGTGATGTCGCTTCCCTTCAGGAGAAGTTCCCGGGCGCGTTTCAGATCAGACAAGACATGCTCCCAGCGGCCGAGCGGCCGTAGCTTTGGACACACGAGTCGAACGCGCCGGCGCCAGCGGATGTTTCAGACGCGGACCGGTCCGCTCCCGGCATAAAAGGCCCGCAGCTTGCGCAAGAGGCCGGTGTCGAAATTCGACGGGGTCTCAGCCGTGCCGACAACCCATGCGAAAAGATCGCCGTCGGCCACCTCCAGCAGGCGCTCGCAGTCGTCAAGCTCCGCTTCGCTCAGATCAACAATCCTTGCATCGGCGAAGCGTCCCATGAGCAGGTCCATCTCGCGCGTGCCACGATGCCAGCATCTGAACAGAAGACGACGGCGGCGGGCGTCGAGGCTGCCGTGCGCCGCCCGCGTCCCGCCCATGCGGTGCTCCACGGCCCACCGACGCGCATTCCCATCCGCGCCGGCAAGGAGCCTATATAGCGACGGGGCGACGGGCTGTCAGCGGCCCCACGCTCGAAAGGCAAGTTGAGATCAGGGTCGCTGGAGCTTTGGCCAATCGGCGAAGCCAAGTCCTTCGTCAACAAGCTCGACAAGCAGGCCGGCCGGCTCGAACCCGATCCCGTTGGCGGCGTGGAGGCGCTCAGCATCCTCCAAAAGGCGGTCGAGGCCGACGCGGTCGGCTTCGTACAAGGGGCCTCCGCGCCAGGAGGGGTAGCCATAGCCATGGACGAACGCAACGTCGATGTCGGACGGTCGCGCTGCGATTCCCTCGGCCAAAACCTTGGCTGCCTCGTTGACGATGGCCGCGCGGGCCCGGCGCTGGATCTCCTCCATGCTCACGGGCCGGCGAACAATGCCCCGGCTGGCCGAGTGCTTCTCCACGAGTGCAGTAACGAAGGGGTCCGGCTCGCGCTGCCCATTCCGATAGGCATACCAGCCGGCGCCCGCCTTGCGGCCGAAGCGGCCCGCCTCACACAATTCGTCCGCGACACCGACATAGCGCTCGCCTGGCGCACGCGTCGCGGCCAAGCGCTTGCGCCGCGCCCACGCGATATCGAGACCCGACAGATCCGCCACCGCGAACGGCCCCATGGCGAAGCCGTGGGCCTCCATGGCTGCATCGATCTCCTCGGGAAGCGCGCCGTCTTCCAGCGCATATTCCATCTCGCGGCGATACATCGCGAAGATGCGGTTGCCGAGAAAGCCGTCGCAGACTTCGACGACGACCGGAATCTTGCCGAGCCGGCGAGCCAGCTGCAGTCCGGTCGCGACAGCATCGGGCGCGCTGTCACGGGCGCGAACCAACTCGGCGAGTTTCATCGTCTCGGGCGGCGCGAAGAAATGCAGCCCGATGACGTCGCGCGGCCGGCCGCATGCGGCCGCCAGCCCGTTCACGTCGAGATAGGATGTGTTGGTCGCCAGCACGGCGCTCGGCTTGGCGATTTTGGCGAGGCGCGCCAGAAGACCCGCTTTGAGATCATAGTCCTCGAAGACGGCCTCGATCACGAAATCAGCCTTCGACAGCGCGGTCATGTCGTTCGTTGCAACCAGCGTCGACAGCAGAGCCGCTGCCTCTTCCGGCGGGAGGCGTCCCGACGCCGTTTCGCGCTCAAGGATGCGGCGCGCCCGCTCGCGGCCACGCCCGAGCGCGGATGTGTCGAGGTCGACGATGCGTACCTGGAATTTCGCCGCGAGGCAGGCGCCCGCGATCCCTGCGCCCATGGTACCCGCGCCAACCACGCCGACGGTCGAGACCGCTCGGGGCGCTACGCCGCGCAGCCCCTCGACCCGCCCCGCGTCCCGTTCCGCAAAGAACAGGTGGCGCAGCGCCTTGGATTGATCCGAACCGCGGAGCTGCAGGAAGAGTTCGCGCTCGCGCCGCAAGCCATCTTCGAAGCTGGCGTCGAGCGTGCCTGCGATGGCTTCGACGGCGGCGGCAATCGACATCTGCCCGCGCGCCCTCGCTGCGGCCTTGGCCGCCGATGCGGCGAACCCTCCCCGGTCCGAAACCGTGACGGGCGAGGCGCTGGCGCGGCGCAGGCCCCGCGAACGCAATGCCAACGCGAGGGCTTTCGCCTTATTAAGGAGATCGGCGGCGCTCACAACGTCGTCGGCCAGGCCGAGTTCGCGGGCACGCACGGCGGGAAGGTGTCGTCCGGAAGTGATGAGGTCCAGCGCCAAATGCGCCTCGATGAGCCGCGGCAGGCGCTGCGTGCCGCCGGCACCCGGGATGAGACCGAGCTTGACCTCCGGCAGACCAAGGACGGCGCCCTCCGCCAGCACGCGCCCGTGCGCTGCAAGCGCGATCTCGCAGCCCCCGCCGAGAGCCGTGCCGTGGACGGCCACGACGATCGGCTTGGCGCTGGCCTCGATCGCATCGCAGATCTCCGACAGGTGCGGCGTACGCAAGGGCTGGTCAAACTCGCGGATGTCGGCGCCCGCGACAAAGGTCCGCCCGGCGCACGCGATGACGGCGGCGGCGAACCCGCCATTGGCCTGCACTTCCTGCAGCATGCTTGCCAAGGCGGAGCGGACGGCGTGCGAGAGCGCGTTGACCGGCGGATGGTCGATCGTGACCAGCGCGATGGCGCCGTCACGCTCCAGCCGAACGAGCGGTTCGCGCTCCTCAGCGGCCGTCATGCCAAGCCTCCGACTCGCTGCCCTCCCGCGTCGGCAACGCGCCGATGCGCCTCAACCCCTCCCGGACGGTTACAATCTCGCAGCCGCGCCCGCGCGCATAGGCGATCGCCGCGTCGAGGAATTGCGGCGTGCAGCCGATCCAGGTGGGGCGAGGCGCAACGTCGTGCGTAAAGAAGATGAGCCAGCCGTTGCACCCCACGGCCCCATCGATCGCGCGTGCGACTCTGTCACGGTCGGTGGCATAGTCGATCGCCATCGCCCGCAACATGCCCAGATCGACCATACCGCCGTTGACCCCTGCCCGATTGCCGCGGCAGGAGCGAAAGCAGGCCTGCACCTGCAGCTTGCGTGCAAACGAGCTGCGGCCATACGGATAGGCGAAGCTCTCGAGCACCAGATCCGGCGCGAGTTCCCGGAAGAACGCCCGGTTGCTGGCTATCTCCATGGACAGAGCTGCCGCGTCGAGAGTTTGCAAATCCGGATGCGAGAAGGTGTGACAACCGATCTCGTGTCCGCGCCGATGCAGCTCGATGCAACCCGGCGAGGAGATCAGTTGGCGGTCCGGTTCGGTCCTGCCGCAAAGGCCTCCGGCGATATAGAACGTGCCGCGGGCACCCTGCCCTTCGAGCACAGGCGCCCCGTGAATGAGGGCTGTGTCGGGTACATCATCGAACGTGAAGGATACCAATGGCTCCCGATTTTTTGCCCGGATGCGCCTGGTGGCGACATATTGCGCGAGGCCCCGCGACAGTTTGCGGTGCAGTCGGCGGATCGCCCCGGGCTCGGGAGCCTCCCGGCCCTCCCCGATCAACCCTGCAGTTTCCGCCCCGTTCGCTTCCATCCCGATCACGTCTCGCGCGTGCTGTCTTTCAGGCGATGAGCCGCCAAGTCGAAAGGTAGCGCAATCCGAACATGGCGACGAGCATGCTGAACCAAAGCGGATCGCCCCGCGCGAACAGGATGCTTTCGAATATGCAATTGAAGAGCGCAAAAAGCCAAATGCGCAGAAACAACATGATCAGGTCGGAATCAGCGCCCTGAGCGAGGCAAAGGCGCAGATCGCGCACCGGCGCGGCCACCGCCCACAGAAGTGCAAGGGCAACACCCGGAATGCCGGTGGTCAGCGCCAGGTCGAGAAGGGCGTGGTGGGCATGGGAGGCGCTCTCCGGTCCGTCGCCTTTCACCATCGAGTCGCCATAGACGATTTCGTCCGTTTCCCAGAACGCGCCAAAACCATGGCCAAGCAAGGCGCGCTCGGGGATGTGCTGCGTGGCAAACTGCCAGATGTCGTTGCGGCCGGTGAACGTCGGGTCTGACAATGCGAGATCGTTGACGGTCTTCAATGCGGGCGAGAAGAGCGAACCAACCGTCAGGACATTGAGCCCCGCCCACAACGCCAGCGGCACGGCGACGCGCAGGCCAAACCGTCCCTTTCCGGTCACGACCGGCGACAGGACGAGGACGAGGACGAGGAACCCCATCGCCGCCTTCGCTTCGGTGAAGAGCAGGAAGAAGGCAGCGGCAAGCACGATCGACCAGCCAAGCCCAGCGCCGCGGACCCGCGCGATAAAAAGCCCCACGAAAACGAAGATCGCCATCATCTCGCCGGCAATATTCTTGTGATCGAAGAGGCCCCGCCAATTGCCGGCCAGTCTTGGCTCGACAAGATCGTCCGCCTGATGGATCGACACCTCGGGGAAAAGCGCCACTCCGACATAGCAGAGCGCGAGAACGATCAGGATGGATGCTGAGATCGGCTCGACGAACCGTCGACGGTTGCTCGGCAGGAGGGGTGCGGCCGCGGCAAGCAGGATCACACAACCCGTAAATATCAGCCGCCGCAGCGAAAGGGCCGGGTGGTTCGAGGTCGCCACCGAGACGAGGAGCCACGCCGACATTGCTATATAGGCGGGCCGCAGCAACAGGCTCAGGGCATGCGGACGACGCAGAAAGAAAGCCACCGCACAGGTGGCTAGTGTGACATAAGCGATCTGGTTCAGCGTGTCGCTGGTATCGCCGACTTCCAACAGCTTGGCGTTCGACAATGGCTGGAACGGACTGACCGACACCCAGCCGAGCAGGAATATCGCGACGAACAGTGCGTCGCGCCATCGACCGGCGAACTCCTGACCCGCGTGGGTCTCGGCGGAGGCGGCGCCCGCCACCGGGGCCACCGAGCTCATGACGCGTGTTCCGATGTCGCGACGTGGCTTGGCGAGAGCCGGCGCGAGCGCGCCAGCAGGTAGATCGCGTGCGGGCTCGTCAGTGCATAGCGCAGGAACAGCCGCCGCGGCTCCTGCGCGATCCTGAACGCCCATTCGAGGCCGGCCTGCTGCATCCAGAGCGGCGCCCTCGCCCGCGAACCGGACAGGAAGTTGAAAAGGCCGCCGCTCGTCTTCAACACGCCGACATTGCCGAGGGCCCTTGCGAAGCGCGCGCAGAACGCCTGCTCACGCGGCACGCCGAGAGCGACCCAGACAATGTCAGGCGCAGCAGCATTGATCTCCGCCACGCGTCGCTCGAGGGCGGCGCCCCCGAGGTAACCATGCGATCGCCCGGCGATGCAAAGGCGCGGAAACCGCGCCCTGATCCGCTCGAAGGCCCTGCGATTTTCGTCCTCCGTCGCACCGAAGAGATAGAAGGAAAGGCCGAGCTCCTCGGCCCGCCTCGCCACATTTGGGAAGAGGTCGGTCGTAGCCACGCGTTCCGGCAACGGATGGTCGCCGAGGATGCGCGAGGCGATGACGAGCGGCTGCCCATCGGCGCTGATCACGTCGGCATGTGCGAACAAGGCAGCGGTTGCCGGCTCCCGCCGGCAACGGGAGACGACCTGACTATTTGCCGACGTCATGATCAGCGGGCGGCCATGGGCGGGATGCCTGCCCACTGCGGTGACTATCAGATCAGCCGTTGCAGGAAGGTCGAGAACTGCGATCGGCAGCCCGCCGAGCCAAGTGCGCGGCAGGTCGCGGACGGCCGGGTGAGTCACAGCCCCTTCCGCGGCATGCCGCATCGCGATGCTCATCCTGGCCTCGCGGTCGCGGCCGCCGCCGGCCGTCGGGCCGTTTCCAGATAGTTTCGCACGAACCTGCCGTATTCGGTCGTGCTCACCCAGTCGGGGCCGAGGAGCGCGGGCTCAGCGCCGGCGCTCCAGCACCACGCTGTCGAATGCAGATCGAGCCCTTCGAGGACGTTTCGCACGAAAGGAATGCCGAAATCCTCGGGCGTGCCGCGGATGTCGTGATCGCACGTCCGGCAGAACCCCCATTCTGTAACCACGACGGCATGTTGCTTCTGAACTCCGTCGAGGGTGTCGAACCAGCGCCCAGGCAGGCCCTTGTCTTCGGGCGGATAGCAGTGCCAAGTGTAGGCGACGCGCTCGTCAGGGATCGGGTCGGCGGCAACGCCCTTGAGGTCGTGAGCCCAGCGGCCGCCGGCCGCCAGCACGAGGTTGTCGCTGTAGCCGCGGATCGCCTCGATCAGCCGCAGCCACGTTGCTTTAAGGAGCGGCCAATGCTGGCCGGTCGAAACCCAAAGCTTCGGATCGACCACCGGCTCGTTCCACAATTCAAACAGGACCGCGGGGTCGCGGCCGAAATTTTTGGCCATCTCCGTCCAGAATTCGACGGCAAGTGCGAGGTCGGGATCGTAGGCGTCCTGGGGCAGCCCCCAGGACGGATCGGGCTGCGACGCATAGCGATCGGGAAACCCGATGACATGCCAGTCGAGGATCACGAAGAGTCCCGCCCGGCGCGCCGCGCCGATATCCGCCGCAAGAGCCCGCAGCGCCGCGTCGCGATCGGCCCGCCAATGCCCCGGATGCAGGCTGATCCGGACGACATTGGCTCGCCAGACCTCGGCGATGACGGCATAGTCTGAGGCAGGGCGGTCCTTGCGAATGTAGATCGGGTCGCCGACGGCCACGCCGAGGAGACGCACGGGCGCCCCGCCCCAGCGCAGCTTGGCGCCCGCGATCTCGAAGTGCGACGTTGCGGCAGGCGCAGGGGCCGGGAGCCCCGCGGCGATCAGCCCGATCGCGCCGGCGACCGTTTCACGGCGCGTGAGGGATGATCCGTCTCCCGCGCCCGTCATGCAGGCACGCCCGCGCCGGAAGGGCGCACGAGGCTCAAGCCGGCACCGGATCGGGCAAGCGCAAGGGCAGCTCCCGCAACGACGCCAAACGCCAGTCCGGCAAGCAGGATGAGGCTCGTTCGCGGCGGCCAGCTCTTCGGCGGCACGGTCGCTTCCGAGATCACTCGGACGTTGGCGGTGTCGAGCCTCTCCTGTTCGTTCGTCTCGCGCGAGCGCACGAGGAAGGCCTGGTAGACGGCGCGGCTCGCCTCGACATCGCGTTCGAGTTCGCGCAGGCGGACGAGCGCCTGATTGGTCGTCAATGCATCGCGCTTGACGGCCTCGAGGCTGCGCTCCAGCGCCGTCTGGTTGGCCAGGGCACGCTCGTATTCCCCACGGGTGGCACGGACGAGGCGACCGATCTCGTCACCGATCTGACGCTGGAGGTCGCGCACCTGCGCCCTGACATCGGCAAGCGCTGGATGACGCCCCCCGAGCTCGCTCGAGAGCTCCGCTTGCCGCCGGATGACTTCTGCGTATTGCGCCCGCAGATTGGCGATCGTCGCCGACTGCACAGCCTCGGCGATCGCGCCGGGATCAGCCCGGCTGCGTTGGAGGTTCTGGATCTGCTCGAAGCGCGCCTGCGCCTCACTTGTCCGCGCCCGCGCCGTCACCAGTTCGGCATTGATCGCGGCAAGCTGCTGCTCATTGATGAGCGTGCCGCCGGCGCCGATGATGCCGTTTTGCGCCTTGTATGTCTCGGCCCGATCCTCGGCATCGCGGACGCGGTCCCTGAGCTCTTGCAGCCGCGAGGACAGCTCGGTTGTTGCGCGCTGTGCTGCGGCAGCGCGCGCTGCCGCCTGGTCCTGCAGGTATGCGTTGACGATCGCGTTGGCGATTGCCACCGATTTCTCGCCCTCTTCGGTCGTGACGGACAGATCGACGACATAGGTTCTTTCCTCGCGTCGCGCTGCCGTCGCGAGCTCCAGCGCCCGCAGCGCCGCGAGCCTGGGCTCAACCGCCTCGGCCGAGGGCTTGGCGCTCACTGCGGCAAGAATAGGCTCAAGCGCCGCGCGCAGGCGCGAGCCCGGGCGCGTGAATTCGACGTCCTTGTCGAGGGCCTGCGCCTCCACGACCCTGCGCAGGACGTTTTCGGAGACGAGCACCCGCACCTGACTCTCGGCCTGCGCGATATTCGCATCGCTCGGCGGGTTCGAGGAGGTCACGGCATTGTCGACGACGCGCAAGTCCGTCGGGTCGATCAGCAACTGCGCGGTTGCGGTATAGCGAGGCGATGCCAATGCCAGAAAAAGCTCGGCGCCGACGAGACCGACGAGCATGCCGAGCGCAAGCCTGGATTTTCGCTGCCACAACCGCCTGGAGAGCCCCGCGGGCCGCGCGGGCGCGGCCCGCTCCGAGGAGAGCTTCGAGGCACGCCGTTCCAGCGAATGGCCATGCGCGGTTGCTTGCGGTCTCTGGAACACGGCAGGCCCTCCCACGCCGCAGCTCGATGGCATCAGCGCACGTGCGAGCGTCGAGGACGAGCCCGGCACGCCGGCAGAAGCCCCGACGCTACACCATGCCCCGCGAATGCCGACTGGGCCTCAAGCCGGCTATCGCGTCACGGGCATGTCACAGGGCTTGCCGCCGTTAACGAAGGTTAATGGTTAATTGTTGCCGAGGGTAGTAACAAAATTGTGGCACGGGAGTGCAGGCGACGGCCCGATCTCGTTGAAAGCATTGCACTCACTCGGATCGGGGCGTCGAGGCTTGAATCCTGCCGGTTCCAGCCCCCTGCCTTTCGAGGAGCGATTCATAGGCGTCGATCATGCGGGCGACCGAATAGTGCCCCTCGGTTGCCTGCATGTCCGCCTCGTCCTCCGTGCGAGCCGCCGGAACAGACGACGCGAGGGCCCGCGCCCAGCGTTCGGGGTTGTCAGGGGCAACAAATACGGCTGTCGCGCCGCGGACCGCGAGGACTTCTCGCAGGACCGCGATATCGGCGGCGACGATCGGCGTGCCGGCGAGCACTGCCTCGACCGCGGCAATGCCGAACGTCTCCCAAACCGAGGGAAAGACGAACACGTCGCAGGCCACAAGAAGATCAGCGATCTCGTGCCGTGAAACCTCGCCAAGGAGATGGAACCGATCGGCGACGCCCCGGCGTTCGGCCTCGCTCTCATAGCAGCGCCGCAACGGCCCCTCCCCCGCGACGACCAGCCGGACCGAAGGCAGTGCAGCAAGCGCCTCGATCAGAACCCCCTGGTTTTTCTGTTGGGTCAGCCGGCCGACATTGAGCGCGACGCGCCGATCGTCGGGAATGCCAAAGGCTGCAAGCGTTGCGGCCCGGGTGCGGGCCGGCTTTGGCGCATCGACGCCATGTTCGATCAGCACCATCGCCCGCCGATAGCGGGCCGGGTAGTGCGCGAAGGCTGCCTGGGTCGAGGCCGAATTGGCGACGTTGGCGGTATAAAGGCCCAGTGTTCCGACCAGCCGATCGAGCCAGCGCTGCGGCGCGCCGACCGCCGCCGGCAGCGCGGTCTGGTGGACAATTCGATACCGGCATCGGGCGAGCCAACCTGCCAGCCCAACCAGGATCGAGGCGCTCGCCTGATAGGCAAGGAGCCCGTCATAGGCACCAAACAGAATCCGGGAAGCGACACACCGAGCGCCACGCAGCTTCGCCAAAGGCGTGGGTTGCGAGGCCCCGAACAGATAGGCCGTTTCGATCTCGTATCCCCGGTCGGCGAGCCCCTTGCCCACCATGTCGGCGAGCGTGCGGACGCCACCCTGCTCAGGACCATGGACGATCTGCAATATGCGCATCATCACGATCCAGGCGCCCGGCAAAGTCCCGGCGGCTCGGGTCCAGGAGTTTCTTAAGGCCGAGAATATCTTGGTGCCAGATGATGTAGGCTCCGGCGGCGACGAAAATCGCAAGCTTGCCGGCAAGCTTCATCGTGGGGCCGAGGGGCTCGACACGGTCGAGGAGGGCCGCTGCCACGAAGACGCCACACGCCGTGGTGGCGGTGGCGAGAAAGCTCGCCATCGGGATCGGCATCCGCGGCCGGGCAACGATGTAGACGCTTGCTGCCGCAACCTGACCGGCGGTCGCCGCCCAAGCGGCGCCGAAAATCCCGAACCGGGGGATCAGCGCGAGCGAGAGGGCCCCTGTCACCGACAGCATCAGGGCGGCCGCGATGATCTCGTTGCGACTCGATTGGCCGAAGTAGATGGCTTGGCCGAAATAAAAGGCGCGGAAGATCAACACGGCGTTGGCCGCAATGAGCGACGGGACGATCGCGCGCGCGGTGGCGCGGAAGTCCGGACCGAAGACGATCTGTACGAGTTCGCCGGCAAAGGTTGTCATGAAAGCTGCACCGAACAGGACGGTCGCCGAGAGCGCGCGGAACGCGTCCTCAAGGGTACGGCGGGCGCCTGCCTCGTCCCCGCCGGCCGCCGCATTCTTGGCAATCGACACGACGGCAAGGACGATCGCCTCGCAGATGACCCCGAAACTTTGCTTGAGGAAATCCGAGCTCGCGCCATATGGGCCGAGCTGGACCGTACCCACGACATGGGCCAGCACGAGGCGATCGACGTTCTGCCCCAGCGCGGTCGCGCCGAACGCGACCATCAGCGGCCAGCCATAGGCGAAGAATCCGGACATCGCGGTTCGATCGGATGCCGCGCCAAAATGGGGCGCGAGCCGCACGAGCCCGGGGAGCGCCGCAACGATATTGGCAAGCGCGAGGGCGACGGCCAGGGCGAGCGCTCCTCCGCCGGCGACAAGACAGAGCGTCCCGAACCCGATCATCAGCGCTGCACGCAGCACGAGAATCGTGGCCACAACGCGAGCTTCGAGGCGGGTGCGCTCCGCTTCCATGACCGTGATGAACAATAGAAGGCTCATCACTACAAGAAACAGGGCGCCGGCAACGGGCCAGGGCACCACCCCTGCGACGGCAGCCGCGGCGATCATCGTTCCTGCCATGCCTAGCGAGCCGAGCCACAGCCGGCCGAGAACGCCGATCTGCGACGTGGCGGCCTCGCGTTGATAGATGGCGAAGAATGCTGCTCCGAGCCACTGCCCCAGAAACCCGTAGATGACGAATGCCCACGAGAAGATCAGCAGGTATCCGCCATACACATCAGAGGCTGCAAGCCGGGTAAAGAGCGCGACCGCCGCGAGATTGGCCGCCGCGGCAAACAGACGGGAGCTGAGGTATAGAAGCGCGTGCTCCGTGATCATTCAGCCAACGACATGATTGGGCTCCCTGCAAGGTTGATAGCTGAAGTCTGCCAGCACCGCCATTTGCAATGATCGAGCCCGACGCCGCCGCTTCACCCGTTCGTGAACTTGCTCCCTCATATTAACCAATATATACCGGTGTCACATAAAGACTGCATGTTATAGGCCTTTCGCCGCGACAAACTCGCTGGGAAGGCAACCTCCGCTGCCCTCCCCTTTGCGATTCCCGTTCATTCCATTACGGAAGACAAAACGCTGAAGGCGACTTCGGGCTTTGCAGGCGCGCAAGGAGGTCATCACACCGTAACAGCTGGTTCCTTGCTGATGTCCGGCGACGAGTGTCGCCGCCGGCGGGGCAAAATGTGCTGCATCTTCGCTGCAGCCGCAATCATCCAGGCAGTTGGGCTCATGGCTGAACGATCCATCTTTACCGGCTGGGACAAGCGCTGCACGGCGCTGTGGGGCAACGAACCGGTGTTCATCGGCCACAACCTGCATGTGTCGCCGCTGTTCAGCCGTGAAGGACTTGCAGCGCTCATCGAGAATTATCCGCGTGAGCGCTACAACATCTTCCACATGGGCGCCAAATCGGGCGACGGCTGGTTCTGGCGCCAAGGCGACATCAGCGGCATGACCGGCGAGGAGGTCATCGAAGCCGTCTCGAAGGGGCGCCTTTGGCTCAACCTGCGCAACGTCAACCTCGTCGATCCACGCTACGGGAAGCTTCTTGACGATCTCCTCGGCGAACTCTCCGGCTACATGCCTGGATTTCTGACACGCCGACGTGGATCGGGGATTCTGATTTCTTCCCCGAACGCACAAGTCTACTATCATGTCGATCTTCCCGGTCAGCTTCTGTTTCAGATCTCCGGGCGCAAGCGCGTGTATTTCTATCCCGCGCATCCGCCTTTCATCACGCATGAGCATCTGGAACGCACTGCCGTCACGGGCCTTGGCGTCGATATCCCCTTTGCCCCCTGGTACGACGAATACGCCCGCATCCAGGACTTCGAGCCCGGGCAGATGGTCCATTGGCCGCACTTTGCCCCTCACCGGGTCGAGAACCACGATTGCCTGAACGTCTCGATGACAGTCGATTTCTCGACCGAACCGATCCTGCGCGCGCAGATCGTCAACTACGCCAACGGCATCCTGCGCTGCGGCTTTGGTGTGAACCCGCGCAGCCGATCGATCAGCGGGCTGTCATTCTGGGCGAAAGCGCTTCTGCAAAAGACTTTGCGCGACACCGCCTGGATGAAGAAAAAGAAGGCAGCGCATGCGCAGATCGAGTTCCGGCTCGACCGGGCCGTGCCCGGCGGCATCGTCAATCTCGCAACTCCGGCAGCCGAGGGTGATCGCGTGATGGCCCATGCCGAGGGCTGAGAAGGCGCGATCCGGGGACCGGGCGGCCAGGGCACCGGAGAAAGCCGGATCACCAGCGCGTGCAGACCTGCAACCGCCGGTCGGCGCCGTTGCAGTCGATGCCCCCCGAGTGTGGCCCGACGCAGTCCCTGGCCTGGGGGCCGCCGCCCGCTTTGATGTGCGTGTGGACGTGACGACGGACGCCCTCGCCAAGCGATGGCAGGCGTGGGCAACACAAGCGGCTGCAACCCCCTTCCAAGGCATTCGGTGGCTGCAGGCTTGGTATGCCTCGATCGGTCGAGCTCTTGGGGATCCGCTGCTCGTCGCGGTCTTCGATCGTCGCAAGGGCGGATTGGCAGCCCTGCTGCCGCTCATCCGACGGAGCGGCAGCCTACGGACCATCGAATTTGCCGACGATGGCGTCAGCGACAACAATGCCCCGGTCCTCGGGCCGGCCTCACCGACCGATGCGGCGACAGCGCGCCTGTTTTTCTCGGCGCTGCGCCGCGCACTGCCCGTCGCCGACGTCATCCGATTCACCAAAATGCCTGTCGCGGTGGAGAGCCGGATCAATCCCCTCACCCTTCTTCCGGGAGCCCAAAAGTCGTCCCTGAACAGCAACATCGTGGCGATCGAGGGCCGATGGGACGACTACCTGGCGTCGCTGAAGGGGTCCCTGCGCCGGCAGATGGACCGTAACTGGCGCGCTCTCGCCACGCACGCAGGCGTCGAGTTTCGCCGCATCCGCGAGTCCAAGGAAGCTGCAACCATTCTCACGGCCCTCGAGCGCCAACAGAGCGCACGACTGAAGTCGGGGGCGCTGCCCTATCGCCTGGATGAGAGTGAGTTCGCCGAGTTCTACCGGAGCGTAACGGTCGGTGGTGTCGCCGACGGGAGCGTTGTGCTGACGGGACTGATGTGCGGGGCGGAGGTCGTCGCGACTCTGCTCGGTGTCGCCCGCGGCGCTTCCTTCATCATGCTGCGCAGCTCGATCGGGGCGGAGAAATGGCAGCGCTGTTCGCCTGGCCGTCTTCTCATCGTCCGTACGATGCAGGCGCTGCATGAGGCAGGGTACCGGTATTTCGATCTCTCCATCGGCGAATACGACTACAAGCGGCGCCTGGGTGCGCAGGGTCGGCCGCTGTTCGACCTCTCCGTCGCGCTCTCGCTTCGGGGACTGCCGGTGGCGGCCTACGACCGGGCGAAGCATTGGAGCAGGCAGCATTCACTCGTGCATTCCTTGGCGCGGCGAGTGGTTCGGTCGGCCGGGAGCCTCAAGGCACAGAGTTCGAAGACGGATCCCGCCTGATCCGCGGGCGAGGCGGTGCGCAATGCGTATCAAGGGTCGTGAGCGTGAGGGTCGTGAGCAAGGCGTGGGAAGCGGGCGTTGTGGCGCGGGTTCGGCACCGGATCCGCGTGTTGCCAGCAAGATCGCATTCTTCGTGCGAGCCCTCGACGGCGGCGGCGCCCAACGCGACATGATTCTGCTTGCCAATGAGATCGCCGCCAGGGGTCGCTCGGTCGATTTGCTGTCGCTCGTGCCGACGGGAGCCCTGCGGGCTTTGGTGGCGAGCCGCGTGAAGGTCGTTCCGATCGCAGGCTCGCGTCTTCGATCGGCGGTACCGGCGCTGCGACGCGCGCTGCTCACCTGCCGCCCGCAGGTTCTGGTCAGCGCCGAGGCTGCCCCGAACCTTGTCGCTATCGCCGCGACCCGGCTGCTGGCGCGAAGCGCTCGCCCCCGCCTGGTGCTGCGGGAGGTCGGAAGTCCGTCGTTTACCGAGCGGCTCGACCCGCATCGCCAGACCCGCATCGCCTACCGGCTGCTCCATGCCGCCTATCGCTGGGCAGACGTCATCGTCACCCTGACCGAGGGCGCTTCCCGGGATCTCGCCCGCAACTTTGGCGTTCCGGCCCACAAGCTCGCCCGCGCGCCGTCCAATGCAGTCGTGGAAGACGCAGCGCTGGCGCCCACAGAAACCGAGGCCCGACAGCAGGGCCTGGTTGTCTCGATCGGCCGCCTGTCCGCCGAGAAGGACCACGCGACCCTGCTGCGCGCCTTTGCGAAGCTCGACCGCCGCACCGGCGCCAGGCTCGAAATCGTGGGCACGGGTCCGCTGCGTCAGGCGCTGGCGACGCTCATCGAGGACTTGGCACTCGGCGACCGCGTATCCCTGACGGGGTTCGTCCTCGACCCGTTTCCGGTCTTTCGGCGGGCAGCGCTCGCCGTGTCCTCGTCGCGCTGCGAGGGTTTCGGCAATGCGATCATCGAGGCCCTGAGCTGCGGCACGCCGGTGGTGGCGACCGACTGCCCCTATGGCCCGCGCGAGATTCTGGACGGCGGCCGCTACGGGCATCTCGTGCCTGTGGGAGATGCCGACGCGCTGGCGCGCGCCATGGGTCGTGCCCTGACCAGTCCGCCCGAACGCGCAGTGCTGCGCGCCCGCGCCGCCGAGCACACGATTGCGCGCGGGGCGGACGCGCTCATGACGATCATCGATCGATGTGTTGAGCGCGAGGCGTGTCCGTGAACAGCATCGACCCCAATTTCGTGAAGGCCTCCCCCCTGCCGAGCATGCAGGCGGCGCTGCTCCGCAATTGCTTCAGCGGCCTCGTCCTGGTGACTGAAGTCGCCGTGATCGTTGCCCTGTCGATGCTGACCAACATTGCCTATCACGAGTTCGTCTACGGCGAGGCAGAACGCTCGTCGCTGTTTCTGGAGGTCGGGATTCTCTCCTCCACGGTATTCGCGGTGGCCAGCGTCTTTCGCGACGACTACGAGATCGCCAATTTCTATTCAGGTGCGCCACACGATCGGAACGTCATCGGCCTCTGGAATCTGACGTTGCTGATCCTGCTGGTGATATTCTTCGTCACCAAACGCATGGACGTATATTCGCGCGGGGCGATCATCGGCTTTTATCTCGCCGGCCTGCCCATCATGCCGCTCGTGCGCAAGTGCTTCGTACGAGTCGTCGCTGCGGGCCGACGCCACGGGCTCATCACCGGCAAACGCATCTACGTCGTCGGAACGGAGGAAGAAGTATCGAGGTTGCACGCTCGACAGCAGCCATGGAATTTCGGCTTGAGCGTCATCGGCTCGACCTTGCTGCCCTCGCAGGCTGGAGCGGCTGCTGCGACGTCAAAGGGCGCCGCCGAGATCGCGGCTGCGGTCGAGGATGTGCGCGCGTTGCGCCCGGATGCCGTCGTGCTTGTCGTTCCGTGGTCCAGAACCGATCTGATCGAATACTGCATCGATTCGTTTCTGAACATTCCGGCCGAGATACACCTCGGGCCTGAGCCGATCCTGGAGCGGTTCAGCAACCCGCGGATGAAACAGTTCGGATCGATCTCGACCCTGCGCCTCGTCAGGCAGCCGTTGCTGCCGATCGAAGCGCTGGGCAAGCGGCTCTTCGACATTTTCTTCGCGGGCTCGGCGCTTGTCCTCGTGATGCCGCTTCTGGCGATTGTTGCCCTGTTGATCCGTCTCGACAGCCCGGGACCGGTCCTCTTTCGTCAGCGGCGGTACGGGTTCAACCAGGAGGCCTTCTGGATCATCAAGTTTCGGACCATGGTCACGCTTGATGACGGCGACGTTGTTCCGCAGGTCACGGTCAATGACCCGCGGGTGACAAGGCTCGGACGCTGGCTCCGGCGATTGAACATCGACGAATTACCGCAGCTGCTGAACGTCCTGAAGGGCGAGATGTCGATCGTCGGCCCCCGTCCTCACGCCCTCGCCCACAACCGCGAATTCGAGCAGCGGATCGCACTTTACGCGCGACGGCACAACGTGAAGCCCGGCATCACCGGCCTTGCGCAGGTCAATGGCCTGCGCGGCGAGACCGATACGGACCTGAAAATGAGGCAGCGCATCGACGACGACCTTTATTACATCGACAACTGGTCGTTGTCCCTTGATCTGAAAATCATAGCGCTGACGCTGCTGTCGCCGTCCTCGTATCGCAATGCAGCCTAAACGGGGCCACGCGACGACTCGCGCCGTGGCGGGTCAGGCTACTGCGCTTGCCTTGGCGACGTGGCGGCGCCCCTGCTGCCCAAGCGAGACCGCCATCAGGGAAGCAAGTTCCTCTTGGCGGTAAGGCTTTGAGAGCTGCGGCAATCCGCGCTCCCTGCCCCTGGGAAGCTCGGCATAGCCGGTGGCAAGAATGATCGGCAGATCCGGCCGCAGTTCCCCGATAGCGTCTGCAAGAGCGATCCCGGTCATCCCGGGCATCGCCTGATCGGTGATCACGAGGTCGATGTCGGGCTCGGACCGGACGATGTTCAATGCATGTTCGCCGGACGTCGCCTCGAGGACGGTGTGGCCGAGATCCTCCAGCATGGCGACGGTGCCCGACAGGACGACGGAGTCGTCATCGACCACCAAAACCCGGAAGACCTGCCGGGGTCCGACGGTCGCGAAGATCGGCTCGACGGACGCCTTCGGTTCGGCGCGCTCCGCCGTCGGAAGCCATAGTTCGACCGTGGTCCCTTCGGATGGCCGGCTCGCTATCCGCATCGCCCCCTCGGATTGGGCCGCCAGACCGTGCACCATGGAGAGACCCAGGCCAGTGCCCTTGCCGACGCCCTTGGTCGTGAAGAACGGCTCGGCGGCCCGCTTCAGCGTCACCTCGTCCATCCCGAGGCCATTGTCGGTGACCCGAATGCGGACGAAGTCACGGGCGGGCCGGGCGTGAATGGCGCCGTCCTCGGCGGTTCCCCGCCGGGCGCCAATCAGCAGACGACCGCCTGATGGCATGGCGTCGCGGGCGTTGAGCGACAGATTGAGGATTGCGAGCTCGAGCTGATTGGGATCGACGCGGGTGAGCACCAGGCCCGGCTCGAACTCCGTTCCGATCTCGATTGTCGGCCCGAGTGAGCGCTGCAGCATTTCCATCATGCCGCCGACGAGCCGGGGGACATCGACCGTTTCCGGTTTGAGCTCCTGGCGCCTTGCAAAGGCAAGCAGTCGCTTGGTCAGCGTGGCGCCGCGCTCTGCTGCCTGAATAGCATTGTCGATCAATCGTTTGGTTCGTGGTTCCTCAGGCAGGCGCTTCACCAGCAGATCGAGGCTGCCGAGGATGGCCATCAGCAGATTGTTGAAGTCATGCGCCAGCCCGCCCGTGAGCTGGCCCAGGCTCTCGATCTTCTGCATCTCATGCACCTGGGCCAGTGCCGCCTCGCGCTCGCGTGTGCGTTCCTCGACGCGGCGCTCGAGCTCGGCATTGGCGAGCGCCAACTCGGCGGTGCGCTCTTCCACACGACGCTCAAGCTCCGCGTTCAAGTTCTCGAGCTGTCGCGTCTTTCGGTAGAGTTCGATGAAGATGCGTACTTTCGCCCGCAGGACGTCCGGCACCACGGGGACCGGGACATAGTCCACCGCGCCGCATTCATAGCCGCGCAGAAGATCGATTTCCGTCATTGCCACAGCCGAGACGAAGATCATCGCCGTCTTTTGGAACCGCGGATGTTCCCGGATCATCTTGGCAAGTTCGAAGCCGTCGAGGTCGGGCATGCAGACATCGACGAGGATGACGGCGATTTCGTTCCTGAGAAGCAGTTCGAGGGCCTCGGTCGCCGATCCTGCCCTGACCAGGTTCTCGCCCAGCACCTTCAGAATCGCCTCGTAGGCGAGCAGCTTGGCAGGCTGATCGTCGACGAGGAGGATGTTGACTGGGGGATTGGCGGTCATTCTGTATCCCTAGCGGTGCAGCCACATCCGGAGTGCCGACAGGAGCTGTTCGGTATTGACCGGCTTGGCCAGATAGTCGGACGCGCCGGCCTCCAGGCACTTCTCGCGGTCGCCCTTCATGGCCTTGGCCGTGAGCGCAATGATGGGGATGCGACGGAACACCGGGTTTGCGCGCATCACCTGCATCGTCTGATACCCATCCATCTCGGGCATCATTATGTCCATCAGAACGATGGTTACCCCCGGCGTCGATTCGAGGAGCGCGATGGCCTCGCTGCCGGTGGTGGCGGCAAGTACGTTCATGCCGCGCCGCTCGAGCACGCTGCTCAGCGCAAAGATATTCCGCGCGTCGTCGTCTACCAGAAGCACCGTCTTGCCGACAAGATCCTCGTCGGAACTATGCAGGCGCTCGAGCATGCGCTGCTTTTCGGGCGGCAGATTCGACACCACCCGGTGCAGGAAGAGCGCCGTTTCATCGAGCAGCCGCTCGGGCGACTCAACGCCCTTGACGAGGACGCTTCGCGCCATCGTGTGCAGCTGAGCATCTTCCTCCGGCGACAGCTCGCGCCCGGTAAAGACGATGACCGGCAATTCCGCGAGGGCGGGTTTATCACGGATCCGCTCCAGGAGCTCGAAGCCGGACATGTCCGGCAACCTGAGATCGAGCACCACGCAGTCGATCGCCTGCTCGTCAAGGGCAGCGAGCGCCCCACCGCCCGAATCAACGGACAGAATGTCGATGTCGTCGTGTTCGAGGAGCTGCGTGATGCTGAATCGCTCCGCCGGGTTGTCCTCGACCACCAGCAGGCGCCGGCGTCTCGGCTTGGAGTAATCCTTGATCTTGATCAGGGCCCGTTCGAGGCCCTGCGTCGTCGTCGGCTTCGTCAGGAACGAGAACGCGCCGCGGGCCAATCCATGCTGACGGTCTTCGTCGGATGTCACGATCTGGACGGGTATATGCCGCGTTGCGGGGTTCTGCTTCAATTGGCTCAGGACGTTCCAGCCCAGCATGTCGGGCAAGAAAATATCGAGAGAGACGGCAATGGGTTGATACTCCCGTGCGAGCGCCAGCGCCTCAGCCCCCCGCCCCGCTACCAGAACCTTCAAGCCGGCCTCATGAGCGACATCGACCATCAAGCGGGCGTAGTGCGGGTCGTCCTCGACGATGAGCAGGACCGGCTCGCCCGGCTGCAGGTCGCCCCGGTCGTCGGGCACGTGTTCCGTCGGGAGCTCGGTGCGCCGGGCGACAGCGAGCGAGGCTGCGGCACCCGAGGGGGCGCCGCCGTTGAGCGCCGGCCGCTGGGTCGCCGAGGCGCCGGTGTACTTCAGCGGCAGATAGAGGGTGAACGTGCTGCCCGCGCCCGGTGTGCTGCGCAGCTGAATCTCACCGCCAAGAAGATTCGAGAGCTCGCGGCTGATGGCAAGTCCCAGACCGGTGCCGCCATACTTGCGACTGGTGCTGGCATCGGCCTGCTGGAAAGCTTCGAACACGATCTTCTGCTTCTCGCTCGGAATGCCGATGCCGGTGTCGGAGACCTCGAAGGCGACCACCGTCGGCGAGTTCCGCAGGGTCGGGTGTTCCGGGCTCCATCCGCCGGCAGCCTTCGCGACCTTCAAGCGGACGCCGCCCTTCTCCGTGAATTTCAAGGCGTTGGACAGGAGGTTCTTGAGAACCTGCTGTAGCCGCTTTGAATCGGTGACCATGCTGCGTTCGAGAGCGGAGTCGACCTCGACATGGAACGACAGCCCGCGGGTGTCCGCCTCGTGACGGAACGGGCGCGTCATCACATCCTGGAGATTGGCGAAGAAGACTTCCTCTGCCTCGACGGAGACCGTGCCGGACTCGATCTTGGACAGGTCCAGAATGTCGCTGATCAGGTTCAATAGATCGGTGCCTGCGGCATGGATCGTGCGAGCAAATTCAACCTGCTTGGGGCTGAGATTGCCGTCCGGATTTTCGCCGAGCTGCTGGCCAAGCACCAGGATGCTGTTGAGCGGCGTGCGCAGCTCATGCGACATGTTGGCGAGGAACTCGGACTTGTATTTCGAGGTAAGCGACAGCTCCGTCGCCTTTTCTTCGAGCGCGCGGCGCGCCTGCTCGATTTCCTGATTCTTGCGCTCCACCTCGACGTTGCGTTCGCCGAGCTGCTGCGCCTTCTGCTCGAGCTGCTCGTTGGTCTGCTGCAGTTCCTTCTGCTGCGCCTGGAGCTCGGCGGCGAGCTGCTGGGACTGCTTGAGCAGACCTTCGGTCTGCATCGTCGCCTCGATGCTGTTGAGCACGATGCCGATGCCCGCGGTCAGTTGCTCCAGGAACGAAATCTGCAGGTTGGTAAAGGCGGTAACGGAGGCGAGCTCGATCACTGCCTTGACCTGGCCCTCGAACAGCACCGGCAGCACGATGACGTTCTTCGGGATCGCTTTGAACAGGCCGGAACGGATCGGTACAACGTTCGAGGGCACGTCGGAGATCAGCAGCCGACGCGCATCCGCCGCACACTGCCCGATCAAGCCGGTGCCGACCGCCACACGTTCAGAATGGCCCGTCGTCTCATCGTCGGCATAAGCGGAGAGCAGGTTCAGCACCGGCCTGTCTTCGGCCTCGACCAGATAGATGACGCCGTTTTGCGCCGCCACCAGCGGCGCCAGCTCTGAGAGCAGCAGGCGGCCGACGATCGTCAGGTCACGCTGGCCCTGGAGCATGTTGGTGAAGCGCGCGAGATTCGTCTTCAGCCAATCCTGCTCGGTATTGCGGTCCGTGGTGAGCCGCAGATTGTCGATCATCGTGTTGATGTTGTCCTTGAGCTCCGCCACCTCGCCGCGGGCTTCGACCTGGATCGAGCGGGTAAGGTCACCCTTGGTGACGGCAGTGGCCACTTCGGCGATGGCGCGCACCTGGGTGGTCAGATTGGCGGCCAGAAGATTGACGTTGCCGGTGAGGTCCTTCCAGGTGCCCGCAGCGCCCGGCACGTTGGCCTGGCCGCCAAGGCGCCCTTCGACCCCGACCTCGCGCGCCACTGTCGTCACCTGATCCGCGAAGGTCGCAAGCGTGTCGGTCATGTTGTTGATGGTGTCGGCGAGCGCTGCGACCTCGCCCCTCGACTTCACCGTCAGCTTCTGCTTGAGGTCCCCGTCGGCGACGTTGGTCACGATGCTGACGATGCCGCGCACCTGTTCGGTCAGATTGGCGGCCATCACGTTGACGGTGTCGGTAAGGTCCTTCCACGTGCCGGCGACCCCCGGCACCACCGCCTGGCCGCCGAGCCGACCCTCGGTGCCGACTTCGCGCGCCACGCGCGTGACTTCGCCGGCGAAGGCGTTGAGCTGGTCGACCATCGTGTTGATGGTGTCCTTGAGCTCGAGAATTTCGCCGCGCACGTCGACCGTGATCTTGCGCGACAGGTCGCCACGCGCCACCGCCGTCGTCACCTCGGCGATGTTGCGGACCTGCGTCGTCAGGTTGGCGGCGAGCAGGTTGACGTTGTCGGTCAGGTCCTTCCAGGTGCCGCCGACGCCCGGCACAACCGCCTGGCCGCCGAGCCGGCCTTCGGTGCCGACTTCGCGCGCCACACGCGTCACCTCGGCTGCAAACGAGCGCAGCTGTTCGACCATCGTGTTCAGCGTCTCCTTCAACAGCAGGATCTCGCCGCGCACGTCGACGGTGATCTTCTTCGACAGGTCGCCGCTCGCAATGGCGGTCGCCACCTCGGCGATGTTGCGGACCTGCGCTGTCAGGTTGCCGGCCATGAAGTTGACGTTGTCGGTCAAATCCTTCCAGGTTCCGGCAACGCCCGGCACCTGGGCCTGCCCGCCGAGCTTGCCTTCGGTGCCGACTTCGCGGGCGACGCGCGTGACTTCCGAGGCAAACCCGTTGAGCTGATCGACCATCGTGTTGATGGTGCTCTTGAGCTCCAGGATTTCGCCCTTCACGTCGACGGTGATCTTGCGCGACAGGTCGCCGCGTGCCACCGCGGTCGTGACTTCGGCAATGTTGCGGACTTGGGCGGTGAGATTGCCGGCCATCGAATTGACGCTGTCGGTCAGGTCCTTCCAGGTTCCGGCGACGCCCGGCACTTGGGCCTGGCCGCCGAGCCGGCCTTCGGTGCCGACC
>JAFAME010000488.1 GCA_019233695.1 Methylobacteriaceae bacterium
GGAAATTGCGTCCTGCACCGGTTTCGGCGCCGATTTCGCCTCCTCGGCTCCGGCGAGACGCACCACGTTGGGGTCGATGCCGGCGAATGCCGGCGCCTTGTCCTTCAATTCGGCGACAATTCTTGCGGCAAGCTTCGGCCCGACGCCGGGCGCGCGCGCCACCATCGCCTTGTCCTGCATGGCGATCGCCGAGGCGAGTTCGCGCGCATCAAGCACGCCGAGAATGGCGAGCGCCACCTTGGCTCCCACCCCCTGCACAGTCTGCAGGAGGCGAAACCAGTCGCGTTCAGCGTCCGAGCCGAAGCCGAACAATTTTATGGCATCCTCGCGCACCTGCGTCTCGATGGCGAGCGCTGTCGGTTCGCCCGGGCGCGGCAGGTGCTGGAGCGTGCGCGCCGAGCATTGCACGACGTAGCCGACGCCGTTGACGTCGAGGATGATGAAATCCTCGCCATACGAATCGATCATGCCCTTGAGCTTTCCGATCATCCGCTCGCCGCTTTCCGCGCGTGTGAGGAAACTGGCTTGCGGCGTCATCCCGGCCGAAGCACCGCGACGCGGTGCGCAGAGCCGGGATCCGGAACGCGCAGCTTTGGGAGCTTGTCCCGGATCCCGGATAGCGCTTCGCGCTTCCGGGATGACAATCTGCCATTTCTTCGCAGGTGCAAAGAGCTGAATAGGCCAAATCTTGACCGACAAGTAGACAAGTCGCCATCGCCCGGGCTAGCAATGGCTGAGGTCGGGAGGTCCCGGCCGTGCAGGGAGGAGATGACGATGAAACTAGCCGCGCTCACGGCGGCCGGCGCACTCATGTGTGCAACCGCCGCCCTTGCCGAAGATTTTCATGGATTCGACCCGTCGAACTTCGACGGCAACATGCTTCCTTCAGAGCAGCTCAAGGCGATGGTCGCCGACGCCATGAAGGTCAGTCCGCCCAAGAACGGCAAGACCTATTCGATCGCCTTCGCCAATTTGCAGCGCGGCATCACCTTCTGCGCCAAGGTCGAGCAGGGCATCAAGGCGGATGCCGAGGCCGCAGGCGTCGACCTGCCGATTGCCGACAACCGCCTCGATGGCGCGACCGCGCTTGCCAATGCGCAGAGCTTCATCAACCGCAATGTCGACTACGTGATCGAGTTCCAGACGGACGCCAATTTCGGCGCCACGATCATGCAGCAGATGAATGCCGCCGGGATCAAGGTCACGGCCATCGACATCCCGATGCCCGGCGCCACCTTCTTCGGCGTCAACAATCCGCGCGCCGGCTACATGGGCGGCTCCTATCTCGCCCAGGCGGCCATCGCCAAATATGGCCTCGACAAGGTCAAGGCCGGCTATTTCCTGGAGGGCGAGCTGCCGCAGTCGGGACCGATCCCGAAGATGCGCACCGACGGGCAGGTTGCAGGCTTCCTCGACAGCATCCCCGGCTTTGATCCTTCCCACGTCCTGAAGTTCGACAGCAAGAACACGCTCGAAGAAAGTTTTGCGCAGACGAACAATCTCCTCGGCAAGATTCCGGCCGGTGTTCCCATCATGGGAACGGCGATCAACGACCAGGCCACGACCGGCATCCTGCGCGCCGCCAAACAGGCCGGCCGCGAGGCCGACACCATCGTCGTCGGCCTCGGCGCCGATGAAGTCGATACGCTCGTCAACGAGCCGAACTTCGTCGCCTCGGTCGGCTCGTTCCCCGAAAACTACGGCAACTACATCATCCCGATGGCGCTGGGGCAGCTTGCCGGCAAGGCGATGCCGCCGGCCGTCCTCGTCCACCACGTGATGGTCACCAAGGGCAATGTCTGCAAGTACTACCCGAAGTCGCCATGCGCACAGGTCAAGGAGATCGACTACAAGTTCCCGCAGGACGCTTTCGCCAAGTATCTGGTGTCGCTCCACGACGTGCCGGAGTTGAAGGACGTTCAGAATCTCATCCCGAGCAATTGATCATTCGCATCACTGTCGTTGCCGGCGAGTGCGACGGCGAAGGAGCCATGAAGCAAAATGGGAATTGTCATCCCGGAAGCGCGAAGCGCTCTCCCGGGTCCGGAGACAAGCTCCTGAAAAGATGCATGTTCCGGAGCCCGGCTCTGCGCACCGCTTCGCGGTGCTTGGCCGGGATGACAGTCGAGCCGGGATCGAGCTGATGTCGGCGGTTGCCTCGAGCGTCGCGCCGCATCGCCTTGAAATGCGCGGCATCGGCAAGTCTTTCGGCGGTGTTGCGGTTCTCTCCGACGTCGATCTCGTCGTCGAGCCGGGCGAGGTCCTCGCCCTCCTCGGCGCCAACGGCGCCGGCAAGTCCACGCTGATGAAGATTCTGACCGGCCTCTACGAGCGCGACGCGGGCACCATTCGCATCGACGGGACCGCCGTCTCGTTCGTCGACCCGCGGGCCGCTCTTGCCGCGGGCGTTCGCCTGCTGCCGCAGGAAATCTCGATCATGCACGACATGACGGTCGCCGAGAACATCTCGCTCGCCGACCTGCCGATGCGGCGGGGCCCGGGATTTCGTGTCGATGACGCGGCGATGCGGCGCAAGGCGACCGCGCTCCTCGACGAGCTGGGCTTCGGCGCCATCGATCCGAATCTCGCCGCAGGCAAGCTCTCCGTCGCCGAGCAGCGCATCGTCGAGATCGCCCGGGCGCTCGCCGGCGAGGCCCGCATCCTGGTCATGGACGAGCCCACGGCGGCGCTGACCGAACAGGAGACGCGGCTCATCTTCCGGCTGATACGACGGCTGAAGGAGCGCTCTGTCTCGATCATCTACATCTCGCACTATCTCAGGGAAATCTTCGAAATTGCCGACCGGATCGCCGTGCTGCGCGATGGCCGCAATGCCGGCGAATTCGTCACCTCGGCCGCTTCGCGGGCCGACGTTCTCTCGGCCATGCTCGGCGGCGCCGCAGGCGACCTTTACGACGTCGCGGCACGCGGTGGCGCCGAGAGGTGGGCCGTCCTCTCCGTCGAAGACATGAGCGTTCCCGGCCGTCTTTCGGATGTCTCCTTCTCGGTCGATCGCGGGGAAATCGTCGGCGTCTTCGGCCTCGTCGGGTCCGGCGTCGAAGTGCTTGGCCGGGCGATCTACGGCGCGCTCGGCCCGGTCGTCGAGGGCGGCATCCGTATCGCCGGCCTTCCCTATCGGCCGCGCTCGCCGCGTCATGCCAAAAAGGTCGGCATCGGCTTCGTCGCCGCCGACCGCAAGAGGGAGGGCATCATCGGCGATCTGACCGTTCGCGAAAACATGGTGGCCGCTTTCCCGGATCGCTATGCGCGCGGCCTCTTCGTCTCCAGGGATGCCGAAGCCGCCCAATCGCGCCGCTGGATCGAATTGCTCGGCATCCGTGCCCGCGGCCCCGAGCAGATCATGCGCACGCTTTCGGGCGGCAACCAGCAGAAGGTGTGCGTCGCGCGCTGGCTCGTCGAGGGCGTGACCTTGCTCGTTCTCGAAGAGCCGACGCGCGGCGTCGACGTCGGCGCACGGCGCGAGATCTATGCCGAGCTGCGTGCGCTTGCCGATCGCGGGATGGCCGTGCTGGTCCTTTCCTCCGACGTCGAGGAGGTCGCCGGGCTGAGCGACCGGTCGATCGTGATCGATCGCGGCCGGCTCGTCGGCCGCTTTGAGCGCGGGACCGCGCCGACACGACTGATGGCGGCGACGGCCATCGATCCGGCCTTCGCCGGGGGCTGACAGGGAGCGCCATGACCAGCCTTGTTCAGCCGTCGCCATCGGCCGCAAGATCCCGGCGGCTCGCCGCCGTTCTCGGCCAGCCCTGGTCGGGCGTTGCCATCCTGCTTCTCTTCTACCTCTGCCTGATTCTGATCTTCTCGGTCCTTTCGCCGTTTTTCCTGACCCTGCGCAACATGCTGGCGATCGGCTCGAACGTCGCCTTCATCGGCCTGATGGCGGCGGCCGGAACGCCGCTCATCATTGCCGGTGGGCTCGATCTCTCCGTCGCGGCGGTCGCCGGCCTCGTCGGCGTCCTCATCGCCATCGTTCACGCCGACGGCATCGACATCTGGGTATGCGTCTTCGGCGCCCTCGTGCTTGGCGCCCTGATCGGCCTCGTCAACGGGCTCTTTGCGACGCGGTTGCGCCTCAACCCGCTCATCGTCACGCTCGGCACGATGAGCATCGTGTCGGGAACGGCGCTGATCCTCACCGGCGGCCTGACCAAGCCGCTGATGGTGCGCGGCTTCAACTGGATCGGATCGGGCTATGTCCTGGGCGTCCCGATCCCGCCCATCCTCATGATGGCGACCTACATCGTTCTCGCCATCGTGCTGCGGCGCACCCAATTCGGGCGCTTCGTCTACGCCGTCGGCGGCAATGCCGAGGCGAGCCGACTGATCGGCCTGCCGGTCGAGCGCGTGCAGATCGTGCTCTATGTCGTCTCCGGGATCAGCGGCGCGGTCGCCGGCACGATGCTCGCCGCGATGCTCGGCGCCGCCGCTCCCAACGCCGCCTCTCAGCATCTGTTGACCGTGATTGCCGCCATCATCCTCGGCGGCACCAGCCTCTACGGCGGGCGCGGCAGCGTCTGGGGCACGCTGCTTGCCGTTCTCATCCTCGGCACGCTGAACAACGGCCTGACGCTGCTCGATGTGTCGAGCTTTTGGCAGGACGTGACCCGCGGCATCGTGCTTCTGCTCGCGGTTGCGGTCGACCAGCTGCGGCTGCGGCTGCAGGGAAGCTGACATGTCGCTCCTCGACAACATCGACCCGTTCAGCCGCAAGCCGATCGCCGAGCAGGTGGCAAACCGGCTCCTCGATCTCATCCGGTCCGGCAACCTCAAGGCGGGCGACAAGCTGCCGACCGAACACGAGCTGGCTGCCGCCCTGCAGGTCAGTCGGACGGTCGTTCGCGAGGCGCTGCGCGGTCTCTCAATCCTGGGCGTGGTGGGCTCGCGCCAGGGCGGCCGCTGCTACGTGACCGACCTCACACCGGCGCGGCTGCTCGCCCCCTTGCGCTTCGTCATTTCGCTCGATGAGTCGAATGTCGAGGCGCTGCATGGGGCCCGCCTCGTAATCGACACCGGGATTGCACGCGAAGCCTGTCTTCGGGGCACGGATGCCGCGCTCGATCGCCTCGACAACATGGTGCGGGCCGGCCGCGCACTTGTCGGGGATCCGGTCGGCTTTCGTGTGATGGATCAGGCTTTTCATCAGACCATCGCCGAACTCGCAGGCAATCCCTTCCTCGAGCGGGTGGCGCAATCGCTCTACGAACTCGGCATGGAATACCGCCGCATTGCATCGGAGATGCCTGGGGTGCTGGCGACCAGTGCCGCAGAACACGCAGTGATCGTGGCAGCGCTGCGGGCGGGCGACCCCGAGCATGCCGCAGCGGCCATGGCGGCGCACCTTTCGAGCATTCACCGGACGACCCTTGCCGCCATGCATCGAGCCGGCGCACCGGCCTCAGCCGACACGCTGCGCGTGGTCGGGGAGGCGAGCGAAATCCGGCGTGCGCCGAGGCCGAGCTGATTGGGAGATCCCTGCATGGCAACCCCCCGTATCGCCGATCTGCGGACCTATCTCGTCGAAGGGGCGGGCTCCGGCGGCGACTATCACCGCCAGAAGGGCGGCCATTGGATCATCGATACGCTCATCGCCAATCCGATGTCGGCTTATCCGCAATACAAGTCCTCGCGCGTGAGCTGGGGCATCGACGTACTCGGCTCAATCCTCGTCGAGATCGAAGACGAGCGCGGCAATATCGGCCTTGCCACCGGCTTCGGCGGGCCGCCGGCGTGCTGGCTGATCGAGATGCACTTCCGGCGCTTTCTTGTCGGCGCCGACCCGCGCGACATCAACCGCATTTGGGACCAGATGTTCCGCGCCAGCCTGTTCTACGGACGCAAGGGCCTGCCGCTTGCCGCCATCAGCGTGGTTGACCTCGCGCTCTGGGATCTCCTCGGAAAGATGCGCCAGGAGCCGGTCTACAAGCTCATCGGCGGGCGCACCCGGGAGCACTTGCGCTTCTATCTCACCGGTCCCCTGCCGGCCGTGGCCCAGAGCCTGGGCTTCTGGGGCGGCAAGGTGCCCCTGCCGCACGGGCCGGCGGACGGGCGCGAGGGCGTCAACGCCAATCGCGCCTTCCTTGCCGCGCACCGGGAGGCGGTCGGCTCCGATTTCCCGATCATGGTCGACTGCTACATGGCGCTTGATGTGCCTTACGCGATCGAGCTCGTGACCGCCTGCCGCGATCTCGACATCTACTGGTGGGAGGAGGTGCTCCACCCCGACGATTTCGACGGCTACACGCATCTGAAGCGGGCATTGCCGACGGCCAGATGGACCACCGGCGAGCACGAATATTCGCGCTACGGCTTCCGCAAGCTGATCGAGGGGCGGGTGATCGACATCCTGCAGCCGGACGTGATGTGGTGCGGCGGCCTTACCGAGCTTCTCAGGATCTGTGCCCACGCCAGCGCCTACGACGTGCCGGTGGTGCCGCACGGCAGCGGGCCGTACAGCTACCATTTCGTCATGTCGCAGCCGAACGCGCCCTTCTGCGAATACGTCGCCAACAGCCCGGACGGCAGGAGCGTCCTGCCGGTGTTCGGGGCACTCTTTGCCAACGAGCCGGTGCCACACGACGGCACACTCGATGTCCTCGATGCGCCGGGCTTCGGGCTCGAACGTGCTCCGGCCGCAGCCCTTCGCAGGGTCGGGCCCGAAGACCTCCAGAGGTAACGGGCAAAGGACATCGTCCCTGACGCGGATAGTCTTTCGCAAATATAGATGAGAGACGAAACTAAGATGAGCGAATCGCACAGTCCACGTCATGTCACCGCAATTTTCGTAATTTAGGTCAGGGCAAAGCCGCGCCGTCCGGCGAAGGGAACATCGGTTCCGAGTCTCGCGTTGTGCGCAGGAATGAGGAGGAGACGATGCCGGATATGCCTGATCCGTCCGCTCACGCGAGCCCCGGAGGCCGAGGCGCTCAATCGCCCGATCCTGGACGATCGAAGCCAACCCAGGCCAATCAGGGGCCGTATGCCGCCGTCAACCCTGTCCCGGCGACCGCACCGGCGGTCCTTCGCAACCGGGTGAAGGCGGAAACCGGCAAGCACCGCCTCCCCGCCCGGATCGCCCCATCAGGGCGCGGCAAAAGCGGAGTGAAGGGCGCGGAGATCAGCGACAGCGCGGTGGAGTTCGTCCGCAACCAACCGCTGCTGGCAATGTCGATGGCTGTCTTTGCCGGCGCGCTGGTCGCGCGCCTGTTGGGAAGCAGAGCCCCCGAGTAACGGCCCACCGCTCCGCTCCGCCGGATCACATCCATATCGATTTGACTGACCGAAAGCGCTCGAACCGGTCTGCCCTCTCCACAATTCAGTCGGTGCCGGCGCTCGGCGGCCTCGCCGCGATAACCTGCTTTCCGCCGAGCTCCTCGAGGAATGCGAACCAACTTGGAAGGCATATCGTCTTCAGATCGAAATTTTCGACTATTGTTTCTCGTGCCGCCGCCCGCAACCGACTTAATTCACGGCGATGTTCCAAGACGTGCACCAGGTTATCGACGAGCCCGTCTCGATCGAAGAAGTCAACCATGAGGCCGTTCTGGCCTGAGACGATGACTTCAGCGACAGGTGGAGTGCGTGAGCCGATCACGATCGCCCCTGCGCTCATTGCCTCCAGCATCGACCATGAAAGAACGAAAGGATAGGTATAATAAACGTGAACAGATGAAATCTGCATCAGCTTGATGAAATCGGGGTAGGAGATCCGCCCCGGAAAATGCACCCGGCGCATCGGCAGCCGGTCTTGGACTTCGTTCAGGAAGACATCCTTCCAACTGCTTCCCTCGGCTGCCGTCGGGGGCCTTCCGTAGGATGTCTCATCGCCGCCCACGATGATGGCATGTGCCCTGGGGCGCGCCGCCAGGACCTCGGGCAGCGCGCGCATGAACGCGTGATAGCCCCGATAGGGCTCGAGGTTTCGGCTGACGAAGGTGATGACTTCGTCCTCCGCGCCGAACGACGCGCCATTCAGTGTGAACCGCGCTGCCGGGTCTGGTCGGAGAAGTTGCGTGTCGATGCCCTCGTGCAGGACGCGCATCTTGTGGCGGAGTTCGGGTGGAAAGCGGCCGGCTTGCCAGCGTGTCGGCGCGATGCCAAAATCTGCATCGATGAGTGTGGAGAGTATTGAGGCATTCTTTGCCCGGACGCGAAAGATCTCGGCCACGTCAAGATCTCGCGAGAATTCCGGATCAAACCCGACATCGGCGCCCTCGGCGGAATAATAGAACTCCGCATGGACGATCAGGCAGCATTTCGGCCAGACATCCTTGACGAACAAGGTCTCGCCCCAGCCGACATGACCAACGACGATGTCCGGCATGTAGCCGGATTGCCTCAGATGCAGCATGACACGCGCGGCGGCATCACCGCGGCGGGCTCGAACAGCGAAGTGATCTCCAAGTATATCGACCGACTTCGTTGTTTCATCTCCGACGAGATAACGCAGCATCGGGGAATAGCTTGAATTCGGATTGCGGTAGTCGGTAATGGCTCGAATTTCAACGCCGGGAGCGTGCAGCAACGCTTGCCACAAATGCCGGAACTGGCCCGGGAAATTTTGATGAACGAACAGGATCTGCATGGAACTCGTTCAGACCTTAGGCGAGGCGCAGGCAAGTCTGCGCCATGCCTGTTAGGGCAATCGGCAACCCCAGGTCAAGCATCAGAATCCGATGTCAAATCAATCATTTGGGCGGGCTCAGAACGGGCCCTGTCCCGACCGTTAGAATGCGTCGCGACGCTTTAACGGAAAAAGCCCCTAGCAGGCTGAGGAAGAATCGCCATTGGAGATGCGCGGTTTGATGGTCCTATAGGGCTCGTATCCTCGCCCGGAGGGGCGAGCGGAATCCGAGCATTGGTAGTCACACGGCGATAGCCAGGAGCTTCGGCAGGCGGACAAGATTGTAAGCGGCCATGATGAGGGTGAACTGCCATCCGACCCGGTCGAGACCACGATGCCTGGTTCTGGCAAAGCCGGCAGCCGACTTGACCCAGCCAAAG
>JAFAME010000267.1 GCA_019233695.1 Methylobacteriaceae bacterium
GCGAGGGCCGAGCGCTTTTGCTCGAACAGCATCATGTCGGCGCGCTGAGCGTCCTCGTCGGTGATTTCAAGCTTGTCGAACAGGCGAAGGTCGCGGATCGCCGCGACCATGCGGGCAGGTTCTTCGTCCAGCAGAATGGACGCGACCTCAGGCAGCTCGATCCTGATCTGCTCGACTTCGAAACGATTGTCGTCGATGAAGACGAGGCTGTCGGTTCCGATGTTGAGCTCGGCGGCAAGAGCCCGAAGGTTGGCCGCTTTCGGCTGCCAGTTGATGCGGTGGGCAGAAATGTGGTCCCTCTTCAGCACCATGCCGTCATGCTGATCGAAGACTTCCCATACGTCCGCTTCGTTGTTCTTGCTGGCAAGCGCAAGCAACACCCCTTGTCCGCGCCAATGCAGCAGCAACCGCTGCAGATCGCGAAAGGCGGAGCCGGGAAAATCCTCGCCGATCTCGATGCCCATGACGCCGTCTTCCCCGACGATGCCGCCCCACAGCGTGTTGTCGCAGTCGAGGACGATGCACTTCTTCGGCGCGACACGGGCAGCCTTGATGATGCGCGCCAGCAGCCCGCCGAGGCTGCACAGGAAGGCCTCCGAATAGGGCTGCCGATACAGGTGCCATTTGCGGGCGTCGAAAGCTGCTTCCGCGCCGAACTGCCGCTGCAGCGAATCGAGGTCGATGAGGCGGACATTGCCGGCGGCCGTCAGCCGCTCGCCGGAATGAGCCGCGACGGTGCGGAAGAAATGCCCGGCATTCAACGGAGTGTCCAAATCAAGGAGGTGAGCCGGCGTTGCGTCAGGAAACGGTGGCAGCGACACGATGATCGTGCCCGCAAAGGACCGGCGCAGGTGAGCAACCGCTTGAGACAACTCCTCGATACGATCGCGGGCGTCGGCAAGGGCTGCGCGATCGCCGGAGATGTATCGAGCGAATTCGTTGGCCAACAACTCCTCGATTCGCCATAGCAAAACGATGACGTCCGGATCGCCATCGAATTGCCGACGATGGTCGAAGCAGGTCTGAAAGACCTGATTGTATTCGCCCAACGGGATTTCCGGCGCAAAACCCGCATCGAGCAAGGCGCTGCCGAGCATGGGAACCAAGCTGTCGGGGGTGAAAGTCGAGACGATCCCGACCCTGATATCAGGCTTGCGCTCGAATTCAGATAGATAGCCGCGCCACTGCGCCTTCGCCCGCGTATGCTTCGGTGGGCCCTTGGTGTCCGGTTCGGCCATGCCTACGTCAGACATTCCGGGCGCCTTCCCGACGGAGCGCCAATCGGACCAGTGCCACCGTTTGCATCAAGAACCCTCGCGTCGAAAGCCAGCATTGACTTGGTTGGCCATCCCAGCTTGGAGTGACAGCGGTCCCTGCGCCTCCATCAAAACCCTGCTCGGATGCTGCGCGAGCTCCGGTTCGACCGGGGTCGGATAGCCTGCGAGCTCTATGCCGTCAAGGAGCCGCTGGGGCGCCAATGCGTTGCGAGCCGGTCCAGGCCGCCGCCACCGTCAGTCGTCACCCATTGACTGCGGCGGCGCGGGCGGCCAACGTCGCGCATTGAGCACCCGGGAGCGCCATGTCCGCCTTCCTCTTCCTTGCTACTGCCGCTGCCGGGTTTCTCTATGTCATCGCGCCCGGCCCGGCGTTCCTGGCGGTCTTTACGCTCGCTGCCGCCAAGGGCCGTGCCATGGGCGCGCGCTTCCTCATCGGCCATCTCGTCGGCGATGTCTTCTGGGGCGCCCTCGCCTTCGCCGCGATCATCGGCGTGAGCGCCGTCGGGCCGACCCTGTTCGACCTCCTCGGAGCAGGCTGCGGTCTCTATCTCGTCTATCTCGGGGTGCGCGCCGTCATGACCCGCAAGACGACGGGCGGCGCCGCCATCGGCGCGCAGCGGCCGTTCGTGACCGGCGTCCTCTTCGGCCTCACCAATCCGAAGGCCTATCCCGTCTCGGTCGCCATGTATACGGCGGTGGCGGTGCCCTTTGCCGGCCGCCTCACGCTCGCCGATGCCCCGGGCCTCATGGGCGCCGCCTTCGTCGGCTTCGTCCTCGCCGATGCGGTCGTGATCTTCTCGGCGGGCCTGCCGCTCGTGCGGCGGCTCTTCTCGCGCCATGCGCTGGCCATCACGCGGGCCGTCGGCGTTCTCTTCATCGCCTTCGGTGCGAAATCCCTGCTCGATGCCGGGCGGGGCCTGGCCGCGCGCGGCTGAGCGGCCTGCGCGATGGCGGAGTTGCGGCCGCAGGACGTGCTCGACTTCTGGCTCGCCGCCGGCCCGGACAGATGGTTTCAGCAGGACAAGGGGTTCGACGAGGAGGTTCGGCAGCGCTTGCTGGCCGCGCACGAGGCGGTTGCGACCGGCGCCTACATTTTCTGGATCGACGAGCCGGCGAGCGCGCTGGCGCTCCTCATCCTTCTCGACCAGGTGCCGCGCAACATCTTTCGCGGCACGCCGCGCGCCTATGCCGCCGATGCGCTGGCGCTCGCCGTCGCTGCGGGCGCGGTCGAGGAGGGCTATGACCAGGCCTTCGAGATGCCGGCACGCGGGCTCTTCTATCTGCCGTTCATGCACGCGGAGTGCCTCGCCGACCAGGAGCGCGGCGTTGCGCTCTATCGCGCCGCCGGCGACGGGGAGAGCCTCGGCTGGGCCATTGGCCATCGCGATATCATCGCCCGGTTCGGCCGCTTTCCCCACCGCAACGCGATTTTGGGGCGGGCGAGCACGCCCGAGGAACGGCGCTTTCTCGACGAGGGCGGATTTGCCGGCCAATGAGCCTTTGGCAAACTGCCGTGCCGGTCTGCGGAGGCGATGATGACGGCGGAAGAGTTTCGCCGGCTGGCGCTCGGGCTACCCGGCGCCTGCGAGGGCGCCCATCTGGGGCACGCCGACTTTCGCGTCGGCGGAAGGATTTTCGCCACCCTCGGCTGGCCGGAGGAGGGCTTCGCCATGGTGAAGCTCGCGCCGGAAGAGCAGGAGATGTACAGGTCGATCGATTCGGCCGCGTTCGTGCCGGTCAAGGGAGCCTGGGGCCGGCGCGGCGCCACCCAGGTGCGTCTTCCGCTTGCGGCGTCGGCGAGCGTTCATGGAGCGCTGTCGGCAGCCTGGCGGCGGGTTGCGCCCAAAGCGGCGTCTCGGAGCGCGGGCGCAGGAGACGCAAACCCGTAGGAACGAGTGTGGGCAACCGGTCCCGAAATCATGGTTGGGGTTCATTTTTTGGCAAAACGAAGCCAAATAAATCCCGAGTTTTCAATGAAGGCCTCTCCGTCCGTTCTCATGCACCGCTCGGGCCGTGCCCTTGCTTCGGCCGGCGCTTTGCGCTGAAGCTGCAGCAGGAGGTGCCGAGCCATGAACCAGCACGCGCAGCGCCTGACCGGGCGGCCGGATGCGGCGATAATCGAGGCCGTGCGGACCTCGATTGCGGCCCGCTTCGGCAACCGCGCCGTCACCAGCCCGGCCGTGCGCGAGCAGCACGGCAGCACGCTGACGTGGGTGGAAAACCAGCCGCCCGACATCGTCGTCTATCCGGCATCGACCGATGAGGTCGCCTGGCTCGTCGATCTCTGCGCGGCGCGGCTCGTGCCCGTCATTCCCTTCGGGACGGGCACCTCGTTCGAGGGCCACGTGAATGCGCCCTTCGGCGGGGTGACGATCGATACCGCGATGATGAAGCGCGTCATCGCCGTGCATGCCGAGGATCTGAGCTGCGTCGTCGAGCCCGGCCTGACCCGCAAGGAGCTCAACGCCCATCTGCGCGACCAGGGCGTGTTCTTTCCCATCGACCCGGGCGCCGACGCCTCGCTCGGCGGCATGGCCTCGACGCGCGCCTCCGGCACCAATGCCGTGCGCTACGGGACGATGAAGGACAACGTGCTGGCGCTGACCGTCGTCATGCCCGACGCCAGGATCGTCAAGACCTCGCGACGCGCCAAGAAGACGGCGGCCGGCTATGACCTCACGCGGCTCTTCATCGGCGCCGAGGGCACGCTCGGCGTGATCACCGAAATCACCCTGAAGCTCTACGGCATCCCCGAGGCGATTTCGGGCGGCGTCTGCCCGTTCCCCTCCGTCCGGCAGGCATGCGATGCGGTGATCGCGACCATCCAGTCCGGCCTGCCGGTGGCGCGCATCGAGCTTCTCGATGCCCTGCAGGTGAAGGCCTGCAACGTCTATTCCAAGCTGTCGCTCCCCGAAACGCCGATGCTGTTTGTCGAATTCCACGGCACCGAGGCGGGCGTGCGCGAACAGTCGGAGCGCTTCGGCGAGATCGCCGCCGAGTTCGAGGGCGGCCCCTTCGAATGGGCGACGAGCCCCGAGGAGCGCAATCGCCTGTGGCAGGCGCGCCATGACGTCTATTGGGCCTCGTTCGTGCTGCGGCCGGGCGCCAAGGCGGTGCCGACCGACGTCTGCGTGCCGATCTCCCGGCTCGCCGATTGCGTCGAGGAGACCCAGCGCGACATCGAGGCGACCGGTCTTGTCGCCCCGATCGTCGGCCATGTCGGGGACGGCAATTTTCACGTCGGCGTCCTCGCCGATCCGGGCGATCCGCGCGAGGTTGCCGCGCTCGAGGGCTTTCTCGAACGCCTGGTGCGCCGGGCGCTCGCCATGGACGGAACCTGCACGGGCGAGCATGGCGTCGGCCAGTACAAGATGAAATACCTTCTCGAAGAGCACCCGCCCGCCACGCTCGACCTGATGCGGCAGATCAAGCGCGCGATCGACCCGAAGAACATCATGAACCCGGGCAAGATGATTGCGGTGTGAGCCTTGATTTCAGGAAATTGATCCTGTCATCCCGGAAGCCGCCCTTGCGGCTGTCCGGGATCCGGCACCGATCCCGGCTCTCCACTTCGCTCCGGGCGTGACTATTGCAGCATCGCGGCGACATCGGCCTCGCCAAGGTCGAGGCCGAACAGCGCAGCAATCACGCTTTTGGCGCGCTGCACGTCGAACGTCACATGTTCAGGATGGAGCCTCGAAGCAAGCCACAGGGCGCCGATGAGGCGGTTCAGGGAGGGCGGCGCCTCCATCCAGCGGAAGGGCGCGCCGCGGTCGGCGAGGAAGCGCGTCTCGCGGGGCAGGGCGGCGCGCAAGGGGCTGCCCGATGCCGCTGCTGCAGGATCGGCAACGACCACGACCTGCGGCGCCAGCCTGACGACGTCGTCGATCGTGAGCTTGACGAATGCGCCTTGCCCCTCCGGCACGATATTGTGGCCGCCGGCCAACGTGATGGCTTCATCGAGCGTCGAGCCCGGCCGGACCGCCTGCAGCCCGTCGCTGCCGCGGGCATAGTAGACCGCAACGCGCTCATCGGGCGGAAGACCGGCGAGCGGTTGCAGGCTCTCCAGAATGTCCTCGGCCGCCTTGGCCACCTCCTCGCCGCGGGCCTCGCGGCCGAGGAGCTTGGCGACCGCGCGCACCGAGCGCGGCGTTTCGGCGAGGCGTCCGTCGAAGATCGCGTAGGGGAGGCGGGTGGCAGTGGCGATCTTGTCGGCATAGGCGACATAGCGCGGCGCCACATCGCCATAGTCGACAATGAGGTCGGGGTGCGCCGCCTTCACCGCCTCGATGTCGGCGGGACTGATGTCGCGCGTCATGCGCGGCACCCGCGGCAGCCCGCGCCAGGCCGGCGGGACGCGCGATTTCTGCGCTTCGCCGAACGGCTCGACGAGGCCGACGATGCGGTCGGGCGCCAGCGCCAGCAGGAGAAGGTCAGCCGGCGGGCCCGCCGGCATCACACGCTCGATAGAGGCCGGCAGGCTGACGGATCGGCCGGCGGCATCGGTGATGCTTGTCTCGGCCGCGGGCGCCGGCAGCGGGCCGAGGAGCGCTGCGACGACCAGGGCGGCCGCAGCAAGAGTGCGTCGAGACGAACTCACGACGAGCCTCCGCGCCAAGGGTACGTGTCAGTCGATGCCGACCATCACGTCGGAGGCCTTGATCACCGCATAGGCCTGCTTGCCCTTTTCGAGCTTCAATTCGTCCACGGCCTCGTTGGTGATCGACGAGGTGATGATCGCGCCGGCGACATCGATGCGGACATGGGCCGTCGTCTGGCCCTTGCGGACCTCGACGATCGTGCCTTTCAGAACGTTGCGGGCGCTGATTTTCATGACGCATCTCCCAATTGAAAGCGCCGCCGCCGACCGCGGCTGATCCAAGGATCATTCGAGCTTTGAGGCGAGGCGCATCCGGCTCGAGCGATCGGCAGGCTGGCATCCACGCCGGGGTGGCGGCGTGGAGTAACCGATCGTCGCGGCACCATCGTTCCGCGGGCCGGGCAGCTTACGGCGGACCCGGAAGGTCTCACTTGGCACCCCTAGCACCGAACCGGGCGGCCGAAAAGCCGCTGAGGGGCGGCGCCAATCTGCTGAAGGGAGGTTGCCTGTGGCCGTCGCCGCAGGGCGGCGTCGTCCATACTATCTCCTGATTTGCGCGGTTTCCTGACACCTGCAGCCGCCTGTCATGCGGGCGACATCGATCGGCGCTATCGGCGACGGCCTTCGATGGTCTGTCGTGGGCACCGGGGCATCGTGATGGTGACACAAGGAGATTCTTGGATGAGGAGTGTCATGGCAGCGTCGGTGATCGCGGCAACCCTCGCGGGGTGGTCGGCAGCTGCGAGCGCCCAGGGGTGGGTACATTGCGCCACCGAGGGCGGCTTCTGTCGTGCTCCCTATGGAGCGTTCATCCACTACGGTCGCAACGGCGCGTTCACCCACCGTCGCAGCCCGCCCGGCGGCCTGCCGTGCAACAACGGCGTGTTCGGCGATCCCCTCGTCGGCGTCCACAAGGAATGCTTCTTCTCCTATTAGAGGATCGAGGGCCGCCGCCCGGGCGCGGCCGCCCCGCGGGTTCTCAATGCAGCCCGATCGGGGTTAGCGCCGCGATGCCGTCGTTCGAATTGCCGTTGATCTGGTTCGTCCCGTAGGACTGCAGCACGCCGCCGTTGCTGACGCCTACGCCATTGATGTTGCCGGCAATCGAGGAGCCGCCGAGGCGGATCGTGGTCTTCGGGCCATCGGCGATGACGCCGAAGCCCGCCGCATTGTGGGACGAGGCGCTGTGGTCGATCATCATGACGATGGCAGCGCCGCTCGCATTGCCGGTGCCGACGATGCCGTTCGAGGCATTGCCAGCCGATACGCTGTCGCGCACCGTCATGTTGATCACGCCACCGGTTGTCATCGTGCCGTCGGCCTTGACGCCGAAGAAATTGTTGCGCAGCTCCACGCGATCGAGGACGATCTTGCTGACCGTGGATGAGAACCGCGGCTGGATCAAAATGCCGGCTTCTGTCGAGCCATTGCCATTGTTGATGATGGCAGTGTCCGACACAGAGAGTTCCATTGGAGCCGAGGAGCTAGTCATCTGGATCCCACCCCCCGGGAAGTCGTGGATTATGCAATGCTCGATGTACAGGGCAAAACCCAACTGAAACAAAATGCCGACATTGCCGACGCCATCGCCCCCGATATCCAGGCCACGCAAAATGACGACGTCGTTGGTCCCCGCACTAACCGAAATGCTGAACCCGAACGGCGTGGACAGCCGGCCGTCGGCGCCCGTGCAATCGATGATGAGAGAACTTACGATAAAGAGTGTGCCCTTGGTGAAATCGCCTTGGTCCACACAATTGATCTCGCCGCCGGCATTCGTCTTGGAGAGAGCCCCGCTAAAGCTTGCACATGGCGAGGTGCGGGTGCAGGCGTTGGCGTCGCTGCCGAAGCTCGCCACCCAAGACCGCGAATTCTGCGCGAGGGCCGGACTCGGCGACGAGAGCGTGACGGCAACCCCGAGGAGCGCAAGCGATAGGACAAAACTCTTCATGTCGATCTCCTGGTGAACTGGTCAGGCGGTCGCCCCCAGTCCAAGCAGCATAGTCGAGACCGATCCGGCCCGCCTAAGGCATTATCGTAGCTCCTGAGCTGACATGTCCTCCAGGGAGGCGCCGCTTGAAACGCGGCCCCCACGCCAGATTGTCAGTGCAGCCCGATCGGCGTCAGCGAGGCGATGCCGTCATTCGAATTGCCGTTGATCTGGTTCGTCCCGTAGGACTGCAGCAGGCCGCCGTTGCTTACTCCGACGCCGTTGATGTTGCCGGCAATCGATGAGCCGCCGAGCCGGATCGTGGTCTTCGGGCCGTCGGCGATGACGCCGAAGCCGGCGGCATTGTGAGACGAGGCGCTGTGGTCGATCATCATGACGATGGCTGGACCGCTCGCATTGCCGGTGCCGACAATGCCGTTCGAGGCATTGCCCGCCGATACGGTGTCGCGGACGGTCATCTGAATGACGCCCCCGCTCACCTGCGTGCCATCAGCCTTGATGCCGAAAAAATTGCCCTTCGCCTCGACGCGGTTGAGGGTAACCTTGGCGGTGGAGTTTGGGACGAAGGGGATGATCAGAATTCCCGCGCCCGGCGTGCCCGTGCCATTGTTGGTCACGACGGTGTCGGAGACGAACAGTTCGGAGTTGGGGGCGAAATCCGCGATTCCCGCGACCAAGACATTGGCGCCCGTGGCGGCGAAGTTGCGGATTGAGCATTTCTCGATGTGAAGGGCCGCTCCGCCGTTGAAGTTGATGCCGATCCCCGCCGCATTGTTGCCATCGATGTCGAGCCCGCGCAGCGTCACGACGTCGGAGGCCGACGCATTGACGAAGATCGCCTCGGCGTCGACGAAAGGGAAGCCGAAGTGGCCCTGCGCGCCCTCGCAGTCGATGGTGATCGACTTGCCGATCGACAATCCCGTGGCGTTGCTGAAGTCGCCCTGATCGACGCAGTTGATCTCCCCGCCGGCGCTGGTCTCGGCCAGCGCTCCCGCAAACGTCGCACAAGGTGAGGAACGGGTGCAGGAATTGCCGTCGCTGCCGGTGCTGGCGACCCATGACCGCGCGTTCAGCGCCGCGGCAGGGCTCGAGGCGGCGATGACGGCAAGCGCCCCGCCGAGCGCAAAAAGGACTGCAAATGCTCGCATGATCGTTCTCCGGGCAAGCGCGGCTGAATCGGCCGGCGCCGACAGCATAGTGGAGACCGGTTGAAGTTCCGCGCCGAGTTCGCCGGGATCGATCGGTCGCCCGGGCGGCCAGTGAAACTGCGACTCTCTCCATTGGCCTGCCGGCGAGCCGCCCCGACCGACGTCGGCTATGCTGCCTGGGCTGGGGCGACGAACGCCTGCCAGCTTCACTTGCAATTGGAGGTCCAGTCATGAACAGAACCATGCTGTCCTTGGCTCTTCTTGCGGCAATATTGTCCTGCACCTGGCCTGGCGCCGGATACGCGCAGATTCAGCGGACCTGGGTGGCAAGTTTCGGCAGCGACGCCAACAATTGCAGCCGCGGCCAGCCGTGCGCGACGTTCACTCGGGCAGTTTCTCAGACGCTGGCGGGCGGTGAGGTCAATTGCGTCGACCCGGGTGATTTCGGGGAAGTCAGTATTACTCAATCGATGACGATCGATTGCGACAATGTTCGCGGATCGATAACGAGCGTCGGCTTCACGTTGGCCGTGTCCATCAATGCGGCCGCGAGCGACGTGGTCGTGCTGCGCGGACTTGAATTGAAAGGGGTTGGCGGCGGTTTTGGCGGCGTGCAAATCCTGTCGGCACAGGAGGTTCACATCGAGAAATGCGTGATCAGCGACCAGACCGCGGCCGGCGCCGGTTGGGGAATCTATGCAACGCCAACGAGCAACATCGACATCTTCGTTTCGGATACCCTCCTGACCGGCAGTAACGGAACAGGCTCCGGAGGCGGGTTCATCGTGGTGCCCAGGACGTCGAACGGGATCACCAAGGTCGTCCTGAATCGCGTCGAATCGCGCGGCAATTTCTTCGGCATCAAGGCCGACGGCACCGACGAAAGAGCCTCGGGCGGCGTGATCAACATGACCATCCGCGACAGCCTCTCGGCTGGCAACGGCTCGAACGGCATCGTCGGCACGAGCAATGCCACCGGGCCGGCCATCGTCATGATGATCGACCGGTCGGCCTCCTCCCACAACACCGCCGGGTATGGCGTGATCGCCGACGGGCCCAAGACGACGATCCGGCTCGGGAGTTCCTCGATCGCCGGAAACATCAATGGCGTCGGCGCGACGAACGGGGGCGTATTGCAGTCGTTCAAGACGAACCAGATCAAGGGCAATTCGAACGACGGCACGCCGCTGCCGGCGGTCGGTTTGGACTGAAGAGATCAAGTCAACATCGGCCAAGGGTGGGCAGGCCGCCTCCGTCTGCCGACCCTTCCATCGCACGATCGATTGCCCTCGAGGCGCCGGACGGTGCGGCGTTCTGCCTCAGGTGCGAGCGGTGAATACGCGAAAAAGGCGGCGTGTTCGCTGCCTGCGGACCTGCTCGTCCCCTCCATGCCGGCGGAGCCGGTCTTCGGGACCGCCGGTCTGATTTTTGTGACCCAAGCTCGTTTTTTCACGGATCCGGGGAGGACAAGATGCGGCAAGTCAGCGGTCTTCTGAAGCGCTTTACCGATCGTCGCTCGTTCTTGAAAAGCAGTGCGATGGCGGCCGGGGTATCGGCGATGGGTGCGGGAATGTTTCCCGGGAACTCTGCCGCCCAGGACCTCGACGGCGAGCGCATTTCGGAAGGAGACGAGGCAATCCTCCGCTTCCTCGCCGCGGCGGAAATCATCGAGAGCGATCTTTGGCAACAATACAACGAGCTCGGCGGCGTCAACGGCGGCAGCCAGCCGTACATCAATGCGCTCGAACAGCTCGACGGGGACTTGCCGCAGTACATCACCGACAATACGGATGATGAGATCAGTCACGAGACCTTCCTGAATGCCTATCTCGTGATGAAGGGCGGCCGGCCGGTCGATCTCGATGGATTTCGCACCTTGCCGAGCAGCCAGGCAAGCGGCGCCCGCCAGATCGGGCGGTTGACGAACCTCTTTAACCTGACCGTCGACACGAGCTGGTGGGTTCGCTACCGCAGCGAGACGAATCCGGATCTTGGTGCGACATTCCCGCAGGTGGTTTCGATCGTCAATCGGCCGGCGATTCCTAAGAACAACACCGAACTCAACGATGCAAACCATACCCAGGCGCTGGCCAATACCGCCGGGTTTCATTTCGCCTTCATCGAGCAGGGCGGCACGAGCCTCTACGCCGAGATGGCGCAGAAGGTCAGCAGTCTGGAAGTTCTGCGGATCGTCGTCAGCATCGGCGGAACGGAAATCGCCCATTTCCAGACCTGGCATGACAAGGCGGGAAACGCGCCGCCGCTGTCGGACAACGGGCTCGTTTTTCCGAACTTCAACCTTCCGCCGTTCACCAACGGGGAGACGGTCCAGAAGAACAAGATCATGCCCGAGCCGTGCCAGTTCCTGAATCCCAAGCTGCCGCTCTGCTCCATCATTCGGCCGACCGATGCAAAGGATGCCGCAAAACGTGCGCTGGCGGCCTTCACCCACGACGGACTGTTCATCGGCCAGACCAACAATGAATTTTTCGAGTTCATGCAACACCTCGCCGACGCTGCCGACGCTGCCCGACGTCGCGTCTAGACCATCGTTTCCAGGGCACTGACCCTCGCCATCCCGGAAGCGCGAAGCGCTATCCGGGATCCGGCTCCAGATCCCACTCTCCGCTTCGCCCGGCCGGACGACACGAATATGATTCGAAATCGTGAAAACGCTCGGTAGGACATAGCCGCCCTCGCCGATCGAAGGTCGGCAGGGGCCCTTGGCTCGGCCGCTCTTGTGCGAGCCGTTGGCACGCCGTGCCGGCGGTTCTTTTTGCGCCCGAGTAGGCCTAGCAGGCTGAGGAAGAATCGCCATTGGAGATGCGGGGTTTGATGGTCCTATAGGGCTCGTATCCTCGCCCGGAGGGGCGAGCGGAATCCGAGCGTTGGTAGTCACACGGCGATAGCCAGGAGCTTCGGCAGGCGGACAAGATTGT
>JAFAME010000071.1 GCA_019233695.1 Methylobacteriaceae bacterium
GCTTTGCCCTTCTCAAGGGATCGGACCGGCCGAGATTGGCGGTCGCAGCCTCGGCCGAAGCCGCACCGCCCGCGCCAGAACCGGCCGCCGGAGCTGGATCGAATCTCGTGTGGCCCAGCGAAGACCTGACGAATGCGCGTTATCGCCCGGACAATGCCGTGATCGGCAACGCGGGCGCGGGCAGTCCGGGAGGGCCAAATATCTCCAGTCGGCTGATCGAACTCGCCAGCATGGACCGCCACCGGGTGGAACTCACGATCGACGGAGCGCGGCCGGGCGCCATCCACGCGACCTCCATTTTCGTGAAACCGGCGGAACGCACGGGCGTCATCCTGGAAATGCGTGACAACGAGGCGGGGAAGTATGGCGTGGCTCGGTTCGATTTGAAAACCGCGGCGGTGATCCTGAAGTCAGGGGACGTCACGGCATCCGGCGTGATCCCGGCGGCGGATGGCTGGTATCGGATCTGGGCCGCAATGCCTCTGGCAACGGACCGCGCCGTCATCGACATCGGGCTCATGGATGGCGACGGCGCCACGAAATATGCGGGCGACGGCAAATCGGGGGTTTCGATATCGGGAGTGCAGTTCGAGCCCGCCTCTCGCCCTGAGCCCTATATCGCCACGACAACTTCCCCCGCCCCGCTCCGCTGAGCATCGAGGCAGGGACGACAAGCGCCGCCGCGCCGCCTTCCTGACCTGTCCGTGCGTCTGACCTGGTGAGATGCGGCCTGCGTTCATGCTGCGAGCGGAGGCTAGCCGGCAATTGCAACTGCCGAAGGCCTATTGCCGACTGCCTGTCTGCGCCAGCCGCCCCTTCCATGCGGGCGCATCGAGCACTTCGCGGTTGACGAGGCCGCGCGGCACCCGGCCGTTCTTGTAATCGAGCACCGCCCGCACGTCCGCTGCGCCGATGCCGGCAAAGCACTGGTCGGTCCAGCACAGCGCATGCGGCGTGAAGATGACGTTGTCGAGCTTGAGGATCGGATCGTCGATGTCCGGCGGCTCCTTGTCCAGGACGTCGAGACCGGCGCCGGCGATGCGGCCTTCTGCCAGCACCTGCGTCAGGGCTTTCTGATCGACGATCGGGCCGCGTGCCGTGTTGATGAGGAAAGCCGAGGGCTTCATCAGCGCGAGCCGCTCGGCGTTGATGAAATGCCGGGTATGGTCGTTGAGCGGGCAGTTGACGGCAAGAAAATCGGCGTTGCGGAACAGCACCTCGACGTCGACGAGCGTTACGCCGACCTCGGCGGCGACGCCCGGATCGGCATAAGGGTCGTGGGCGATGAAATGCATGTCGAAGGGCTGCGCCAGGCGGAACATCTCGGCCCCGATGTTGCCGAGGCCGAGCGAGCCAAGCGTCCTGCCGACGAGGCCGACGCCCATATGCGCGGAGCGCCTGGCAAAGCCTGCCGGCCCCTCGCGCGTCAGCCCATCCTTCACCATCAGCCTGCCGGACAGCGCCAGGATGAAGGTCATGATGGCGACGGCGACCGGGCGGCGCACGCCGTCAGGCGTGATCGCCAGAAGAATGCCTGCGTCCGTGCAGGCCGGCACGTCGACGTTGTCGTAGCCGACGCCGAACCGCGCGACGATGCCGAGCCGGCCGTTGGCGGGAATGCTGGCCTTCGTGAAGCGGTTGCCGAGCAGGATGAGGGCATCGAATTCGGCGAGCGCGAGGGCCGGCATGGCCCCCTCGACCGCCTCGACGAAGTCCATCTCGATGGCGGGGTCGGAGCGCAGCGGCGCAAGGTCGAACATCGGATAGGCGAGCGAGCCGTCGGCCTTGCGGAAGTCGGCGCTCAGCGCCACGCGGAACGGTGCCATTGCGTCCTCCTAGCGGCTCTGTGTCGCCGCGCCGGCGCGCAGGGCCTCGACCGCCTCCTTGAGCGCGTTGTGCAGCACCCAGACATCGCCTGAATAGCAGACGAAATCGAAGCCTGCGTGATTGAGCTCGATCCCCTGCGCCACGCTCGGAACAAGCCGGCCGAGCGCCTTCTTGTGCTTGCGCGTCGCCGCGATCACGCGGTCAATAGCCCCCTTGAACCGCTGATGATCGAACTCGCCGGGAATGCCGAGCGAGGCCGAAAGGTCGAAATGGCCGACCCACAGGCAATCGATGCCGTCGAGCGCGGCGATGGCGTCGGCATTTTCGACCCCCTCGGCGGTCTCGATCTGGGCGAAGATCGTGGTGCGCTTGTTGGCGTCGGCGAGCTTGTCCCTGGTCGGGCCGGCGCGGTAGTCGTCGTGGGCGACCTGCAGGGCAACGCCGCGCAGTCCGTGGGGAACATACTTGACGCTGTCGACGATGCGTTTGGCCTCCGCGGCAGTGCCCACCATCGGCAGCATGATGCCTTCTGCGCCCATGTCGCAGGCGCGCGCGATGTGATGGTATTCCTTCGAGGGAACCCGGCAGATCAGCGGCAGGTCGGCTGCCTGCATGTAGCGCACGGCGCTCTTCAAGGTCTCGAAGCCGAACCCCGAATGCTCCATGTCGAACAGGACGAAGTCACATCCTGCCGACTTCATGATGTGGCCGATCCCGGGGGTGGCAAATTCGACGACGAAATGGCCGATCTTGATCTGCCGCGATTTCGCGAGCTTCTTCAGTCCCGTCGCCAATGTTCTCTCCCTGCCTGCGGCCGATGCTCTTGCCCTTCGGCGGCCTCGTGCCGTTGCTGACGTCGATCAGTGAAAGGCGCGCGTACCGAGCATGATTGCCCGGTCGATCACGAGCCCGGCGCTCGCCTGGTCGAAGGCCAGGAAATGCGCCGTGCGCTTGTGGGCCTCGAATGCCTCGGCATCGTCATAGACTTCATAGAGGAAGACGCGGTCAGGCTCGGCGGCAGGCACCACGACGTCAAACTGTCGGCAGCCCTTTTCGTCAGCCAGCGAGCGGCGGGCGTTCTCAATGATCAGCTTGGCGAAGGCTTCCGCGGCGCCGGTCTTGAGGCGGAACTCGACGGTGACGACGAAGCCCGGCTTGGAATTAGGGTCGCTCGTCATCGAGCCTCACGGAGCGACGCACGCCTCTGCCTTCTGTTCCATCCCGGGTGGCGCGCCCGCATGCGCGCCGGCTCATTGCATGCGGCTACGGTGCCGCTGCCCTGCCGGTTTGTCAATCGAGCCGCCGCTTCCACGCTCAAGGGGGCGCGATGGTTGCGACCGCTCTCCCCGCGTGCGGACCGGCGCGGGGAGAGGGGTGGCAGGCGCCGGCGCCTGGCAACGCGGGCTGTCAGTGGAAGACCGAGCCCTGTGGCTCGGGCAGGACGATGCCGGGATCCTTGCCGCCGATCAGATCGGCGAGCGCGCGGCCGGAGCCGCAGGCCATCGTCCAGCCGAGATGGCCATGGCCGGCATTCACCCAGAGCCCTTCGATCCGCGTGCGCCCGATGAGCGGCGATCCGGTCGGGGTCACTGGGCGAAGGCCCGCCCAGAAGGTTGCCTTCCCGGGATCGAATGCCTGCTTCAGCGACGGGAAGGTCTTGGAGGCGTTGCCGACGATGGCATCGCAGCGCTCTCGCGCCGGCTTGGTGTCGAAGCCCGCAATCTCCGCCGAGCCGGAGATGCGCATGCGCTCGCCGATCGGCACGAGGCCGAAGAGGTGGCTGTCGTCGATCACCGGCATGCGCGGTGCATCCGCCCAGTCGCCGCGCGGGAAGGTGATCGAGAGGCCCTTGACCGGATAGATCGGTGCTTCCAGGCCAAGCCGCCGCAGCAGCAGCCCGGTATAGCTTCCGAGCGCGACGACGATGCGCGACGCCGGCAGCCGCCCCTTGTCGGTCACCACCACCGTCACCTTGCCGCCATCCGTCTCGATGGCGCGCACCACGGTCTCGTAGTGGAACTCGACGCCGCGCCGGGCGCACTCACCTGCGAGGCCCTGGGTGAACTTGTTGCAATCGCCGACCTCGTCGTTCGGGAAGTGGAACGCGCCGGCGAGCTCTGTCGCGGCAGAGCGCAGCGCCGGCTCGATCGCGACGGCCCCCGCGGCGCTCAGGCGACGGAAGACGAGGCCCAGCGGCTCAAGCAGGCGAAAGGAGCGCTCGGCCCTGTCGAAGGCTTCGGCCGACCGGTAGATCTTCATGACGCCGTTCGTCGCCTGGTCGTAGGAGAGACCAAGCTCGGCGCGAATTTCCTGCAGCGAGCGCAGCGAATGGAGCGCCAGGGCGAGGTTCGCCGCGCAATGGCGTCGGAACCGCGCCGACGTACAGTTCAAGACGAAGCGAAGGCCCCAGCCCCACATGTGCGGAACGGCCGAGAGGCGCAGCAGGAGCGGTGCATCCTCGTGCCCGAGCCAGCGCAGGACGTTGCGGGGCATGCCCGGTTGCGACCAGGGCTCGATCTCGCTGGCGTGGATCACCCCGCCGTTGCCCCAGCTGGTCTCCATGGCGGCCGCCGGCTGGCGCTCGATGACGGTCACTTTCTCGCCGGCGCGCTCCAGATAATAGGCCGTGGCAATGCCGACCGCCCCAGCGCCGAGCACGATGGTATTGGCCATGCTCCCCCTCCTGCGGTCCGCAGCAACCCCGCGGCCGCGAAGCCCTTATCAAGCCCGGCCGGCTTTCGGTTCCCGTCTTGGCGGGCGGGCCGGCTTTGCCGGGGCGGGCCGTCGTGGCGCCGCCTGGGCGCCGAAGGAAGAGGCCCACAGCGCGCGCTGCTCCTGCTCGATGCGGCGGGCGACGTCGTGGGTGACGCCACGCAGGATCTCCTCAGTCAGTCGCTTCGATTCGGCATAGAGGCGGCTCACAAGCTTCAGGTGGCTCACCATTTCATGGAAAGCGCGGGCCGGATCGCGCGCCGCAATCGCTTCGTAGATCGCGGTATGGTCGCGAACCGACAGCGTGTCGGCGTCGGGCATGTGGATTGTCGTCGTGCGCTGGTCGATCAGCCATTCCACGATCAGCTCGTGAACGAAGGTGAAGATCGGATTGCGCGGAATGACGGCCAGTTCGTAGTGGAAGGCAACGTCGGTGCGCACGAACTCGGCCCGGTTGCCAAGCGCGGCGACGTTTGCGTCGAGCGCCCCCTTGAGGCGGGCGATATCCTCGCTCGTTGCGACCTGCGCCGACTGCCAGGCAAGGCCCGATTCGAAGAGGAGGCGCGCCTGGCTGATCTGCTCCTGGCCCTGCGGCGCCGAGGCGAAGCGCTTCATGAGCGCGGTCATCTGCGCCGCGATCAGGCCGCCGTTCGGCGGAATGACGCGCGCCCGCTTGCCGCTGGCGATCTCGACGACGCCGTGCTGGGCCATCAGGAACAGCGCCTCGCGGACCGCCGGACGCCCCACGCCGAAGCGCTCCATCAGCTCCTTTTCGGACGGCAGGGCGCTCCCGACCGCGAATTCGCCTGACGAGATGAGGCTCTCGATCTCCTCGGCGACGTCGTGGGCCCGCTTGCGTCGCCCGACGGGAAGCCTGACCCGGTTCACCTCCATCGATCCCGCCCCTGCAGAACCGATCCACCAGCCCGGCTGCGACCCGTCGAAGGATGGCGTATGCCATTGGTGTCCGGCATCGTTCGGAGTTCTGCGAATTGGGCCTCGGATCGCATCAGCCGGCCTCATGAATGTCATGCGTCATCTGCGGCAGCCCGGCCATCAATCCGCCGTCGACGACCAGACTCGCGCCATTGATGAAGCCGGCCTCGGCGCTCGACAGGAACAGGACGGCTGCCGCGATATCGTCCGGCACGCCGATTCGCCCGACAGGATACCAGCGTTGCAGCACGTCGAAGAGATTCGGGCGGTCCTTCAACCGATGGTCCCAGATCGGCGTGCGGATCGAGCCCGGAATGACGGTGTTGGCGCGGATGCCGCGCGGCCCGTATTCGACCGCGAGCTGGCGGGTGAATTGGATGAGGCCGGCCTTGGCGGCGCTGTAGGCGGGTTCGGAGATGCTCGTCAGCCCGTTGACGGTGGCGACATTGACGATGGCGCCCCCGCCCCGCCGCAGCATCGAGGGAACAGCGGCACGGGTGACGAAATAGGCGCCGTTGAGGTTGAGCTCGACGTCGGCGCGCCAGTGCGCCGGGTCCATGTCGTCGAAGGTCTGCGCCGAAGTCCCGCCGGCGTTGTTGACGAGGACGCCGATGTCGCCGAGCGCGCGCACGGCGTCCTCGACCGCATTGGCGATCGCGTCCGCATCGGTGATGTCGCCAGCCAGGCCGACGGCGCCGTGGCCCTTCTTTTGCAGCGCCTCGGCGAGGCGTATCGCGCCCTCGCCGTTCTTGTCGATGATCGCCACCTTGGCGCCTTCGCGTGCGGCACGCTCGACGACGGCGCGGCCGATGCCGCTGGCGCCGCCCGTGACCAGCACGACCGTGTCGGCGAACCTGCCCTCGGTTGTCATTGTACCCCCTCAACCAAGCGCGCCTCTTCTCCCGCTCGCGGGAAAAGAGGCGCACCCGACCATCTATCTTGAGCCCCAACCATCTCGGCTCCCTCACCCGCCCGCGACGGCGGCACGCGCCTCGCCGATCCAATCGAGGCTCGACAGCCGCATGAAGGCGTAGTGATAGAAGTCGGCCCACGCAGCGCCCGCTTCCTCCAGAACGCGGAGCTTTGCAGCAAGGACATCCGGCGACTCGCAATCCGGCCACATCGGCCGCAGCGCCACCGACAGCGGCTGTCCCTCCGGCAGCAGGGCCCGATAGCTTTGCAGATCCGCCCGCAGCGTCTCGGGCGCCGGCACGTAGCCGAGCACGCTCAACCCGTCGCAGGCGCGGGCGACCTCGGCGACATCGACGCCGTCCTGCCAGGCGCGGCTGACGCAGGTGCCGGCGGGCGTTCCGACCTGCATGCCGGCGCCGACCGCGCGTAGGCCCCCTGACCATTCCATGACATGAACGGAAAGCGGCCGCGCCGCCTCGGCCATATCGGCAATGAGGCTCGCGACGGTGCGCTTGCGCGCCTCCAGGAAGCCGCGCATCTCGCCTCCGGCAAGTGCCGCGATGGCGCTCTCCTCGACCGCGACGCCGTCGAGCGCCGAGGCCTCGCCGTTGAGCGCCCGGTCGACCTCCCGGCGGACGAAGGCCTGCAGCTCATCGACCGCTGCTCCCTCCGCCTTGCCGGCCCGGCGGCAGTGCGGGCAGAAGCAGAGGCCGAGCATGTATTTCACTGCCGGCGCGATCGGCACCATCGCCCGCTCGTGGTGATAACCATGATCGAACGGCATGAAACAGGCGCTCTCGACCAGCAGCGATTGCAGGGAGTAGCGGGCAAGGTCGCCGTTGAGCGCGCACACATAGGCGCGCACGTCCGGATTGGCGGGGCAGAGCGTGGTGATATAGGCATCGCCGAAGGCGTTCTGCACGGCACAGTCGGGGTGGCGCGAGGCGTGCACGGTGCTGTGCATGTTGTTGGTCCAGCCGCGCACCGCCATGCCGTGCCGCTCCGCCGTCGCGACAAGGCGCGCCAGCGGGTCCTCCTCGTTCACGAAATCGACGACGTCGGGCTTGATCTTGATTTTCTCGAAGCGGGCGGGATCCGGCCTGAAGAACACCCCGCCGCGCATGTAAAGGATACGGCGGCGGGGGTTGTGCGGGAGCACGTCGCGCGAATGGTGATAGTTGCAGGCCATGGTGAGCGCGTCGGCCTGCGTCCGGTCACTCACCGTGTCGACAACCTCCTCGTAGCCCTCATCGACAAGATCGTTGGCAAAAAGAATGACGGACGCCTTTAGGCTCATTGCGGCTCTCCGCCGGGGCGGCAGCCGCAGCCCCGCGCCATCGCCAGCGGGTCATGGCCGCGCCGAAACAGCTCCTTCTGGAAATCGATGATGTGGGTGATGGTGCCGGCATTGGCCCACGCTGCCACCCACTCGGCGCGGCGGGGCGCGGCTCGGCGCGCCATGGGCCTGCCGCCGACGATCGTCTGTTCGCTGACCAGGAGCTTCTTGCCCGTGCGCATCTGGTTGTCGATGTCGTAGAGAGGAAAATCGCCGTCGAGGAGCCGCAACAGCGCGATGTCGGCGAGCGAACCTGGCCGCAGGCTGCCGCGTCCGTCGAGCCCCAGGATTCGCGCCGGCGCGCTCGTCGCCAGCGCCACCGCCTCGCCGAGCGAATAGCCGAGGCACAGGAATTTCGACAGGCACGTGGGCATGTCGAACATCGGGCCTTCGATGCTGAGCTGATGGATGTCGGTGGAGATGACGTCGGGCTTGATGCCGGCGGCAAGCGCCGCTTCGGCTGTCTTGAAGGTGAACGAGCCCGCGCCATGGCCGATATCCAGAATGATGCCCTGATCGATGGCACGGCGCACGATGTCGAGCGGCTTGTTCTTTTCGTCGAGGATGCGCATCGTCTGGCCGGTGAAACAGTGCGTGACGATGTCGCCCGGCCGCAGGAGGTCGAGGATGTCGGGCAGGGAGGGCGGGGCAGTCGCGATATGCACCATCATCGGAAAGCCGCACCGCTCGGCCGCCTGGCGCCCCCGGCGCAGCGGCTCGAGGCCGTTCGGGCCGACCGTGGTCACCCCCATGCGCACCTTGACGCCGTGCAGGATGTCGCGGTTGCGGTTGGCGACCATTTCGAAGAGATCGACGTCGCAATAGCTGAGATTGCAGAGCTCGAAGTCCTGTCCGACGAGTCCGATGTTGGAGATGTTGAGGAAGGTCGAGATGCGCACTTCCGCCGGATCGATGATGAAGTTGCGAAAGCCATCGAGGCTCAAGGCGCCCGGCGAGCCGGCATCGATCCAGCTGGTCACGCCGGTGCGCGAGCCGACGGCGTCGGCATCGACGCCCCAGTAGGTCGCGCCGCGATAGACGTGGGCGTGGATGTCGATGAGGCCGGGCGCGACGTGGAGGCCCGCGGCGTCGATGACGCGATAGGCCGATGCGGCCGGAATGTCGGGCTCGACCGCAACGATGCGGTCGCGGTTGACGGCGACGTCTCGCCGGCCGCTGAGGCCTGCCGCATCGTCCACGACCTCGCCGCCCTTGACCAGAAGGTCAAACTGCATTGCCGCACTCCTTTGAACTCGGCCCCGGCACGGCGGGCGCGGCGCGCGCCACCGACGCTTCCTCGGCAAGCGCCCCCGTCATCAAACCCACGAGCTGCGGGCCGGTGAGGTTGGCGCGGGCGCCATCAAACACCTTGCGACCAAGGCGCAGCACGATGACACGATCGACGACGCGCAACACCTGCTGCATGTTGTGGCTGACGAAGATCACCGCGACGCCGTGCTGCTTCAGCCGCTGGATGAAGCCCAGCACGATCTCGGTCTGCTTGACGCCGAGCGCGGCGGTCGGCTCGTCGAGGAGCACGATGCGGCTGTCCCACAGCACGGCCCGCGCGATGGCGACGGCCTGGCGCTGACCGCCGGAGAGCGCGGCAACCTTGGTCGTCACCGCCGGCAGGGTCAGGCCGAGGCGCTGGAAGCCCGAGGCGACCTCGCGGCGCATGGCGCCTTTGTCGAGCCATTTGAGCGAGCGGCCGATGGGATCGCGCCGCAGAAGCTCGCGGCCGAGATAGACGTTCTCGACGATGTTGAGGGTGGGGGCAAGCGCCAGCGCCTGAAACACCGTTTCGATGCCGGCGTCGCGGGCATCGAGCGCCGATTCGAACGTCTTCTCGGCTCCCTCGACCAGGATCTCCCCGCGATCGGGCGGGGCCGAACCGGAGACGAGGCTGATCAGGGTGCTCTTGCCGGCGCCGTTGTCGCCGATGAGACCGACGACCTCGCCCGCCTCGACCTTCAGGCTGACGCCGCGCAGCGCGCGCACAGGGCCGTAGGACTTCGACACCGAGCGAAGTTCGAGGACCGGATGCCGTGCCGGGGCCGTCATGCGGTCTCCTCCGCCTGCTCGGAGGCCTCGGCCGTCGCAACTGCGGCCGGCGGTTCCTCCTCCGTGAAGCGGATGCGATCGAGGCGCTGATAGAGCACATCGAGGCCGGCGGCAAAGACGAGCGCCATGCCGACGGCAACCTGCTGGAAGTAGGGACTGACGTTGATCTGGATGAGGCCGTTCGACAGCGCGCCGATGAAGATGGTGCCGAAGAGGACGCCGAAAAGCGAGCCGCGGCCGCCGGTGAAGGCGACGCCGCCGAGGAGGATGCCGGTGAGGACATCGAGTTCCATGCCAAGGCCGAGCGAGACCGAGGCGCCGTCGAGCTCGGAGGTGACGATGAGCCCGCCGATCGCCGAGGCAAAGCCCGAGGCGACATAGAGCCAGAAGGGGATGACGCGCGTCTTGATGCCGAGCGAGCGGGCCGCCTCGCGCGCGCCGCCGATCGCCGCCATATGCCGCCCGTAGGGCGTCTGGTACCAGACATGGGCGCCGATGATGAAGGCGATGGCGTAGATCCACACGGGAACGGGCACCGACAGAAGCGTGCCGTTGCCAAGCTCGGCGAAGAGCGGCCCGAAGCCGAAGACGGTGAAGCCGTGCGTGATCAGCTGCGACAGGCCGCGGGCCCCGGCAAGACCGCCAAGCGTGACGATGATCGGCGAGAAGCCGAGATAGGCGATGAGGTAGCCGTTGAAGGCGCCCCACCCGGTGCCGGCGGCAAGGCCCAGGATGACCGAGGGAGCAAGCCCGAGGCCGGCCTGCATCGCCTCCCCGAAAATCACCGCCGAGAGAACCGCCAGCGATCCGACCGAGAGGTCGACATAGCCCGACAGCACCAGCATGGCGCCCGGGATGGCGATGAGGCCGTCAACTGAGACCTGCTGCAGGATCACCGCCACATTGGCGGAGGTCATGAACCGCTCGCTCGTGATCCAAAAGAAGACGATGAGGATGACGAGGGCGAAGAACAGCCCGTTCCTCTGCGCCCATTCCTGAAGCGGACGAGCAATCGACATGCGGATGTCCGGCGAGGCGCAAGCCGCGGGCGCCGGCGTGGCGCCCGCGATGGCGGACGGCCTCAGACCTCGTAGACTTTGAGCAGGCGATCGATGACGCCCGTGTCGGTCTGTGGCGTCACCATGACATAGGGAATGAGCACTTCGGTCGGCCCGGTGTGCTTGAACACGCGGTCGGGGACGTCGACGACCGTATGCCCGACTTCGGTGATGTCGAGCGCCGCGCTCGCCTGGATGAACTTGTCCTTCTGTTTGATGAGATTGAGGTTCTGCTTGGAGCCGTCCCAGCCGCAGATGAACACGTTGTCGGGCGACAGCCCGCTGTTCTGATAGGCGGAGCGGGCGCCGAGCGCGCCGTCGTCGGCGCAGCACACCACGACCTTGATGTTGGGATGAGCCTGCAGGAGCGACTGGGTCGCCTTGAGGGCCTCGGGCGCGAGGACCGCCTGGGTCTCCCAGAAGGTCGTGTCCGGCAGCGCCTTCTGGATGGCGGCCTTCGAGAAGCCGATGCGGTCACGCGTCGCCTGGTTGGTCGGCAGCGTCAGCATGGCGATCTCGGCCTTGCCGCCGAGCTTCTCCTTGACGTGCTTGACGATCAGTTCGCCCATCGCGGTGCCGGCGCTCGGGTCGTCCCATTTCATGTAGCCGTCGGCGCCCGGCACGATGTTGGCATAGCCGATGAAGACGATGCCCTTGTCCTTGCAGCGCTTGACGACGCCGCCGATGGCGTTCGGATCGGACGGCATGACGACGAGCGCGTCGACGCCGGCGGCAATCCAGGCGTTCAGCTCCGACATCTGCGCCTCGGGCGCGGCGCCCGAGAAGCTCTCCAGGATGTCGTAGCCGAGCTTGTCCGCCTCCTGGTGAACGGCGTTGATGAAGCCGTGATAGAAATCGGCGGTGCGGTCCGGCTGGCCGACGCCGATGCGCTTGCGCGCGGCAGCCGTGGCGGGGGCACGCGCCAGCGCGGCTGATGCTGCCGCGATCGCCCCGCTCTTGATGAAGCGCCGACGGTCGAGGCCTTGCCGTAAGACGTGATCGGTCATCGTGTGCATCCTCCCAGTGCGCGTTTCGAGCCAACCGCCCGCAGCGTCCGACTCCGAGGATAAGATGTCAATAGCTTGCCAGCGGTTGAACCTGTTGTCCTCTTGCACCAGGCTAGGGCACGGCGGCCGGGGTTATGGATTCCCGCCTTCGAGCGTGTGAAGAAATACTCGAATGCCAGGGGCGACCCCCTCTCCCCGCTCCTTGGCAGTGAAGAACGGGGAGAGGGGATTTCTCGATCGGGATCGACGGCCCCCGTCAGGGCAGGACGAGGACGGGCGTTCCGACCTGCACGCGATCGTAGAGGTCGATCACGTCCTCGTTGTACATCCGGATGCAGCCATACGAGGCGGCCGTGCCGACCGAGGCGCGCATCCTGGCGTTGGTTCCGTGAATGGCGATCTCGTCGCGATCGAGCGTCAGGGCGCGCTCGCCCATGGGGTTGTGCGGCGAACCCCCGGGAATGACATCGGGAAGCGAGGGAATGTCGCGCTTGACTTCCGGCGGCGGCGACCAGGCCGGCCGCACAAATTTGCCCTCGATATGGGCAAGGCCCGCCCACGCGTGGCCATGCTTGCCGACCGCCACCGGATAGCGGATGGCCGTGCCCTGGCCGAGGGTGAAATAGAGCCGGCGCTCGCCCGACCTGATGACGATGATGCCGGGCGGATAATTGTCGAACGATACGGTTTCGCGCGCCCGGGCCGACGACATCGCTCCGCCGACCAGCAGCACGGCAACGATCAGGGTTGCGAGGATGAGGCCGTCGAAAGACTTCGACCGGCGCCGAACCGTGCCGCAACGGGCCTGGGACATTTGACGCCTCCCCACCGATCTCGTGCCGGTGTCGACTGCGACCCTGCTCGGGCCGCGTGAACCATCCGTTACCGGCGCAGGCCCCGGTTCCGGGACGGTGAATCGGGCGCAAAAGGACAGGGTTATTGAAAGGCAAACCGGCCGGTCCTAAGCTGCGCGCGCCACCATGCTACCGACGGTGGACGCCGCTCGCCAGCACCCCGCATGAACTGAAAAAGTGCGCTATGACACATTTGTGTTCACATGCGGTGGATAGTGGGTGGCTCGCTTGCAGCAAAGCCGACAGCTGCGAGGGCGTTCATGTCGGCTCACACATCTAGGGTCTCAATATGCGCGACATAAGAATGGTTCTGATTCTGGCCGCGGGGCTGGCGCTCGGGGCGCACAGCGCCAGTGCGCAGAACATCTATTCAGGGGGTAAGACGGGCGCCTATTACAGCACGCTGTGCCCGGCGCTGATCGAGGGCCTGAAGCCGGAAGGCTTCACCCCAACCTGCGTCGAGACCAGCGGATCGCTCGACAACGTCGACAAGCTGCTTGGCGATCCCTCCGGCCTTGCCATGGTCCAGACCGACGCCTACGCCAACTGGGCGCTCGCCAATGCGGACAAGGCCAAGAAGCTCGTCACCGTGCGGGCGGATCTTGCCAGCGAAGGCGTCTACTTCGTCAGCAAGAACATCGCCGATTTCGGCGACATGGTCCGCTTCATCACGCGCATCAAGCTCGTGCTGCCGCCGAAATCGTCCGGCCCGGCCCAGACCTTCGAGAACATGAAGCGCACGCTTCCGCGCGTGTTCGCCAAGCTCGATGAGTCGCAGATCAGCTATGCCGAGAGCGCGACGGCCGCAATCCAGAAGGCGCTCGAAACCGACAATACGGTCGCGCTCTTCGTGCAACTGCCCGATCCCTCCAACGCCAACTTCAAGCTCATCACCGACAAGAAGGGCAATTTCATTCCGGTGGTGGCCCAGGCGCTGGTCGATGAGAAGATCGGAGACACCCCCGTCTACACGGTCGAAACGCGAGCGGTGAAGGCGGGCGGCCTGATCTCCAAGGGAATCGAGGTGACCACGCTGGCAACGCCCATCATGATCATCGCCAACGTGCCCGACGCCATCCCGGCGGGGACCAATGCCCGTACCAACTATGACGACATGATCAAGGCGGTAAAGACGCTGTCGCGCGAAAAGCTCCTGCCGAAAACCGGGTCGGCGGCCTCGCTGTTCAGCCGCGCCTTCACGGCGACCTCGTCTGCGACCAAGGACCTGATCAACAAGACCGAGGCGGCGATCAAGAACATGTAGCCCGGCGACGGCAGTCGTCATCCCGGAAGCGCGAAGCGCTCTCCGGGATCCGGAGGCAAGCTGCTCGTGAAGAGGCAACCCTTCCGGACCCCGGCTCTGCGCACCGCCTTGCGGTGCTCCGGCCGGGATGACACTACCCGCCTTCCAGGATGTGCGCCCGCCGCCGCTATCCGCGGTTCTGCCGGTTGGCGACGAGGTCGTCGACCACCGCCGGGTCGGCCAGGGTGGAGGTGTCGCCGAGGTTGCCGGCCTCATCCTCGGCGATCTTGCGCAGGATGCGCCGCATGATCTTGCCGGAGCGCGTCTTGGGCAGGCCCGGCGCGAACTGGACGAGGTCGGGCGAGGCAATGGCGCCGATCTCCTTGCGCACCCAGAGAACGAGTTCCTTGCGCAGTTCCTCGCTCTGCTGCTCGCCGGTCATCAGCGTCACATAGGCATAGATGCCCTGGCCCTTGATGTCGTGGGGATAGCCCACCACGGCCGCCTCCGACACCTTGGGATGGGCGACAAGCGCGCTTTCGACCTCAGCCGTGCCGAGGCGATGACCGGAGACGTTGATGACGTCGTCGACCCGCCCGGTGATCCAGTAGTAGCCGTCAGCGTCGCGCCGGCACCCGTCGCCGGTGAAGTATTTGCCCGGATAGGCCGCAAAATAGGTGTCGACGAAGCGCTGGTGGTCGCCGTAGACGGTGCGCATCTGGCCGGGCCAGCTGTCGGCGAGGACGAGATTGCCCTGGGCTTCGCCCTCGATGACCTTGCCGTCGGCATTGACGATCTGCGGCTTGACCCCGAAGAACGGCTGCGTCGCCGAGCCGGGCTTGAGCCTGGTCGCGCCGGGCAAGGGCGTGATCAGGATGCCGCCCGTCTCCGTCTGCCACCACGTATCGACGACCGGGCAGCGGCCGTCGCCGACGACGCGGTGATACCATTCCCAGGCCTCCGGATTGATCGGCTCGCCGACCGTGCCGAGCAGCCGCAGCGATGCCCGGCTCGTCTTTTTGACCGGCGCCTCGCCCTTCTGCATCAGCGCCCGGATCGCCGTCGGCGCAGTATAGAAGATGTTCACCTTGTGCTTGTCGACCACGTCCCAGAAGCGTGAATCGCTCGGGTAGTTGGGCACGCCCTCGAACATCAGCGTGGTCGCGCCGTTGGCGAGCGGGCCATAGACGATGTAGCTGTGGCCGGTCACCCAGCCGACATCGGCCGTGCACCAGTAGACGTCTCCGTCGTGATAGTCGAAGACGTATTGATGCGTCATCGAGGTGAAGACGAGATAGCCGCCGGTCGTATGCAGCACGCCTTTCGGGGCGCCGGTCGAGCCGGACGTATAGAGGATGAAGAGCGGGTCTTCCGCGCCCATTTCTTCGGGCGTGCAATCGGGTGAGGCTGTCGCCATCGCCTCGTGGTACCAGACGTCGCGGCCGGCCCGCATCGTGGTCGCGCCGCCAGTGCGACGCACGACCAGCATGTGCTTGACGCCGCCTGCCTTCTCGGCAGCACTGTCGGCATTGGCCTTCAGCGGGATCTTGCGTCCGCCGCGCAGTCCCTCGTCGGCTGTGATCAGCACCTCCGACTTCGCGTTGCGAATGCGGCTCGCCAGCGAATCCGGGGAAAACCCGCCGAAGACGACCGAGTGGATCGCGCCGATGCGCGAACAGGCAAGCATCGCATAGGCGGCCTCCGGAATCATCGGCATGTAGATCGTCACCCGGTCGCCCCGCTTCACGCCGTGCGATTTCAAGACATTGGCGAGCTTGCAGACCTCGCCGTGGAGTTCGCGATAGGTGATCTTGCGCGACTGGGCGGGATCGTCCCCTTCCCAGAGGATGGCGGTCTGGTCGCCGCGCGTGGCGAGATGCCGGTCGAGGCAATTGTGCGCGACGTTCGTCGTGCCGTCTTCGAACCATCTGATCGAAATGTTGCTGCGGTCGAAGGAGGTGTCCTTCACTTTCGTGAAGCCCTTGAACCAGTCGATGCGCTTGCCGTGCTCGCCCCAGAACCCGTCGGGGTCGGCGATCGAGCGCGCATACATGTCCTTGTATTTGGCCTCGTCGACAAAGGCCCGCTGACGCCATTCGGGCGGCACTTCGTAGATTTTTTCGGACATGGGCTCCTCCTGCCGGCCGGTTGGTGCCGCGATTGTCGCGGCAAAAGGCCTCGTTGCGCTCATTATGCGTGACGAACCGGGCGGGACAAGACGGAGCATGCCGGCGGTCGCTCGCCTGATCCGCGCCATTGTGCGGCAATCAATCTTGCCGAGCGCGGCCGGAGCAGAGGATAGTGGCCGAACGCGAATCGCCGATCGGCTGCGCAATGGGAGCTGGGGATGAGCCATGGCTGATGCCTGCACGCAGGGCCTCGACACCGGCTTCATCGCGCTGGGCTACGGTAAGGTGGCAGCGCTCGGCATCGTCCAGGGCATAACCGAGCTGCTTCCCATTTCCTCGACCGCGCACATGCGGATCGTCCCGGCGGTGCTCGGTTGGCCCGATCCGGGCTCGGCATTTTCCGCCGCGATGCAGCTTGCGGCGCTTGCCGCCGTCTTGAGCTATTTCTGGGCCGACGTCCGCGGCATTCTCGGCGGGGCGCTCTCGGCCGTCGCGCACGCCAAATTCGGCGATTGGAATCTGCGTTTCCTGGTCTGGATTGCGCTCGCGACGGTTCCGATCGGCATCGCCGGCCTCGAACTCGCCCCGGTGCTCAACACCTGCCAATCGCCCTTGCGCGACCTTCGGGTCATCGGCGTCGTTTGCCTCGTCATGGCGGTACTCCTCGCCATCGCCGAAGTGACTGCGCGGCACACGCGCAGCCTCGTGCACGTCACCCTCATCGACGCGCTGCTTGTCGGCCTCGCGCAGGTCGGCGCGCTGATCCCAGGCGTCTCGCGCTCGGGCTCGACGCTTACCGCCGCGCTGCTCCTC
>JAFAME010000138.1 GCA_019233695.1 Methylobacteriaceae bacterium
TCGATCGCCTACGGCGACTTCCGGCAGTTCTACCTGATCGTCGACCGCGTCGGCGTCTCGGTGCTGCGCGATCCCTACAGCTCGAAGCCCTATGTCCTCTACTACACCCGCAAGCGGGTCGGCGGCGGCGTCCAGAATTTTGAGGCCCCAAAGCTCGTCAAGTTCGCCACGTCGTAGGGGGCAGACAACCTCCTCTCCCCGCTCTTCGCGGGGAGAGGGCAGGGTGAGGGGCCGAGCGACTGGCCGACACCTTCGCCCGACCCGTCGCGGAGCATTCCTGCGAACTCGCCCAGGCCCCTCACCCTAGCCCTCTCCCCGTGAAGGACGGGGAGAGGGAATTCCAGAAGGATTCATCGCATGCGCGATTTCGGCTCCTACGTCACCTTGAAGCAGCTCATGGCGCCGGCAACGCTTACCACGACGCCCACCTGGTCGACCGTCGATCGCACGCAGCAATCGTTCTACAACGGCCTCGTCTTCGGCTCGTGGATCGGTATCGGCGGCATCACTTTCGATACCAACAACCGCATCGACATCACCCTGCAGCACTGCGATGACAACGCGACGTGGATTGCGGTGGGCGTGGGCGACGTTCTCCTGGCAACGCCCGATGCCAACGGCAACGTCCGCTCGCTGACCTCCGCCAAACCGGCGGCAGACGGCGATCCGGTGAAGGTCACCTATATCGGCAACAAGCGCTACGTCCGCATCCGCCCGACGTTCGGCGGCACGCACGGCACCGGTACGCTCATCTCGCTCATCGGCGCGTTCGGCTTTGCCGGCAGCCTGCCGGCGGGGTGAGGAACGGACAGGTCCCCTCTCCCCGCCCTTCACGGCCCGCTCGCAGGGAGAGGGTTGGCAGGCGCCGGCGCCTCCCGACTGCCGACTGCCGGGCGCGACGCTGGCTACCCCTCCCCCCTTTGCGACCGCTCGCGGGGAGAGGGGGCGGAGAGCGCCGCGATGGCGAGCGCCGCGATCGTGTCGATCAGGCGCTCGACAAAACCCTGGTCGACCGAGAGGCTGACCGGCGGCCGCGACAGGCTGGCGAAATTGCGCACGAAGGCGCCCGACTGGTTGGCCAGCCAGATCGCCTTGACCATGATCTCTTCACGCGAGGCGTCCGCCGGCGCATAACGGCGCACGATCTTTTCGGCGAGCACCAGCATGGGGACCTGCTCGCTCGCGACATAGTCCTGAAACACCCGGCTCGGCGACAGGGTCTCCCAGGCAAAGATGCGGACATACCGGCTGACGCGGCTGTTGCTGAGCAGCGGCTGCAGTTGCTGGCGCACGAAGAGGCGCACCGCCTCCTCGCGCGGCAAGTTCTCGACGGTGCCGGCATGCAGCAGCGTCTTCTCGCTGAACGCCTCGATCGAGACTTTCAGGACCTCGCGGTAGAGGCCTTCCTTACTGCCGAAGTGGTAGTTGATGGCGGCCTGGTTGGCCTTGGCCTTCTTGGTGATGGCGCGCACCGAGCCTCCCGCAAAGCCCTTGGCGGCAAAGACGTTGATCGCCTCTTCGATCAGGCTGTGGCGGGTGAGCTCGGACGGGCGGCTCATCACAACCAGCTGGCGATGCTCGCGATCGAATGGCCGACGCCGGTAACCTTGGAGATGACGCCGCCGAGAACCGGGAACCTGCGAGGCGGCGGTGGCGGGCTGTCGGGCTCGACGCCGCCCCCGCCGATGTCGCTTGACGGGATCGGCGGCGCGTCAAAGCCCGGCGGAACATCCTCGACATAGCGGGGCGCGCTGGAAGCGGCTGGCTCCCCGCTGGCGCTCGGGCCGGTCGCCGGGCGCGGCGGCGGCATGGGGAGGGCGACGCGAACCGGCGCTGCCTGCGACCTGGCGGTCGTTGCGGCGTGCTTGAGCGACAACGGCACGACATCGAGGGCAAAGGATTCAGGCGTCCACTTGATCGGCGTCACTGCGAAGGCCGGCTTCGCCCGGCTCGCACCGGGGACATTGACCGTTGCAAACACGGGCAGGGCCGGACGCGGCACCGGCCGTTCGCGGCGCAACGTCGGGCCGGAGAACACCGCCGTCACCGCCAGCGTCACCACCGCCGAGACGATGACATCGCCCAGGAACTTGCCGGTGAGCCAGGCGAACGCCTTGCGCAACACCATGCCGAAAAAGCCGAGCATCGGACTGGCCACTCCCTCAAACGAGCGTTTGGAATTGAAACGGCAGTTTGGACCGAATTGAGGCTCCGGCTGGGCAAAGTTCGGGATTTCTTTCGAAGGCGGCAGTCGGCAGTCGTTAGTCGGCAGTCGGGAGGCGTGGGCGCCTGCCGCCGCGCGGAGCGGGGGTCGCCAGCGTCGCGCCCGGCCGGTCGGCAGTAGACCCTCACCCCCCACTGCCCCGACTGCCGATTGCCGACTGCCCACTGCCGTGACAAACCCAATCGAGACAGAGCCATGCGCTTTCGCCTTCTCACCCCGCCGGCCGTCGAGCCGGTGGCGACATCCGATCTCATGGCCTTTGCCCGCGTCGATGTGGATCCGGGCGACGGCGTCCTCCAGCGCCTCATCGTGGCGGCGCGCGAGCGCGTCGAGCGCGACACGGGTCTTGCCCTCATCACCCAGACCTGGCTGGCGGTGCTTGATCGCTGGCCGGCAACGCCCGCGCCTGACTACCACTATCGGCTGACGCAGGCCGATATCGGGCTTGCGTCGGGCTGGTGGGACGGGGTGCGCGATGGGCCGGTGACCCTGCTTTCGCCCTCGGGCGTCATCGAGATCACGCGCCGGCCGTTCCGCTCCCTGGTCTCGTTTCAGACGCGCGACATCACGACCGCACTGCAGAGCGTCGATCCGGCAACCTACATGCTCGAGGTCAGCAACGACATCGGCCGCATCATGCGCAAGCCGGGCGCCGTCTGGCCGCTTGTCGTAGCCGGCATGATGGACGCCATCGAGATCACGGTCACGCTGGGCTTCGGCGATGCTGCGAGCGCGGTGCCGGCCGACCTACAGACCGCCATCCTCATGCTTGCGGCGCACTGGCACGAGACGCGCGAGCCCGTCATCGATGGCCGCTTCGGCCCGGCGCCCGAGCACGTGCGCGCGATCCTCGCCTCCTGGCAGGGCAAACGGCTACGATAAGGAGGCGCTTGCATGCCATCACCGATCGCTCCCGTCGCAACCATCGGTCAGCTGCGCGAACGCGTGACCTTGCAGGGGTTTGCCGTCAGCGTCGACGCGACGGGCGATGCGGCCTATTCGTGGAGCGACATCGCCTCGTTGTGGGCTCGGGTTCGGCCGGCCGGCGGCGGCGTCGAGATGCTGGCCGACCGCCGCACGGCGGTGAAGGGGTACGAGGTGACGGTGCGCTGGCGCGACGGGCTGTCGCCGGCGCAGCGCATTGTCTGGCGAGGACGCTTTCTCGAGATCGTCTCGATCGGCAACCTCGACGAGCGCCACCGGCGCGTGACGCTCGGTTGCCGCGACCTCGGCCCGCTGGCCGGCACGACGCCCTGAACTTGACGCGGCCATGCCGTACACGACAATTCCCAGGTTGGCGAGAGGCGCCAGGCGGAGTGTCAAGATGGCTTTCAGATCGCGATCGGGCTTCTTCGGTCTCAAGCAGCCCAGGCAGCTGACCTTCCTGGTCTCGCTCGTCCTCGCGGTTCTGGGCGTCCTCAGCACGCGCATGCACATCCAGTATGTCTCTGGACACGGCTTCTGGTTCGTCGTTGCCGGCTACGTCGTGCTGGCGCTCGGCACCCTCATCGACGCGCTGTGAGTGAGGCGGTTGCCGCTTATCCAGATGGTCATCCCGGACGCGCGAAGCGCTGTCCGGGATGACCATCCAAGCTCCTGAAGAGGTGCATGTTTCGGATCCCGGCTCTATGCACCCGTTCGCGGTGCTTCGGGACATCGACGTGCGCTCGTTCTGACCCGGCTCAGTACGTCGGGTTGCGCGCTGCCTGATAGGCAAGATCGGTCGTCGCGGGGTTGAGCCGGATGAGCTTCTGCTCGTCGACGCAACCGTCTTCGACGATGGCGACCGCATCGTAGCCGAGCGCGGGATAGCGCCCGATGATCACGCCCTCGCCCCAATACTCGGTATGGTGCCCGACCTTGTTGTTGAGATAGTCGAGAAACCTCTCGGCATCCTCGCCGTCGAGGCGAAGCGCCATGCCGCCGTACCGCTGCGAGCCGATCTCGGCCCGTCGCTGGGCGTCCGTCGTAGACACGCAGCCCGGCGCCGCGGCCTTCGCCGTCTGCGCGGCGCCGACGATCGACACGACTGCGAGCGCTGTCGCGAAAACCAAGCTCTTCATCGCTGCACCTCTGTCGGTTGTGTGGAGAACCCGCCATGCCCTGCGGCATGAACCGGCGTGCCAAACGACTGCTTTCGTCGGCCGCGGGAGACATCGCGTTGCCGGCGCATCGAACCGGCGTTTGCCGTTCGAACGTCGCGTACGCCAGAAGGTTCCCCGCGGAGCTCCGCCGTCATGCCCGCCCTTGTGGCGGGCATCCACGCGGTCGAGCCGCTTCGCTGTCTGAAAACCGGGCCAATCAACCCGCAGTGCGGCTGCTCGACCGCGTGGATGGCCGGGACAAGCCCGGCCATGACGGTTGAGGCCTTGACGCCTATGCCCCCTCGGGGGGGTGGGGGGATGAGCGGCTCGCCTTGCCGCCGGATCTTGTCAATCGGAGCTGTGCATGATCGTCGACGACGCCACGCTCGACTGGCTTGCTGCCCTGCGCGCCCATCTCGTTGCCGATGCCGCGCTTGCCTCGATCGTCGGCACCGACCCGGCGAGCGGCGCGGTCAAGATCTTCAACCGTCCGCCTGCCCACACCGCGCTGCCGTACATCAGCTTCGGCGATACCGCGCAGCGCGCCTTCTCGACGAGCGACAGCTACGGCCAGGAAATCCTCGTTGACGTCCACTGCTGGGCGATGCGCCACAGCGACGGCAATCAGTCGCCCGCAACAGCCACGGCCCGCCAGATGATGGCGAGGGTGGAGGCCGTCGTGCACATGCAGCCCGACCTTTCGGGCGACCGCCCGGCGCTGACGATTGCCGGCCGCAACCTCCTTCTGGCGCAGGTCGTCGAGCGCAGCCAGCTGGTTCTCGATCCGGATGGCGAAACCAACCACGGCTATCTGAGGATCGCCGCACTCATCGGCCACGGCTAGCACCCCCTCTCCCGCCAGGGGCGGGGAGAGGGCACTCCACGCACAATTCAACCACAGGACTTCGCCATGGCAGCCTTCGGCGCAAAAGACATCCTCGTCAGGCCTTATGTCGGCGGCGTGCCGACGACGCTCACGGGCCTGCGCACCAAGCAGATCAAGATCAACAACGAGGCGGTCGACGTCACCAACGCCGACAGCATCGAACGTTGGCGCGAGCTCCTGACCGGCGTCGGCACGCGCTCGGTCGAAGTCACGGGCTCGGGCGTGCCGCTCGCGAGCGCGATCGAGAAGACCACCCTCAACACGGTGATGGCCGGCGGCGCGCTTGCAACCGATCTCGTCGTGCCCAACGTCGGGACCTTCACCGGCACGTTCGTCTTTGCCTCGTTCCAGTACAGCGGTGAGCACAAGGGCGAAGCCGTCTATGACGTGATGCTGCAAAGCTCCGGCCCGGTCACGCTCGCCTGACCACCCCCAACTCCGGAAGGACCAGTCATGGCCCAGATTCCCGTCACGACTCTCTCTCCCGCCGGCAGTGCGACCGTCTATCAGGCGGCAAGCGCGGGGGGCGATGCCTTCAACAATCCGTCCGACGAACGCTCGTTCGTGCATGTCAAGAACGGCTCGGGCGGCACGCTCACGGTCACCATCGCGCCCACCCAGGCGACCGCGGTCAAAATCCCGGGCGTGGGGGCGCTGGCCCCGCCTTCGCGCGTGATCAGCATCGCTGCGGGTGCCGACGCCATGATCGGGCCGTTCACGGCCGCCTATATGGACGCCAACAATAACGTGAACCTTGCCTATTCCTCGGCGACGTCAGTGACGGTCGGCGCGTTCCGCCTGCCGGCCCAGAGCTATTGAGGCGGCAATGGCCAACGAGATCCGTGGCGAGCGCAGCCTCACCATCGCGGGCAGGGTAGTCGAGGTGGCGCTCACCATGGGCGCGCTCGCCGAGCTCGAAGCGCGCTTCGGCGTCGATTTCGATCAGGTCGGCCAGTATCTGTTCCGGCGGGAAACGAGCGAGGAGGGGCTGGCCTATCCCTTGCCGAAGGCTCGCGCGCTGTTGACCTTCTGGCGAGCGGTGCTCGCCGCCAACGGCCACGATCCGGCGCTCGTCGATGAGCCGGGGGTCAGCCCCTATGCCCTGCTGCGCGATGCCCTCGCCCTCATCCGCGTCACCCAGGATCGCTGGTTCCAGGCCGAAAGGGAGCCGTCGGGAGAGCGCCCTTTAGCGGAAAGGCGCGCTGGCGCTATTGGCTGCGCGCCGGCCTCGGCTGGCTCGCCCTGAGCCCACGCGCCTTCTGGTCGATGACGCTGATCGAGCTCGTCGCCGCCATCGACGGATTCCTCGATGCCCGCGGCCTCGACCCGGACAGACATGCTTACATGACCTCGGCCGAGGCGCGGGCGCTCGAAGAGCAATGCCGGCGCGACGGCCTGATCAAGGCTTGATGAAATGACGAGACACCGCTCCTCCGGGCGCGGCCATCGCGGCCGCGGCTCTGGCATCGGTCCGTCCGATTCGATGGGCGTCCTGACGCCCGCATCGATTGCCGCGGCGACCGGCGTGCAGAGCACCGGCGACGTCACGCAGGACCTCCAGCGCGAGCTCGACCTCCTCACCGCCAACGAGCAGCAGCGCCAGAAAATCCTCGAAGACCAGCGGATCGAGCAGGAGCAGGCAAAGCTCGGCGCCGATGCCACCGAAGCGCAAAAGCAGAAGGTCGCCGATCTCGTGAAGGAGATCGACGCCACGGCCGCGGCACAGCAGAAGGTCGCCAATCAGCAGCAGGCGATGAACGAGGCGTGGGCCTTCGGCGCACAGACGCTGACGAGCGGCATCGAACGGGCGGTCGTGTCCGGCAGCAATCTCACTGATGTCCTGAAGAGCATTGAGGAGGCGCTGGCGCGGGCCGCGCTGCAGGCAACGCTTCTGGGCGAGGGGCCTCTCGCCGGCCTCTTTGGCACCAAGGCGCAAGGCAGCGCGCTCGGCGGGCTCTTCGGCTCGCTTGCTTCGGGCACCAAGGGCCTGTTCTCGGGGTTTTTCGCGGCGGGCGGCACGATTCCGCCGGGCAGCTTCGGGATTGCCGGCGAGGCGGGACCCGAATTGATCCGGGCCGGCAGTTCGCCACTGCAGGTCTATCCGAACCTCGTGACGCGAGCCGTCGCATCAGGCGGTGCCGCGGCTCAGGCCGGCGGCACGGTCGTGAACCATTTCCATATCGCCACGCCCGACGTCGCCTCCTTCGCGCAATCGCAGGCGCAGCTTTCCGGTATGCTGACCCGCGCCGTCCAGCGCGGTGCAAGGACCCTTTAGATGGCCGGCTTTCACGAGGTGCGCTTCCCGACCGCGATCTCCTTCGGCTCGACCGGCGGTCCGGGGCGGCGCACCGACATCGTCACGCTGCGCTCGGGGAGCGAGGAGCGCAACTCGATCTGGGCCAATTCGCTGCGCAAATACGATGCCGGCTACGGCATCAAGACGGCGGCCGATCTTGCCGCCGTGCTCGCCTTCTGGGAAGAGCGGCGCGGCAGGCTCTACGGCTTCCGCTGGCTCGATCAGATGGATCATCAATCGAGCCCGCCGGGCAGCACGGTCAGCCCCTTCGACCAGGCGATCGGCACGGGCGACGGCACCATCAGGGTGTTTCAGCTTGTCAAGGCCTATGGTTCGGCCTTCGCGCCATGGCTGCGGACAATTGTGAAGCCCGTCGCCGGGACCACGGTGGTGGCAGTTGGAGGCGTGGCGATGGCCTCAGGCTGGAGCCTCGATGCAACGACCGGCCTTGTTACCTTCGCAAGCGCCCCGCCGGCCGGCGCGCCGATCACGGCAGGCTTTCAGTACGACGTGCCGGTGCGCTTCGATACCGACCAGCTGACGATCAACATGAGCCATTTCCAGGCCGGCCAAATCCAGTCGATTCCGGTGGTGGAAATCAGGGTGTAGACGGCAGCCGGCAGTGGGCAGTAGGCAGTGGGCAGTGGGCAGTAGGCAGTAGGCAGTGGGCAGTGGGCAGTGGGCAGTAGGCAGTGGGCAGTCGGCAGTAGTTATCGACTGCCGATTGCCGACTGCCCCTCTCTCACATCAGCGGCTTGACGCCATCCTTCTCGGCCTGGATGAAACGGGCGGTGAAGGCGCCGCTGGCGTCCTTGGCGGCAAAGATCGTGACCGCCGCGCCGGCCTTCAGCAGGCTGCGGTCGCCGGGGATGATGCCGATGATGCGCACCTCCGGCGCGACATCGATCTCCTGCTCGCCATCCTTGTATTTCAGCTTGAGGGTGCGGCCCTGCGGGGCGCTCACCACCTCGGCAATCGTGCCGTTGGTCATCGTCTGCTGCGGCTCGGACATGGGGCGATGGCCTTCGCCGGTGCCACGCATCGCCTCGGGGAAGATGTGCACTTCCTGGGCGTGCAGCTTGCCGTCGGCCCCCTTGACGGCGGCCGAGCCGACGAAGTCGCCGGGCTTGATGTCCGCAAGCGTCTTGTTGACGAGCGCGGTCACGCGGCAGTTCGGCAGCAGCGTGACCGACACTTCCTGACCGGTGAGCGCTGCGACGACCAGCATCTGGCCGTCGAATTTTTCGATCGTCCCGCTGATGCGGGCAGGCATAGGCGCAGGCTGCTCCTGAGCAAGGGCCGCGACAGCGCCGAGCGCGGCACAGAGGCCGGCGGTGAGCAGGATGAAGCGTGAGATCCGATGCATTTGGCGCCTCCGGTTGAGAGCGGCAGTCGGCAGTCGTCGGTGGGCGCCAGCAGTAGGGATGCGCCCGCAGTCGCGACTGCCGACGGCCGACTGCCCCCTCGAATATACCGCCCAACGCGAGAAGCGGTCCTGCAATTGGCCGTCGTTGACGCAGAAGTGAGGAAACGTGATGCCGCCCGATCTGACCCCGCGTGAAGCGCACACATGAAGATCCTGTCTCCGCCGCTTGCCGCGCATCTTGCCTCGGGCGTCACCACCATGGCCTATTGCTGGCAGGTGACGCGGGGCGACGGCGTCGTTCTGGGCTTTACCGAGCATGATCAGGACATCGTCTACAACGGTGTGACGTTCGAGGCCGCCACCGGCTTCACGTCATCGCGGATTCAGCAGAGCCTGGGGCTTGCCGTCGACAATCTCGAAGCACAAGGCGCGCTCTCGTCCCTATCGATCACCGAGACCGACCTTCTGGCCGGCCGCTATGACGATGCCGTCATCGAGCTCTTCTGGGTCAACTGGGCCGATCCCTCGATGGGGGTGACCATTGCCAAGGGCAATCTGGGCGAGGTCAAGCGGCAGGGATTGGCGTTCACGGCCGAGCTGCGCTCGCTGTCGCACCGGATGAACCAGAAGATCGGGTACACGTTTCAGCGCACCTGCTCGGCAAAGCTCGGCGATGCGCGCTGCACGATAAATGTCGCAACCGGGACGTTCCAGGGCGCCGGCACCGTCCAGACCGCAGGCCTTGTGCGCATGTTCAACGTGAGCGGCCTCTCGGGCTTTGCCGCCGACTGGTTCACGGCCGGGCTCGTTGCCTTCACGGGCGGCGTCAACAAGGGCCTGACCTTCGAGATCAAGACGCATGCGCGCACCGCCGGTGTCGACTCGATCGAGCTCTGGACCGCGCCGGAGCTGCCGCTTGCCATCGGCGACACGGCGACCTTCACCGCCGGCTGCAAGAAGGACATCGATACATGCTTTTCGAAGTTCAACAACGTTGTGAACTTCCGCGGCTTCAACCTCATTCCGGGAATCGATGCCGTCACGCGTTATCCGACCGCCGACGGCTCGGGTCAGTCGGGCGGGTCGCTGTACAACGGGATCACGTGAGAGATGGGCAGTCGAAAGTCGACAATCATGGAGGCGGCATATGGCGTTTTGCGAGCCACCAGGCTATGCCCGTGCTTAAGTGACGGCCGACTTGGCACACTCGCCGCCGTTCCACTTAGGCAGCTTCATGCCTGCGCTCGGGTCGTCGCGTGACCGCGGCGCCGGGGGTCGCCGCCGCCCCCACCCGTTTCGCCATCGTCGCTGCAGCGCGCGCCTTCATCGGCACACCCTACCGCCACCAGGCCTCGCTCGCCGACGCCGGCTGCGATTGCCTGGGCCTTGTGCGCGGTGTGTGGCGGGCGCTCTACGGCCCAGAGCCTGAGGCCGTGCCGCCCTATACGCCCGACTATGGCGAGGCCGATCGGTCCGAGCCGCTCCTCACTCTTGGCCACAGGCACCTTGTCCCCATTCCGATCGCGGTGGCACAGCCCGGGGACATCCTGGCGTTTCGCATGCGCTCGGGGCGCGTCGCCAAGCACTGCGCCATCCTCTCGACACCGAAGACCATGATCCACGCGCAAAGCAACGACTGCGTCCGCGAGGTGAGCCTCTCGGCGGCCTGGCGGCGGCTGATCGCGTCGGCTTTCGCCTTCCCGGGCGTAGCGGACTGAGCCATGGCAACCCTGTTGCTCGGGGCCGTCGGCACGGCGCTTGGCGGGCCGATCGGCGGCGCCGTCGGTGCCGTGGCCGGAGCCCTTGCCGACAATGCGCTCATCAACGCCCTCACCCCGCACAAGGCCGCCAACCAGCCGAACGTGCCGATCACCAGCGCCTCGGAAGGCGTGGTCATCCCGAAGCTCTGGGGCCGCATGCGGCTCGGCGGCAATGTCATCTGGTGCAGCCGCTTCCAGGAAACGACGGTCAAGGTGCCGGGCACCGGCAAAGGATCGCTGTTCAGCCCGGCACAGAAGCAGCAGCAGTTCACGATCTCCTTCGCGGTCGCCTTCTGCGAGGGTGACGGCGGGCTCTCCCTGCAGCGGCTGTGGGCCGACGGCAACGAGCTCGACCAGTCGAAGTACACGATCCGCTTCTATGACGGCGATGAAGCGCAGGCGCCCGACTCGCTCATCGAGAGCATCGAAGGGGTGAATGCGACGCCGGCCTTCCGCGGCATCTGCTATGCCGTGTTCGACACGATGGTCCTGACCGACTTCGGCAATCGCATGCCGCAGATCACGGCGGAGATCGTGCGCCGGCCCAATGTCGCTGACTCCAATGACCTCAATAATTGCCTGAGGAGCGTGGCGCTCCTGCCGGGCTCGGGCGAGTTCGTCTACGGCACCACCGCCTACACGGAGACCGACTCGCAGGGCAACAGCAAGAGCGAGAACGCCCATTCGAGCATCGGCCTGCCCGACCTCGAAGCCTCCATCAACGCCCTGATGTTCGGCGGCCTGTCGAACCCGAATGCGGTGATGCTGGTCGTGACCTGGTTCGGTACGGATCTGCGGGCGGGCTCGTGCCAGATCGTGCCGAAGGTCGAGACGAACGCCAAGAGCGTCACGCCACAGGATTGGAGCGTCAACGGCATCTCGCGCGCTTCGGCGCAGGCGGTCTCGCAGGTCGCGCCCTCGCTGATCAACCCAGGCTCGCTCTTCACCGGCACGGTACCCGCCTTCGGCGGCACGCCGAGCGACAACACGGTTTCGCAAGCGATCGCCTTCCTGAAGTCGCGCGGCTTTCGCGTCGGCTTCTATCCCTTCATCATGATGGACATCCCGCCGGGGAATGGCCTGCCCGACCCCTACGGCGGTTCGCAACAGGCGCAGTTCCCTTGGCGCGGGCGCATCACCTGTTCGCCTGCCATCGGCCAGCCGGGAACAGTCGACAAGACCGCTGCGGCGGCAACCCAGATCAATGCGTTCTTTTCATCCTACAACACGATGGTGACGCACTATGCGACCCTGTGCGTCGCCGCCGGCGGAGTCGATGCCTTCGTCATCGGCTCCGAGCTCGTCGGGCTCACCACGGTGCGCTCCTCGCCGGGCGACGGCACCTTTCCGGCGGTGCAGGCCCTGAAGAGCCTCGCCGCGAGCATCAAGACGGTCGTCGGCTCGTCCTGCAAGGTCGGCTATGCGGCGGACTGGTCGGAGTATCATTCGTACCGGCCGAGCGACGGCACGAATGACGTGATCTTCAACATGGACCCGCTGTGGTCCGACACAAACATCGATTTTGTCGGCATCGACAACTACCTGCCGCTGTCGGACTGGCGCGACACGCTTCCCAACGCCGATGCGGCCTCGGGCGCCGTCGTCGCCAACTACCAAGTGCTGGCGCCGCACGACAAAACCTACCTGCAGGCCAATGTCGAGGGCGGCGAAGACTATGCCTGGTACTAC
>JAFAME010000315.1 GCA_019233695.1 Methylobacteriaceae bacterium
GCGGCACGCCGCGCCACAATTCGATGAAGCCGATGGAGAGCATGCGCAGGATCGGGAGGCTCGAGCGGCGTCCGAGCGCCAGTGCGATGCCGAAGGGGATCGCGCCGGCGACGGTGACGAAGGAGATGAGGACGTCGAGCATCAGCCCGCCCCACAGGCTCGTATCCACATAGGGCAGGAGAGGCACGCCTCCGAGCAGGAGGAGAGCGACGATGAGCGGACAGGCGGTCAGGAGGAGGATGAGCCAGAGGCCGCGGTGGCGGCTGTGGCGTTCCCGCAGGACCGGCCAGCAGAAGCCGATCATCACCAGGAGGGCGGCGGCGACGCGCCAGCGCTCGTCGGCGGGGTAGCGGCCGACGAAGAAGAGCGGCAGGCGCATCTTGATGAAGGTCCAGCAGGCGCCTTCCGGATGGCAGGCGGCGCGGCTCGTGCCGGAGAGCGTCGCGTCGAGAACGGCCCAGCGAAACAGGAGCTGCCCCACGTAGGCGATGAGAGCGACCGTGACAATCGTCAGCGCGCCGTTGAACGGCGTGCTGAACAGGTTCTTGCGGACCCATTCAAGCGCGTGGCCGGCCCGGCGGCTGACGCTGCGCGGCGGCCCCGACTGTCCCGGAACAGCCCAGCTCCAGGTTTCGGCGGCCTGCCCCATCTCGCGCGCCGAGGCCGTCATCCTGCCACCAGGGCGACGCGCCGGTTGTACCAGTTCATGAAGGCGGAGGTGCCGAGGCTGATCGAGAGGAAGATCGCCATCAGGATCATGATCGTCTCGAGCTCGCGCGCGGTCTGGTTCAGGACCGTGCCGGCGAAGATGGAGAAGAGCTCCGGATAGGCGATTGCCGCGCCGAGCGAGCTCGACTTGATCAGGTTGAGATATTGGCTCGTCATCGGCGGCACCATGACCCGCAGCGCCTGCGGCAGGATGACCTTGCGCATGATCTGCCCCGGCCTCAGCCCGAGGCTCAAGGCCGCCTCGCGTTGGCCCTTATGCACAGAGACGATGGCGCCGCGCACGATCTCGGCGATGAAGGCGGAGGAATAGGTGCTGAGGCCGGCCCAGAGCGCGACGAGCTCGGGCGGGATCTGCACGCCTCCGGCGATGTTGAAGCCGCGCAGCGCCGGATAGTCGATCCGCTCGATGCTGGCCCAAAGGGCAAGCAAAAGAAGAAGGGGCAGGATCAGGGACTTGCCTCTCAGGGGCGCGTTGCCGAGCCGCATCCGCCACAGAATTGGCGTTGCCGCGATGGTCGCCAATGCGACCGCGCCAATCGTCAGCGACCAGAGGCCGAGATCGATGCTCGGCAAATAGAGGCCGCGGATATTGAGCAGCGCTCCGCCGGGCAGCACGAAGCTCTGCCGCAAAGGGGGCATCGCCTGCAGGACGCCGATATACCAGAAGGCGATCTGGACGAGCTGCGGCGTATTGCGGAAGAGCTCGATATAGGCGAGCGCGACATTGCGCACGAGCCAATTCGCCGAAAGCCGCATGATGCCGACGAGCAGGCCCAGGAGGGAGGCGGCCACGATGCCTGCAGCCGATACCAGGAGCGTATTGAGGGTGCAGACAAGCAGCGCCCTCGCATAGGTATCGCCCACATGCCAGTCGATCAGACGGAACGGAATATCGAAATTGGCGTAGTCGCCGAGAAAGGCGAAGCTGAAATGCATGTGGCGGAGAGCGAGGTTCTCCGCCACATGCTCCCAAAGCTGCCAGGCGACCGCCACGAGCGCGAGCAGAAGCATCCATTGTGCGATGCGTGCGCGCGGCGACGGTCGACTGACCATAGGCGGTGCTCAGTGCCAGGTCGGCAGCGTCTGCAGGCCTCCCTTGTCGAAGAGATTGTTCATGCCGCGCGGCAGGCCGAGCCCCTTTCCGCCGAAGGTCGCTTCATACACCTCGCCATAATTGCCGATGTCCTTGGCGATGCGCTTCGCCCATTCGTTGTCGACACCGAGCAGCTTGCCGAAATCCCCTTCGAGGCCGAAGAAGCGGCGCACGTCGGGATCGGTCGGATTCTTGCCCATCTCGTCCGCGTTGGCCTTGGTGATGCCCAGGATCTCCGCCTCGAGCATGGCGTAGTGGGTCCATTTCACAAGGCGCGTCCAGGCCTCGTCTCCCTGCCGGGTCAAAGGCCCGAGCGGCTGCAGGCCGCCGATCGTCTCTGGCATGAAGGTCCATTCGTCGGGGCTCTTCATGGTCGAGCGGGCGGCGGCGACCGAACCTCCATCATCCGTGTAGCCGTCGCAGCGGGCGGCATCGGCCGCCGCGAAGGCTTCCTCCGGCTTCTCGAAGAGCAGCGTCTTGATCTGGATGCCGTTGGCGCGGTTGTAGTCGGCGATGTTGGTCTCAAGCGTGGTGCCGGTCAGAACGCAGATGGTCGCCCCGTTCAGCTCCTTGAGATGCGCGACACCAAGGCTCTTGCGCACCATGAACGTTTGCCCGGTGAAGAAATTGACGGCGGGCTCGTCGAGGCCGAGCGAGGTGTTGCGGGTGAAGCTGTGCTCGGAATCGCGGATGAGCACATCGATCTCGCCCGATTTCAGGACCGAGAAGCGCTCCTTGGAGGTGAGGCCAATGAACTTGACCTTGTTGGGCGCGCCGAGGATGGCATCGGCGAGCGCCCG
>JAFAME010000479.1 GCA_019233695.1 Methylobacteriaceae bacterium
TACCAGCTCGGGCTCGGCTGGTCTCAAGATCTCTTCAAGCCTGCCCGGAGGACCAGCTCAATGCGCGCTCTGCGGCGGCGGCTCGTCCTGCACCTGTCCGGACGCTCTCGGCTTTGCGACGAGGCGCAGTTCAGTGCGCGCCCAGAGCGCCCGCAGGCGCTGCAGGATGATGGCATCGCTTGCAACGGCAAGAAGAATGAGAAGGCCGAGCAGGGCGTCGAGCCAGAACGGACTGATCTGCAGGCGGAAAAGGCTCTGCTCGAGCGTGCCGATCAGCACCGCGCCGAGCATGGCACCCGTCACCGTGCCCGATCCGCCGAAGATGTTGACGCCCCCCACCACGACCGCGGCGACGACCTGCAGTTCGAGTCCGCGGCCATTTTCCACCGTGATGTTGCCGAACCTTGCAAGCGTCATGAAGCCTGCAAGCCCGGCGAGCGCGCCCGACAGCACGAAGGCCGTGAACACGATCCGCTGCACCGGCAGGCCGATGAGATAGGCAGCATCGGGATTGGAACCGATCGCATAAAGGCGGCGCCCGATGTTGAGGTAGCTCGTGGCGAACTGAAAGACGAGGACGATGACGAGCGCCAGGGCGACCATCGCCCGGATGTCGATGCCCCCGACAGTCAAGAGAGTGAGCTGCGGCAGATCGATGAGCCAGGTCGGCAGGCTGTCGGTCGTCACCGTCTTGGCGCCGGAATAGTCGACGAGGATGCCCCGATAGATGGCGAGCGTGCCGAGGGTCACGATGATCGGGGGAACCCGTCCCCACGCGACGATGGTGCCATTGATGGTGCCCATGCAGGCGCCTAGCGCAACGGCCATGACAATGGCGAGGATCGGCGAGAGGTCATTGTGCGCAGCGATCTGCGCGCCGACGAAATAGGCCGTGCAGCCGACGATCGAACCAACGGAAAGGTCGATGCTTCGCGTCAGTACGACGAGCGTCTGGCCGACGGCGACGACCGTGATGATGGCCACGCTCGAGGCCACGCGGTTGAAGGTCCGCGATGTGTAGTAGCCCTCGATCAGCGAGCCGAAGATCAGGATCGCCACGATGATGAGGAGGAGCAGGCTGAACTCGCGGATCTGCTCGGGCCGGATGCGACGTTGCAGCCAGTTCACGCCGCGACCTCACTTTCGAGGGCGATCGCCTGTCCCATGGCAGCCGTCATCACCGTCTCCTCGTCGGCCTCGCCGCGATCGAGAATCGCCATCTGGCGGCCCTCACGCATGACGAGCACGCGGTCGCTCATCGCCAGCACCTCGGGAAGATCCGACGAGATCAGGATGATGCCTATACCCTCCGCGGCGAGCTCGCCGATCATGGCGTGCACCTCGACCTTGGCGCCCACATCGATGCCGCGGGTCGGCTCATCGAGAATCAAGAGCGAGGGATGGGTGTTGAGCCATTTGCTCAGCATCACCTTCTGCTGATTGCCGCCGGAGAGCTTGGCAACGGCGAGATCGACCGAGGGCGCCCGGATGGCAAGCCGCCGCCGATACTGCTCGGCGGTCTTGCGTTCCTCGCCGATCCGGATGAGGCCGAGGCGATTGAGGTAGCGCCTGAGCACCGGCAGCGAGATGTTTGCGGCAATCGACATCGGCAGCGACAGGCCGAGCTGGCGACGGTCCTCGGAGAGGTAGGCGATGCCGCAGGCCATCGCCTGCCCGGGCGAGCGGATCGTCCTTGCCTCGCCGTCAAGCGTGATGGTTCCGGCGCTGGCCGGCTCGATGCCGAAGAGCGCGAGGCCGACATCCGTACGCCCGGCGCCGATCAGGCCGGCGAAACCCAAAACCTCGCCGCGATGGAGGTCGAAATTGACATCCTGGAAGGCGCCTTCGCGCATGAGCCCGCGCACAGAGAGAAGCAGGTCGCCGCGCCGCGCCGGCGGGCGCGCCTGCAACAGCCCCATCTCGCGGCCGACCATGTCGGCAATCGCCCTTTGCGGCGTGACCTCGGTCCGCGGCCGCGTGGAAATTCGCCGCCCGTCGCGAAAGACGGTCACCTTGTCGGCGATCTCGAAGACTTCTTCGAGGCGATGACTGACGAAGAGGATCGCAACGCCCTTGCCGCGCAGATCCTTCACGAGCCCGAAGAGCTGCGCGACTTCGTGCGCGGAGAGGGAGGCGGTCGGCTCGTCCATGATCAGGACACGGACATTGAGCGAGATCGCCTTGGCGATTTCCACCGATTGCTGGGCGGCAAGCGTCAGTCCGCGCGCCGCGTTGCGCACGTCGAGGACGACGCCGAGCGAGGCCAGGATCTCCTCGGCCCGCCGAAACATCTGCCGCCAATTGGTCAGCGCGCCGAGGTCCTGGTGGCTGATGAAGATGTTTTCGGCGACGTTGAGATCAGGAAAGAGCAGCGGTTCCTGATAGATTGCTGCGATGCCGCGACGCTGGGCGTCGGCTGCGCTGGCGATCGCAATCGGCGCACCGGAAAGCAGGATTTCGCCGCGGTCCGGTTGATAGACGCCGGTCATGATCTTGATCAGCGTCGACTTGCCGGCGCCGTTTTCGCCGAGGAGCGCATGGATTTCCCCGGGGTGGAGCGCGAGCGAAACATCCTCGAGCGCCTGCGTACCGGAAAAGCGCTTGGCGATGTTGCGCATTTCAAGAACCGGCGGGGCCGGCGAGCGCGTCTGCGCTTCGCCTGCATCGGGTGCCAACCCGTTTCCTCCCGAAACCGACATGAGGCGTTCGCCTTGACCTCGATTTGCACTGCTATAGCCGCGCGACAATCAGATAGCCATCGAGGTCTGCCAGACTCTTTCGAACGACCGCGGACCGCGTCTGATGGCGCGAATGTTCTGCGACGGCAGCTTGACTCGACGCCGTTTGACTGACTTCCTTAGAAAGTGGTCTGTCCACTTGAATGTGCCTTGCCTCGGGAGGAATGACAATGGCGGCCTTGGCGGACCGCGCGTCCGCACCAGGCAACGCAGCGGCGGACGCGTTCGTCACGCCCCTTATCAGGCCGCCGAGATGACGGCGCTCGCCCGCCTGAAGAGCTGGGAGGGCCTGCTGCTCGCGCTTCTCGTTGCGGTCGTCGCGATGAACCTCGCCCGATCGCCGTACTATCTCGGCGCCGGCAATCTCGTAAATCTGTTCCAGCTGTCGGTCGAGAAGATCATCATTGCGTTGATGATGACGCTGATCATCATCAACGGTGAGATCGACCTGTCTGTCGCCTCGGTCATGGGCCTTTCGGCGTGCGTGATGGCCTTCCTCTTCCAGCAGGGCGTGCCGCTGCCGCTGGCGATGATTGCCGCCGTTGCCGTCGGGGCCGCGGCAGGCCTCTTCAACGGGTTTTGGGTCGCCTATGTCGGGCTGCCGTCGCTCGCGGTGACGCTCGCCGGCCTCATCGGCTACCGCGGCATCGGGCGCATCCTTCTAGAGGACCGGGCGATCGGCGGCTATCCGCTGTGGTTCAACGCCATGGGCCAACAAGAGCTCATCGGCTCGCTCACCGTTTCGATCGTCATATTCCTTGTTCTGTTCGTCATCGTCGCCATCGTCCTGCACGGCTCGGCCTTCGGCCGGCTGGTCTACGTGATCGGCAACAATCTGCAGGCGGCCCGCTACTCGGGCGTTCGGGTGAAGCGGGTGAAGATGACTCTTTTCGCCGCCTCCGGCATTATCGCGTCGATGGCGGGCCTGCTCTATGCGGCTCGCCTTGGCTCCGTGCGCGGCGACATGGCGGAAGG
>JAFAME010000173.1 GCA_019233695.1 Methylobacteriaceae bacterium
GACGCCGGCGCTGACGGTGACGATCCGCTTGGCGCCGGTGCGATGCTCCAGCCGCATGGCGCGTACGGCGAGGCGAATGCGCTGGGCGATGAGCGCCGCACCCGCCTCATCGGTGTTGGGCAGCAGGACGACGAGCTCCTCACCGCCATAGCGTGCGGCAAGATCGCCGGGCCGCCGCAATGCGCTCCTCACCGCACGGCTGACGGCGCGCAGGCATTCGTCGCCGGCCGGATGGCCGTAGACGTCGTTGAATGCCTTGAAATTGTCGACGTCGAGCATGATCAGACCTAGGTGGGCCGCCTCACGCATGGCGCGGCGGTGCTCGATCTCGAGGGCCTCGTCGAAGCTGCGCCGATTGGCGAGACTAGTCAGGCTGTCCTGTGCGGCAAGCGCCTCCAGGCGGCGATTGGCCTCTTCCAGCCGGTCTTCCGCCTGCTTGCGTTTTGAGATGTCGCGGACCGCGAAGAGCACGCCTTCGCCGTTCGGCAGCTTGCGACCGCTCGCCTCCACCCAGCGGTACGAGCCGTCCCTGTGGCGGGCACGACAACGAAAATCGTCGACCGCCTCTCCGCCTTGCAGTCGCTCAAGGGCTTCGGCCAGCAATGGCTGATCGTCGGGATGGGTCAGATCCGTCGGCTGCATCGCCAGGACTTCTTCCGGCTCGTAGCCGAGAAGATGACGGCAGGCGGGAGAGGCATAGATGCGCCTGCCGTCCGGTGCAAAGCACGTGATGAAATCGGCTGTGTTGTCGGCGAGCAGCCGATAGCGGGCCTCGCTGACCCGAACCGCGTCCTCGGCCGCCTTGCGGGCCGAGATGTCGCGCAACGCGCCGACAATGCCGTAGGGGGCGTGGGTCATGGCATCTCTGAGCAGGCGCAGTTCGGCCTCGACCCACACCCATCGCCCCTCGCGATGGCGGATTCGGTTGCTCACCGTGGCGCGCTCGACCTCGCCGGCGAGCAGCGACGCGAATACGCTGCGGACGCGCTCCGCGTCCTCCGGATGCACCATGCCGACGGGATTGATGCCGACAAGCTCCTCCGGTTCGTAGCCCAGGATTTCGCGCGAGGCGGGCGAGACATATTGCCGAACCATGTTCCGGTCGAGCTGGAACACCATGTCGGAGGAATGGTCGGCGAGGAGACGATAGCGTGCCTCGCTCTCCTTCAGACGCTGTTCGGCTGCAATGCGTCGTTCGACGTCGCGCACCACGATGATGCATTCGCGCAGCTGTCCAGCGGGCTGCGTCAGCGCGCGCGACACCGCCTCGACCCAGATGTAACGACCGTCCTTGCGGCGCATGCGATAGGTGAAGGTGACCGGCTCGTCGCTGCCGAAGGCGCGCGGGTCCTCGAGGAATCCGACGTCGTCCGGATGGATCGACTCGCGGGAGGACATGCACAGCATCTCGGCGGGCTCAAAGCCGAGAAGCCTGCGGCTCGCCGGCGAGGCGTAGAGCCGCATGCCGTCCTCGCGCACGCGGATGATCAGGTCGGTCGCGTTCTCGGCAAGCAGGCGAAGCCGGCTCTCGCTCTCGCTGAGGTTGCGCTGAACAAGCTCGATGGCACTTGCCATTTCGGCAAGCGTGTCGCCCAGGGCGCGGAACTCCGGCGCCTGCCAAGCGGCGACCTTGGCGCGCGCGTCAAGATCGCCGGCGCCGAGCGTCCTGGCCGTGTCGACGAGGGCCCGGATCGGGCGAAGCTGCGTGAGGTCGCCGAACAGCCACGCCGCTCCGGCAGCGGCCAGCGCCGCCAGGACTGCCAGTGTCGTGCCGACGACAAGGCGCTGGTTGGCGTCGGCGAGCACGGCGGCGCGCGCTTCGCCGACAGCGATCATCAAGCCCGCATTGCCGCTGCCCCCAAGGGGTGCAAAACCGAATACGCGCGGCATTCCGTCAAGACCGGGCGCGGCGATCGTGCCGCCGCGGGGCGCTTTGACCATCGCCAGCGTCAGCGGGTGGTCGGGGAAGGCCCGCCCGGTGAGGTGCGCGGGATCTGGCGACCGTCCGAGGACCGTTCCCGTGCGCGAATCGATGACCAGGGCCACCCGGTCCGAGGATGCCGCCTCCTCCGCCGTCATCTTCGAAAACCAGTCGAGGTTAAGGGTGACAACCGCCATGCCGGATCCCGGTTGCCCCCAGGCCGCAGGCGGCAGCGGAGCGGCAACGACAATCGTCGGCTTGCCGGTGACCCGCCCGATCTTGAACTTGCTGAGGATGTCGGCGGGCGCGTCGGGAGCCATCGCCTCCCGCAGGAGCGTCGTGTCGGACACGAGCCGCGGCTGGTCGAGAAGGCTGTCGCAGAGGATCATCCCGTCCGGCCCGACAATGCCGATGGAGCGGAACTGCGGATGATCGCGGGCCATCGCCCGCAAAGTCGCGCGACACTGCGCGGCGACGCCCGTGAGCTCGGGCATGCGTCGCAGCACGGCCAGAAGCTCGAAGGCCTGCCGGAGAATGTCGTCCTGACTCTCGGCGGCAAGACGGGCGCGATCCAGCACCCTGACCCGCGCTGCATCTAGCGCGATCTGCCGGTCCGCCACCGCACTCGCGAGAAGGAGAGCGAAGAGCGGCGCGATCGCCACGAGCGCCAGGAGCGACAGCCGCGAACGCACTCCGATCGTGGCGACGAGCTTGCCGATCAGTCCGCGCGGCACCCGGTTCTCTCCTCGGCGGTTGCGAGGCGCTGCAGTCATGCAGCCTGTGCGGCATGTTCGAGTCAAACGGAAGAATAAAGATTCGGGTCGTTTAGTAAATTATTGGCTCAATACGGAAGAATTGCGCGCTGGCGTTGTGCGCATACTCGCATAACGAGTAATGAACAGCGCCTTTCAAGATGTCTGACAGCTCAGGAGCAATTTTATGTAGATCCCATGCGGGAAATGCGGATCCCGCCGCCGCACACGCGGACGAAGGCCCTCCAGCAGCAGAGGAAGCGCGATTGATGTCCACATGCCGTTCATACTTGATTAATCATTTTGCCACAGGTTTGCTCAAAGCCGGTTACGGAAAACCCTTGGATTCGACGGAGCGAAATCGGGAAGCGTGCGTTTATGCTCCAGGAGCGGAGATAGGCCGATGACGGAGGCTCGCTCATCGGAACGCATGCGGGTCTTCTTACGGGCGCAGATCGTCTTCAATGACAACCGCTCGACGGTCGACTGCAGCATCAGGAACATGTCGAGCACGGGCGCCAAGCTCGAGCTCAGCCAGGCAGTGACCGTGCCCGGCGAATTCGATCTCCTCATCCCCCAGAAAGGCACACGGCTGCGCGCCAAGATGCGCTGGCGTACGACGGATGCCGTGGGTGTCGAATTCATCAAGGACACCCAGCCGGTTCGTCAACCCGGCAAAGACCTCGCCGGACGTGTGCGGGAGCTCGAAATCGAGAATGCCCAGTTGCGGCTGAAAGTACTGGAGCTGACGGCGCGGCTGGAGCAGAGCGGCACCGCTCATCCCGAGGCGGCCTAGCATCCTCTATCGATCGGGGCGGGAAAGAAGGGGTCGTGCCGAGCTCGAAGCGCGCCCCTATCCAGATTGCACCCAAAGCATGATCGAAGCATCGCCTCCGAGGCCGGTAGGGAGTCCGACCGAAGATGCAGATAGTCTGCCCCTCTCCCACCCCAAGCGCCCCTGCCTTGCTTGACGAAGGCTTGGCGCAATTAAATGATATTATTTTAAAAAACGCAACCGAGTTCGCCGTTGCGCGCGGGGGAACAGTCGTACGCCCCTCACCTCATGGCCTCTCGTCGAGGGGAGATGGGCGGGGGCGACGGCAGGGAGGAGGACACATGCGCATCGAGGTTCTTGTCGACGTCAAGACCATCCTCGGCGAAGGGCCGCTGTGGGACGTCGCGCAGCAGCGGCTCTACTGGATCGATTCCTTCGGCTGCAACGTGTTCCGCTGCACCGCCGATGGGCGCGAGATCCGCGCCTGGGACGTGCCGGCGAAGATCGGCTCGATGGCGCTGCGCAAGGACGGCGATGGCGCGATCGTGTCGCTCGCCAACGGCTTTCACGCGCTTGATTTCAAGACCGGCGACTGCACGCTGATCCACGATCCGGAGCCGAACAAGCCGAAGAACCGGATCAACGACGGCAAGGTCGACCGCCGGGGCCGCTTCGTCGCGGGCTCGATGGACACGATGGAGGAAGGTCCGAACGGTGCACTCTACCGCCTCGATCCGGACTTTTCCGTCCACAAGCTCGATAGCAACATCATCGTCTCGAACGGGCCATGCTGGAGCCCGGACGACAAGACTTTCTACTTCACCGATACCTGGACGGGCGAGATCTGGGCCTATGACTACGACATTGCAACCGGCAACGTCGCCAATCGGCGCACCTTCGCCAAGGTCGACACTTCGGGCGGCGGCGCCGCCGACGGCTCCACGGTCGATGCCGAAGGCTTCGTCTGGAATGCTCTCGTCTATGACAGCAAGATCGTCCGCTACGCGCCCGACGGCATGGTCGATCGGATCATCCACATGCCGGTCCGGAAGGTGACAAGCGTCAACTTCGGCGGGCCGGAACTCGATATTTTGTTCGCGACATCCATGGCCAAGCCGCCGCTGCCGCGCTTCCCCGGCGACGGGGTGATGCGGGGCAGCCTGTTTGCGATCCGCGATCTCGGCGTGCGCGGCGTGCCCGAGCCGCGCTTCGGGGCCTAAGGAGAGTTTTGCGCTCGTCTCCGCGCGGGAGCGTGTGAAGAAAGCCCCTCTCCCCGCTAGGGGCGGGAGAGGGGCTCGCCGGGCGTTTGAGTATTTCTTCACACGCTCCCTCGCGGAACCTGGGCCGAATTGCGGCAAGCCGGCAGTTCGCCTATGGAACGGAACCTCCGGGGATTGGCGCACTGGAGAAGCCGCGAGCTCCGCAAGGGAGGGGGAAGTGGCCAGAAGGGCCGAGGTCAGGCTGCTCGAGCCGGGCGGGCTTGGCTCGATCGAAAAGGAAGGACTGGCGCAGAAGGTCGTCAATCGCATTCTCGACCTTGTGCGCACCGGCATTCTCCTCCCCGGCGATCGACTGCCCTCCGAGCGCGAGCTGATCGAGATTTTCGGTCTCAGCCGCCCAAGCCTGCGGGAGGCGCTGCGGGCGCTCTCCATGCTTGGCGTCATCGAATCCCACCACGGCGGCGGCGCCTTCGTGACCGACCTCAAGGCCCGCACGCTGCTCGCCCCGCTCGACTTTTTCCTGTCGCTGTCGGAATCCAACCTCGCCGATACGTTCGAGAGCCGGCGCATCATCGAGGTCGAGATCGTGCGGATGGCGGCCCTCAAGGCGACGGCCGAGGACATCGCCGACCTCTCCGCCATGATCCTCGCGCACGACAAGATCCGCCATGATCCCGTCGGGTTCCGCATCCTCGACAGCCGATTTCACGAGAAGCTCTCGGTCGTCGCACGAAACGTCATCCTGGAGCGGATCGCTTATGGATTGTACAACATGGGCCTCGATCTGCGGCGGCGCGCGACCGAGAGCCCAGCCCTGATCGCGCAAAGCACGCAGGACCACACGCGCATCGTCGGCACCATCGCCGCCGGCGATCCGGCAAGGGCGGCAGCCGAAATGGCCGTCCATCTCGGCCATATCGAGGAGAGTACGCGCCGCATCATCGCCGCCGACAGCGCCAAGCGCCAGGCGCGCCGGCCCGCGTCGTAGACCATCGATGCCATGAACCGATTCTCGTCATCCCGGAAGCCGCTCAGGCGGCTAGCCGGGATCCGGTGCCGGATCCCGGCTCTCCGCTTCGCTCCGGCCGAGCTAGCTTCCCGGTCGCATTCCAAGGGCTCGCCAAAGCTCTCCCCGGCTGACAGGATGCGAACCTGATCGGATTCCGAGGGGAACGCAATTGAGCGGCATGGCACATGATCACTCGCGCTGGGGACCCGCCGACCAGATCGGCGCCGCCAACCTTCTCACGGCCGAAAAGCGCCTCGCCGCGCTGCGCAGCATCGAGCAGGCACGGGTCTACGACCTCAGCCACGAGATTTCGGCCGGCGCCCCGTTCATGCGGCCGAACCAGACGCCGTTCCTGCTGTCGATCTTCACGTCGTGGCGCGACAGCATGAAACGGCGGCGCAAACTCGGGCTGCGCAACGATGCCGGGGCCAATGTCGACCGCATCGAGATGACGACGCATGTCGGCACGCACATCGATTCGCTTGCCCACATCACCAAGGGCGACACGCTTTACAATGGATTCGATGCCAATGAGACGGTGACCGACTGGGGGCTGGATCGCCTCGGCATCGAGCAGGTGCCGCCGCTCGTGACGCGCGGCGTGCTCCTCGATGTCGCCGGCCTCGACGGGGGTCCGCATCTTGGCGCCGGGCGGGTCGTCACGCCGGATGAGCTGCAGCGGGCCGAGGCGGCGGCCGGCACCTCGATCGAAGCGGGCGACATCGTGCTGATCCGCACCGGCTGGAGCCGCTATTTCGGCATCGACAATGCGCGCTACCTGGAGGGGGAGCCCGGCATCGACGTGCCTGCGGCCCGCTGGCTGACCGGCCGCGGCGTGGTGGCGATCGGGGCCGACAACATGGCCGTCGAGGTGATGCCGAACCCCGACCGCGGGCTGGCGCTGCCCGTCCATCAGCACACGCTCGTGGAGGCCGGCGTCTATCTGATCGAGAACCTGATCCTCGACGAACTGGCGCGCGACGGCGTGAAGAGCTTCTGCTTCATCCTGCTGGCGACCAAGTTTCGCGGCGCGACCGGCTGCCCGGTGCGGCCGATCGCCATGGTGTAGAAGCGCGCGGTTTCAACAGACGCGGCGCGATCGGGGGAAACAAGTCCGTGGAGAGGGCGCTTCCCCTGGTGCAAGGCCAATGCCATTGCGGCGCGGTGCGCTGGAGCTTTCACGGTGAAATCCCGGACGCCACCATCTGCAACTGCACCGTCTGCCGCCGCTATGGCGTGCTGTGGGCCTACGACTACGATGGCCATGCCATCCACATCGAAGACCCCAAGGCGGTTCTCGCCGCCTATGTCTGCGGTTCCCCGTCGATTTCTTTCAACTTCTGCGGGGTTTGCGGCAACCTCGTCAGTTGGCGTGGCTTGAAGCCGCTGGCGGACGGCCGAACGAGGATCGCCGTCAACCTTCGCCTTGCCGAGCCGGAGGACGTGGCGCGCATTCCGCTCCGGCGCTTTGACGGCCTTCACAGTTTCGAAGACCTGCCGCCCGACGGGCGCCATGTCGCGGATGTCTGGTTCTAGATACGCGGATTCAAGGAATCATTGTACGACAGCGTAGATGCGGTTCTCACCGGCTAGGTTCTTGCCGGCGAAGAGAAACGCGAAGTCCAGCCATCCGCCGAGGCCGACGACGACTGGGTCCGAGACATTACCGGGAGTGCCAGCGTCCGCATAGGAGAGCAACTGGCCGTTTTGGTTGACCGCGTAGATGCGGTTTTCGCCGGAAAGATTCTTGCCGGCGAAGAGAAACCTGAAGTCCAACCATCCGCCGAAGCCGACGATCACCGGGTTCGAGACATTGCCGGGAGTTCCGGCGTCCGCGTAGGAGAGCAACTCGCCGTTCTGGTTGACCGCGTAGATGCGGTTTTCGCCGGAAAGATTCTTGCCGGCGAAGAGAAACCTGAAGTCCAGCCATCCGCCGAAGCCGACGATCGCCGGGTCCGAGACATTGCCGGGAGTTCCAGCGTCCCCATAGGAGAGCAACTGGCCGTTTTGGTTGACCGCGTAGATGCGGTTTTCGCCGGAGAGATTCGCGCCGGCGAAGAGAAAATCGAAGTCCAGCCATCCGCCGAAGCCGACGATCGTCGGGTTCGAGACATTGCCGGGATTTCCATCGTCGCTGTAGGAGAGCAGCTGGCCGGTTTGATCGACCGCGTAGATGCGGTTTTCGCCGGAGAGATCCTGGCCGGCGAAGAGGAACTTGAAGTCCAGCCATCCGCCGAAGCCGACGATCGTCGGGTTCGAGACATTCCCGGGATTTCCATCGTCGCCATAGGACAGCAGTTGGCCGGCCTCGATGGTCTCGACCTGAATGGAGAAGCCGCCCCCGAGCACGGCGCCGCCAACAGCAATCGTTGCGCCGTCTGTCGTGAATGATTGTCCGGCCGTGAGCGCGGTTTTGGTGAGCAGCGCAAGGGGAGCGGTGTCATTCTGCGCGTTCCCCAGCGGATCGCTCGTCTGAACACGATAGACGATGACGCCTTCGTTGGGAATATTGACATCGAATTGGTCGGCCTGCAGGCGCGCTTCGACCATGAGATACGGCGCCTCGGCGCCGATCTGGACAGCGGCTATTCGTCCGGTCGGTGGCGGTTGTATGAGGCTGACCGAGTGCAGGGTATAGTCAGCTACTCCGCCCGGGTGCAGCGCAACAGTCGAAGGATCCAGCCATTCGACGGCACGCTTCGTCCAGCCCGAAAGATGGGTGGCCTCATAGCCGGCCTCCTGGTCGAAGGGGCCCATGTTGGCGTCGGACGGATAGGACCCGGCGAAATCAAACAGGTCGGGAAGATCGCACAAGTTGGTCTGGTGCAGGATCTCGCCCACCCAGGCACCGAGATCATCGGACATGCAAAACCGCGACCAGGCGAAATTCGAAAGCTGGGAGGTCGAGCCGCCACCGGGCCCGCCGAGCATCACGATCGCGGCGCCGACAAAACCCTCGGATCTCAGTTGGGCGCCCATTGCCGCCTCGAGAGCGTCTGGCGGAACGTCCTCTTCCGCGATGGTCTGCGCAGGCAGCAAGACGACATCGAGATCCGCCAGTCCGGAAGATACGGTATGGAAATAGGCGCGGACGGATCGGTCGACGCCGGGTATCGAGTTGCCGGTTGTCGGGTCTTTGGCCGGGTCGAAAAACAATCGTTGCATGATCTGACCGGGCCAGTCCGGCGGTATGACATCCGGCGGCTGGATGTTTGTCCGAGACAACGGAATGAATGCGAGTTTCTTTCGACCTAGCCAAGCCATGTCACCCTCCCGCCCGTCGTGTAGATTGGAACGGCATTGCGCTTCGAGGTCAGGCTCGTCGGAAGTATAACCTCTCAGCCCGTGGGCGGCGGGATTATGAACCCATCGTCGCGCCGGACAAGGGCCGGCGGCGCTTCCTGATCCGAGCCGCTCGCGATCGGCCCGCAACGCGCGAGAGAAGGCCTGGAAACGGGCATTCCAAGCGCGCCACCTGGACGCCGGAAACACGGACCGTTATGAGCGTTGATTTTGCAAAAAGGATGAGTGAACCAACTGGAGCATGCTGCCTTTTGGCGGAATCGGGATTCGCAAATCCGACTAGATGCGGTTCAAGATGCTGGGATGTAGGCAGGTATGGATGACGCGACTTTACTCGGAAGACCGTGAGCGAGCGCTGGCGCGGGCTGAAGCTGGCGAGCCGATCCGATCGATTGGGAGGGACGCTCGGGGATCAGTGCCTCCTGTGTGTCGAAATGGCGGTCGGCTGAAGCGAGAGACGGCTCGCTTCCAAAGGGCCAGATTGGCGGGCCACAAGACGCGCGTGCTGTCCGGGGAGGTAGCTAATCGTCTGCGCCCGCGCTTTACAGCCGGCTCGCGAGTTCCTGCACCCGTTCGTAACCGCGTTGCACCGGGACGAGGTCGGAGGCGAGCAGTTTTCCATCCGCATCGTTGAGCGTATAGCTGACGACGACGCCGCCCATCGCATAGAATGGCGCCGTGTTGCGGAAGAACGTCCACAGGCTCGCCTTCGAGAAGGTCCCGCCGACGGTCGCTCGCACGTCCAGGTAAAGCGCCAACGCGCCCTCCCTCGTCAGGACGCCGTAGCCCACCTTCTCGCGCATGATCTTGGCGAGCGCCGTTACGCCCTTGTCGTCCGCCGCGCTTAGCGAGGCGACGTAGGCGTCGGCCTTGGCCAGCGCCTCGCGCAGCTTGGCCGCCGCCTGTCCGTAGAGTTCCGCCGCCTTCTCGTCGGCCGCATCCGGCTTGGCGGGCGCCAGAGCCGTCGGCGGATTGCTCTCAGGCTCCAGTTTCGCCACACTCGCCTTAGCTTGCGCTGCCGCATCGTCCAGGCGCGCGGCCTCCTCCGCGGCTTTCCGCATCCTCTCCGCGAGCGGCGTGAGCGCCGCTTCAACATGACTCGCGCGCGGCCAGCTCAAGGAGGGCAGGACCACGCTTGCGGCGCCCGCCGCCAAAAGCCGTTCTCCCAGCGCCGCCACGATCTGCCCTGCGTCGGGCGTCAACGAAAATCCCTCGA
>JAFAME010000278.1 GCA_019233695.1 Methylobacteriaceae bacterium
GACCGGCATGGCGTTCCAGGTGCAGGTATGGCGCTCCTGGTCCATCGATAGGGCGCCGCGGTCGAGGACGCGGGCTGCCTCGACCGCCTTCTTGTCGCCGGCGTCACGCGGCTGGAAGCGGCGGAGAACGGCCTTGACGCGCTCGACCAGGAGGCGCTGCGAGAACGGCTTCTTGATGAAGTCGTCGGCGCCCATCTTGAGGCCGAACAATTCGTCGATCTCTTCGTCCTTGGAGGTGCGAAAGATCACCGGCAGATCGGACTTCTGCCGCAGCCGCCGCAACAGCTCCATGCCGTCCATGCGCGGCATCTTGATGTCGAAAATCGCAAGATCGGGGGGATTGGTCTTGAGCCCGTCAAGGGCGGTGGCACCGTCCGTGTAGGTCTGAACCCGGTAACCCTCCGCCTCGAGCGAGAGCGAAACCGAAGTCAGGATGTTGCGATCGTCGTCGACGAGGGCGATGTTCGGCATGAACGTCATCTACCTTCTGAGCGCCTTGGGGAGAGATTCGAGAGGGCGCGTCATCTCAAAGCGCGCGACAAACGGCGGCGACCATCGTGGCCGTTGACGGCCGAAATGTGACGACCATCGAGTCGCGCATTCTAGCCGTGCTTCAACTTACGCGCCAGGATTCATTGTGTTAGCGGCCGTGACCACCTGATTTTCCAACATCTGAATGGCCCCATGGATCGCCGAACGCTCCCCGAGTGCGGCCCATCGGACGTCAAACGGCACCATGCTCATGGGGGGCGGGAGATGATTTTCGATGATCGTCTTCAGCCTTGCACGCGGGTAATCGGCCATGTCGAGGACCCCGCCGCCCAATACCACAAGGCGAGGCGAAAGCAGCGCGACGGCGCCAGCCACGGCATAGGCTTGAATACGGACAACCTTGCGCAGGGCCCGATCGAGCGCCGGATCGGCCGGCGCAGCCCGGAAGAGCTCGGCGACGGGACTTGCGTGCTTCTCCGCGAGAGCCGAAAGGGTGCGCCCGGAGGCATAGACTTCGAGCCGGTGCGCCAGCAACCCGGGAAGCGCCCTGCGCCCGCCCTCGATTGGCATGTGGCCGATCTCCAGGGCCCAGCCGCCGCCGCGAAAGACGCCGTTATCGCCGACATAGGCGCCCCCGATGCCGGTGCCGAAATAGACGCCGAGCACATGGGCTTTGCCTGCCGCTGCCCCGGCTCTGCACTCGCCGAGGAGCTGCAATACGACGTCCCGTTCGAGCCGCACCGGCAAGCCGAGGGCGCTCGACAATTCGCTCGCCATCAGCCGGCCGTTCAATTCGGGGATGTTGGCAGCATGGAGCACGCGGTCGAAATCGCGGTCGATGAAGCCAGGCACGGTTGCAACGATCATCGCCGGCCGGATGCCGGCCTCCTCCGAGGCGGTCTGCAGGAGAGCGGCAAGGGCCTCGATCGGATCGGCAACCCGGATGCGCGACGTCGCGGTGGTCTGCACTTCGCCGAAGGGCGCGCCGTCGAGAGCAAAGCCGATCCGGACGGACGTGCCGCCGATCTCGATCACGGCGATCGCACCGGCCGATCGAGGTCCGCCGTCCGTCATCCGACCTCGCGCAGGAAGCTCAACAAGGTTTTCCGGAAATCGGCGACATAGCGGCCCCGATCGATCGCCTTGGGTGTGATTTCGACGAGCCTTGCCGTCGGAATGAGGCGGGCGAGCCGGACGGCGACCTCCATCGGATGGGCAAGGTCCACCCCGTGCCCGATGACGAGGGTCGGCACGCGGATTGCGGCGATTTCCGCGGCCGTGACGCCGGGCGGCGCGGCGGCGACCGCGCCGAGGAGATCGGCAAGGGGCAGCGGCTCCGGGCGATCGAAGAAGGAGCGGAGGCTCGCGAGATTGTCGGGGGCATCCTGCGCCAGACTGGCGGCGATTGCGGTTGCTTCGAAACGGAGGCGCGCTTCGGCCGGCGGAAACCGGGAGAGCAGGTCCGCAACGAGGGCATAGGGCGCGATGTTGCTCGGTGCCGTCTCTGCGACCCAGGCCGGCCGGGCGAGGATGAGCCCGCGAACAAGATCGCGCCTGTGGACGGCAAGTCGGAGCCCGACAGCCGCCCCCATCGAAATGCCGCCGACGATGGCGCGCTCGATGCCAAGCGCAAGTGCGAGCGCGGCGAGGTCCTCGGCAAATGTTACAATCGACAGGCGCTCCTTCGGGCCGAGCCCGGAGGCGCCGTGGCCGCGGCATTCGAGCGTCAGCCGCCGCACCGGTACATCGTCGGGAAACACCTCGGCGACCTGCTTCTCGTCGCCGCCGAGGCCATGCTGGAAGAAAACGGCAGGGCCCGTGCCGATATCGCGATAGTTGAGGACAAGGCCGTCGCGCGCAAACCGCTGCAACGTCATGCCGCCGGCTCCTGACGCGCCGTGCGACCGAGAACTTCGCCGAGAAATCCCGCCACGTCGCGGGCCTCCGCTGCGGCAAGGCCATGGGTGACGAGCGGGCCGTCGAACCCGGCGCCGCGCAACAGATCGACAAAATGGCGAAAATCGATCACGCCCTTGCCTGCCGTTGCGAAGGTTCCGTCGGCGTTGCGGTCCTTGGCATGTGCCATCGCGATCCGGTCGGCGAGAAGGCCGACTGCCCGGTCGACGATTGCTCGCCGGTCGCCGTCGCTCGCCGCCTCGACGAGATTGGCCGGATCGAGGATGATGCGAACGCGATCGCTCTGCAGCTCATCGATGAGTTGCCGCGCCCGCTGCGCCGAACTGACGACGTTGCCGAGCTCCGGCTCGACGCCGAGATGGATGTCATGTTTTTCGGCAATCGCCAGCGCCGGCTCCAACTCGGCGAGAAGATCGCGCCAGGCTTCGGCCGTGCCGTTGTCGGGGTGCTTTCGCCATTGGTCGTCGGGATCGCGCGTGCCGGTGCATAAGGTCAAGAGCCTGGTGCCGATCGAGGCGCAGACCGAGCCGAGGACATCGAGGCGTGCCAATCCCTGCCGGCGGACCGCCGGGTCGGGGTGGATCATGTTGTAGGTGCCGGAGAGTGCGATGATGTCGATCCCCGTCGCGCGCGACGCCTCGGTGATCGAGGCCCGCGTCGGCTGGTCAACCGTATCCGGCATCGCGGCAAGGCCGACGCAGGCCATGTTGAATTGGGTGCACGCAAATCCCGCATCGGCGACCGCTTGCAGCACCGATCGGGCGCCGACGACCTCGAACGTCTTGGCAAAGACGCCGAGCTGCATCAGACGCTGCCGGAGACCGAGGCGAGGGCCACGGGGCGGCCGCTCGCCGCCGATTGGGCGATTGCCGCCATCGCGCGGACCGAGGCGATGCCATCCTCGATGTCGGCTCCCGTCATCGGCGCGCCATGCAGGATCGAATCGGCAAACGCCTCGACCTGCCGTCGATAGAAATGCCCGTCGGCGCCGAGCACGCGATGCCATGACGCATCCGCCTCGCGAAAGATCTCGACGTCGCTCGATTTGAAGTACCAGGGGTTGTAGGTTCGCCCCAGCACGCTGCCGGTTTCGCCATAGATCTGGAAGCCTTCGTGCCAGTCCATGCGGACGGCGACGGTAAGATCGAGGTGGCCCAAGGCGCCGCTGGCGAAGTCCACATCGATGAACCAGCAATAGGCCCCGAACCGCTCGCTGAGCCGCGCCTCGACCGACCGGATCGGACCGGCAAGATAGCGGGCGGTGTCGACGAGATGGCTGCCGTGCGCGAGCATGTAATAGCGCTGCAGGTCGGCCTTCGGGTTGCCCGGCGGGCGACGGACATGCCTGCCGGCAACGATGAGCGGCTGGGCCGCATCCGTCATCGCATAGCGATGCGTGCTGTCGCAGTACCAGCCCTTGAAGGCGAGCATCTGCCCCATCTCGGCGCTGATGAAGGCGTGCGCGGCCTGCAGGCCGGCATCAAAGCGCTTCATGTGGCCGACCTGGACGAGTCTGCCGGTCTCGACCGCGGCCTGCCGCAGCTCCTCGACTTCCTCGACCGCAACGCCCAGCGGCTTTTCGCACAGGACATGCTTGCCGGCGCGCAAGGCATCGATCGAGGACTTCACGTGGAAGGCATCGGCAATGGCGATGATGACCGCCTCGACGTCGGGATCAGCGAGCATCGCCCCGTAGTCGCCATAGGCCTTGGCCGGCGCATGGGTCGCGCGCATCCGCTCGCGCAGGCCCGCGTCGACATCGCAGATGGCAAAGAGATCGGCGTTGCGGGCTTTCGTGCAGGCCTCGAAATGTGCCGCCTGGGCGATCGGTCCGCAGCCGAGCACGCCGATCCGCAGCCTGCGGTCTTCCTTCTCAGGCATGCTCAGCTCCGGCGAGCGCCGGATGCGGCCCCGCGGCAGATCACGGGATACGATCCCGGCCGAAGGTCCCGTGCGGATGCACCGGGGCCTTCGGCCTTCTTGATGCGTCGCCCGATCAACCGCTGCCGGCGGCCTTCTTACTTGCCCGCCTTGCCGCAAGTGTCGGCCGTATCGGGCGTGCAGATCTCGACGCCAGTGACGATGCTCGGCGGGATGGTCTTGCCGTTGAACACGTCGACGAGCGATTTCACTGCGGTATAGGCCATCTCGTAGGGCCGCTGGCCGATGTTGAAGTGGCTGTAGCCCGCTTTCAGGAGCGGCATCTGCGGGGCGAAATTGTCGCCGAAGGAGATGACGAGGTCCTTCGAATCGGCGCGCGCCTTTTGCAGGTCGATGGCCTGCTTGTAGGCCTGCGGCGCATATTGGGCCCAGCCGCCGACCGCGATGAAAGCGTCGAGCTTGGGATTGGCGGTCAGCACGTCTGCCACCTGCTGGGCCGCGAGGCGGATGTCGTCGTTGTCGTAGACTGGGCAGCCGTTGGGCTCGGTCCAGCCGTTCTGGCCGGTCAGCCGCTGCACGGGCTTGTCCTTCGGTGCGCCGGCGAGCGTGTCGCGAATGCCCTGAACGCGATCGTTGAGGTTGAGCGAGGCGGCAGCGCCCGACTGGATGCACACCGTGCCGCCCGACTTCTTGGTCTCGATGACCTTCTTGGCCAGTTCCGAACCGAACTGATAATTGTCGGTGCCGATGAAGGTCAGCCGCACGCCGGCGTCTTCGGGCAGGACGTCGGAATCGAACATGACGACGGGAATGCCCTTGTCCTTGGCCTGCTTGAGCATGCGCGCCATCGCCTTTGGGTTGGCGGCCGAAACCGCAAGGCCGTCGACGCCGCGCTGGATCATGTCCTGAACCATTTGGGCTTCCTGGGCCTCGTTGTACTCGGTCGGCCCGACGAAGATGCAGTCGACGTTGAAATCCTTGGCGGCCTGCGCGCAGCCCTGCTGCAGCGGTGGGGTGAAGGCATTGTTCAGGACCTTGAAGACCATGCCGATGGCCTTCTTGTCGGCGGCGTCCGCCGGGGCGGCAACGAGGCAGGCCAGCAGGGCCGCTCCGACCGCGCCGTTCCTCAGGATGTCGTTTCGCATCGCTTTTCTCCCTGGGTGATGTTTCAGCCGCAGCGGGGCGGCATTCTGCACAAAGTCCTGTTCGTGCGTTGTTCGGCGTTACTCCTCCTCGCTGACATTGATGCGTTGCAGGACGATGGCGAGCAGGATGAAACCGCCGACGAACGTGCCTGTCCAGAACGGGTTGACGCCTGCCAGCAGCAGCGCGTTGCGGATCTCCTCGATGAGCAGCGAGCCGATGGTGGCGCCGTAGGCCGTGCCATAGCCGCCCGCGAGGCTCGCGCCCCCGATGACCGTTCCGGCAATGACGCGCAGTTCGTCGCCCTGACCGAGCGCATTCGTCACCGAGCCGAGCCAGCCGACGAGGAAGATCGCCGTGAGGCCAGCCATCAGGCCGCCGAACATGTAGACCGAGATCTTGATGAGCTTGACGGGAAGGCCGGTCATGCGGGCAGCCTTCTCGTTGCCGCCGACAGCCTGCACATAGCGGCCCCAGGCGGTGTGGGAGAGGAGAAGCTGCAGCACGATGGCAGCGGCAATGAGCGCATAGACGACGTTGGCAAGCCCGAAGGTCTTGCCCCCGCCGAGGGCGATGATAGCGTCCTCCGCCTGTCCGTACGAGTAGACCGCTTCGCCGTTCGAGACGATGAGCGTCATGCTGCGCGCGATGCTGAGCATCGCCAACGTGACGAGAAACGGCGGCAGCCTGAGATAGGCGACAAAGAGGCCGTTGATGAGGCCGAGCCCGGCCCCGAGCACCAGGGTAGCGATCAGTCCGAGCCAGAACGGGCAGTTTGCCTGAAACAGCAGCCCGAGCACCACGCCGCAGAGGCCAAGCTGCGAGCCGACCGAGATGTCGATGCCGCCCGATATGAGAATCGGCGTCATGCCGATTGCCAGGATTCCGATGAAGCAGAAGTTCTGTAGGATGTTGCCGAGATTGGTGTAGCTCGCGAAATGCGACGTGAAGAGCGACACGACGAGGCCGACGAGCAGCACGGCGATGGTGATCCAGAATTCCTGGCTGCGGGCGATGCGGGCCAAGAGGCCGGCTTCCCGGGCATCGAGCGCCGCCGCTGCGCCCGTCAAAGCGACGGGTGCGGCCTCCGTCTCGCTTGGCGTCGAGGCCACGATCAGCCAGCCGCCACGAAGCGGGCGGCGGTGACAGGCCCCGCAATTTGGTTGTGCGTCGTGAGGCTTTGCATCGTTTCCTTCCCGCCGCCGAAGCGCCGAGCATTCGGCATTCCCAGCCGTTTTCAGCAGAGGGAATTGTTTTGCGACAATCTAACATGAGGTTGCGCAAGATTCCAGGCACGCTCAGGGAGCGCCCATGAAGCACCTCTCGCCTTTCTCCGGGCGTTCGTCGTGACGGACCGTTCGCCGGGCGCCAACCAAGCCGTAGCGCCGCCCTATGATGCGCTCGGCGAAGCCAAGCGGATCCTGCGGTCCATCCGGATCGGGGCGCTGGCGACGCTTGCCGTCCCGTCGGGCCATCCCTTCGCCACTCTCGTCAACGTGGCAACCGACACTGACGGCAGGCCAATCCTGCTGACCTCGCAGCTTTCAGCCCACAGCCGTCATCTGAAGGCCGACGCACGATGCTCGATCCTGCTGGCTGAGGTCGGCCGCGGCGACCCGTTGGCCCATCCGCGGCTCACTCTCGCCGGAACCGCCGTCCCGAGCGACGACCCGCGCCTGCGGGCGCGCTTCCTGCGCCGCCATCCGAAGGCGAGCCTCTATGCGAGCTTCCGCGATTTCGGCTTTTCGCGCCTCGACATCGGCGCGGTGCATTTCAACGGCGGCTTCGGGCGGGCAGGGGGGTTCGAGGCGTCGGCCATCCTGACGGACATTGGCGGTGCGCAACCGCTGATCGCGAGCGAGGAGGAGATCTTGGCACGGCTCAATGAGGAGGGATCGGACATCCTGCAAGCCGGCGCCGGCCATCGAGGGGGCGGGGCGAAGCGCCGCTGGCTTGCGACAGGGGTGGACCCTGAAGGGATCGATCTCATCCGCGGCGATCAGACGGCCAGGATTTCATTCAAGCAGCGCGTGACGACGCCGCAATCCCTCTATGAGGCCGTGGAGGCGCTTGCCCGAGCCGGCGACCGGCCGACCGGATATCGGTAGCCGAGCAGGCCTCGCCACGGCCGGCGCGCCTGGCGCGGACCTCTGGTTTCGGCTTGCGTCAGACAATTTGGGGCCCGCGGCCGTCGAGTTGCATCAAGCCCGCCTCCAAGCGCAGGCTGAGCGGCTTCTGGGGACGGGCGCGGGCATGCAAAAACTCATCGACACCTTTTTCAATGCCGAGGTCTTCGTCTCGGCCATGCCGCTGCTGCTGCGCGGCGTGGTCAACACGATCCTGCTCGGCGTGACGGCAATCGTCATCGGCTCGATTGCCGGCGTGATCCTGGCCCTCCTGCGGCTTTACGCGTGGCGGACCGTCCGGCTGCTGACGATCCTCTATATCGACGTGTTGCGGGCGCTGCCGACGCTGGTCGTGATCGTCATTGTCTATTTCGCACTTCCCTTCATCGGCATCACGCTCTCGTCGTTCGCGGCGGCGACCCTTGCCCTCTCGATGGTGCTTGCCGCCTACACGGCCGAGGTCGTGCGCGCCGGGATCGAGGCGATCCCGAAAGGCCAGTTCGAGGCAGCCCAGGCGCTCGGCCTGCGGTTCATCGTCGTGCTGCGCAAGGTCATCCTCCCGCAGGCCCTGCGCATCGTCATTCCCCCGACGACGAGCAATTTCATCCTCGCCATGAAGGAGACCTCGCTCGCCTCGACAGTGGCAACGCCCGACCTCCTGAAGATGGCCCTCGACACGCAGGCCCTCTATGCCAACCCGACGCCGCTGATCGGGGCGGCGCTGCTTTATCTCGTCCTGCTCTGGCCGATGGTGCGGCTGGTCAGCTACCTGGAGCTGCGCTCGTCTGCCCCGGCCCGCTAGCACGCTCTCGCCGAAGGCCGACCTCAATGGTCGACGTTGTGCAACTCTTCCTTGCGGTGCGCAACAAAGGCGTCGAGGGCTTCGGCGATCGCCGGATCGAGCGGCGGGGCTTCGTAGCTTTCGAGCGCCGCCTGCCAGATCCGCGTGGCGCGCTGGGTGGCATCGAGCGCTCCGGCAAGGCTCCAGTTCTCGTAGTTCTGCCAGTTCGACAGGAGCGGGGCATAAAACGCCGTCTCGTAGCGCGCCAGCGTATGCGGCGTTCCGAAGAAATGGCCGCCGGTGGCGACTTCGGCGATCGCTTCGAGCCCCTCGGCAATCTCCTGCGGATTGACGTCGATCGGCCGGATGGTCTGCGCCATCATCTGCAGCATTTCGACGTCAAGAACGATCTTCTCGAAGGAGGCGGTGAGCCCGCCCTCCATCCAGCCGGCGCCATGATAGACGAGGTTGGCGTGGCCCATCACGGCCGACCAAATCGACATTTCCGACTCGTAGGCTGCCTGTGCGTCGACGATGTTGCTGGCGCTCGAATTGCTCGCCCGATAGGGCAGCCTGTAGAGCCTGGCGAGCTGGCCCCCCGCGAGCGTCGCGCGTGCATTCTCGGGCGTGCCGAAGGCCGGCGCGCCGCTACGCATGTCGACGTTGGAGGTGAAGGCGCCGTAGACCACCGGCGCTCCGGGGCGCACCAACTGGGTCAGCGCGATGCCGGCGAGCGCCTCGGCGTTCTGCTGCGTGAGCGCGGCGGCAAGCGTCACGGGCGTCATCGCTCCCATGAGA
>JAFAME010000334.1 GCA_019233695.1 Methylobacteriaceae bacterium
CTCATCGAGGACGGAACCCACGATGAATTGTTGCGCGCGGGCGGCCGCTACGCGTCGCTCCTGCGCCTGCAAGGAAGTCTGCACGGTGCCGCCTGAGCAGACTGCCCGCATTCTTCCATGGCCACGGCTGCCGGCGCGCCGCGACGCCGAACGCGAGTTTCTTCCCGCCGCGCTCGAAATCATCGAGACGCCGGCCTCGCCCGTCGGCCGCACCATAGGTACGGCCATCGTTGCCTTCTTCTGTGTGGCGCTCGCCTGGTCGTGGTGCGGCCATGTCGACATCATCGCGACCGCTCAAGGACGGCTCATGCCAAGTGGCAAAGTGAAGCTCGTGCAGCCGCTCGAAGCCGGCATCGTTCGGGGCATCTATGTCCAGGACGGCGACCGCGTGGCGGCCGGCGATCTGCTCATCGAACTCGACGCTACCGTGACGTCGGCCGAGCGTGATCGCGTCGCCCACGATCTGATGTCGGCGAAGCTCGACGTGGCGCGGCTTGCCGCGCTCAAGCGGGGCTTCGAATCCGGCGAGGCGGCGGATGGTTTCTTTGCGGCGCCCGAAGGCGCCCCGGCGCCCGAGCTTGCGATGGCACGCGCGGCGATGCAGGCGCAGGCGGCCGAGCAGGCCGCAAAGCTCGCCGCGCTCGATCGGGAGATCGACCAGAAGCGGGCCGAGAGCGAGGAGGTGCGCGCCAACATCGACAAGCTCGAGGCGACCTTGCCGCTCCTCGACGAAAAGGAGCGCCTGCGCAACCGGCTGCTGGCTTTGGAATACGGCAACCGCTTCGCCTACCTCGACGCGCGCCAGCAGCTCCTGGAGGCCCAGCACGACCTCGTCATGCAGCGGCGGCGCGCCGTCGAGACGGATGCGGCCCGTGCCGCCCTCGAAGGCCAGCGCGACCAGGCGCGCCAGGAATATGCGCACAAAGTGCTGGCCGACCTCGCCGAGGCAGAACAGAAGGTCAGCCAGCTCACTCAGGACCTCGTGAAGGCCGAACGCAAGGCGTTCGAGACAAAGCTTCGCGCGCCGATCTCGGGCGTAGCGCAGCAGCTTGCCGTCCACACGATCGGCGGTGTCGTCACGCCGGCCCAACAGCTGATGGTCATCGTGCCGGAAGGGGAGGCGCTGATCGCCGAGGCGACGGTGTCGAACCGGGACGTCGGCTTCGTCCATGCGGGCCAGGAGGTGGAGGTCAAGGTCGAGACCTTCAACTTCACCCGCTATGGGTTGATGCATGGGCATGTCGTCGACATCAGCCGGGATGTGGTAACCGCCGACAAGCGCGAGCCCGACCGTGGAGGCGAGGGCGCCGGGGATGCCAAAGAGGACAGCGCGGGCGGCTCGCCGACCTATGTGGCGCGCGTCGCGCTCGATGGCACGAGCATGATGGTCGACGGCCGCAGCGCGCCGCTGCGCCCGGGCATGGCCGTCACCGCCGAGATCAAGACCGGATCACGCCGCATCCTCGACTTTCTGCTGTCGCCGCTGCGCCAGTACGGGCAGGAGGCGATCCGCGAGCGATAGGGGTTCCGGTGTTGTGATTTGTACCAAAGAGTGGTACATAGATACACCAGCGGAGCCGCGGGGTGATCGTGAGCTTTCGAGACGAGTGGCTGCGTGCCTTTTTGTCGACGATATCTGATCGCGACATATCCCATCCGATCTCGAAAGCCGGCTCTTCCGCAAACTCCAGATGGTGACGACGCTATGAGTGATCAGGACTTGCGGGTGCCGCCCAGCAATCATTTCGAGAAGCTGCGCGGCAATCTGGGGGGCCTTCACTCGATCCGCGTGAACGACAAGTGGCGCCTGGTCTTCCGCTGGGACGGCAGTCGCGGCGAGGCTGAAGGCATTATCTCGACGACCATAGCTATCGGTGAACCAAACCATGCTGATGACGAAGCGAAAGCCGGCCACGGTCGGGGAGATTCTGATCGAGGAGTTCATGCAGCCGATGGGGCTGACGCAGGCGGCGCTCGCCGAGGCAATGGGCGTTCAGCGCAAGCACGTGAATGAGCTGTGCAACAACCGTCGGACGGTGACGGCGGCGACTGCGCTCATCCTCGCCCGAGTCTTCGGCAACAGCCCGGATTTCTGGCTCAATGCGCAGCGGCGCAGCGATCTGTGGGAGGCTATGAACAGCCCAAGGGAGCGCGAGCGCGTCGAGCGGGCCAAGCCGCTCGTCGTGGCGGCA
>JAFAME010000065.1 GCA_019233695.1 Methylobacteriaceae bacterium
CTGAAGAACGAGATCGCCAATTTCGGCAACGAGGCGCAGGTCACCGAGGTGGGCCAGGTGCTCTCGGTCGGCGACGGCATCGCGCGCGTCTACGGGCTCGACAATGTCCAGGCCGGCGAAATGGTCGAGTTCGAGAACGGCATTCGCGGCATGGCCCTCAATCTTGAGGTCGACAATGTCGGCATCGTGATCTTCGGCTCCGACCGCGACATCGGCGAAGGCCAGACCGTCAAGCGCACGGGCGCCATCGTCGACGTGCCGGTGGGCAAGGAATTGCTTGGCCGAGTCGTCGATGCCCTTGGCAATCCGATCGACGCCAAAGGCCCGATCAAGGCCACCCGGCGCGCCCGCGTCGACGTAAAGGCTCCCGGCATCATTCCGCGCCGCTCGGTGCACGAGCCGATGGCGACCGGCCTCAAGGCCATCGATGCGCTGATCCCCATTGGCCGCGGCCAGCGCGAGCTGATCATCGGCGACCGTCAGACCGGCAAGACCGCAATCGCGCTCGATACGATCCTCAACCAAAAGCCGCTCAACCAGAGCGATGACGAGAAGATCAAGCTCTATTGCGTCTATGTCGCTGTCGGCCAGAAGCGCTCGACGGTCGCCCAGTTCGTCAAGGTGCTCGAGGAGCACGGAGCGCTCGAGTATGCCATCGTCATAGCCGCGACCGCCTCCGACCCCGCGCCGATGCAGTTTCTCGCGCCCTTTTCGGGCTGCGCGATGGGCGAATTCTTCCGCGACAACGGCATGCACGCCCTGATGATCTATGACGATCTCTCGAAGCAGGCCGTCGCCTATCGCCAGATGTCGCTGCTGCTGCGCCGGCCGCCCGGCCGCGAGGCCTATCCGGGCGACGTCTTCTATCTGCACTCGCGGCTTCTGGAGCGCGCGGCCAAGCTCAACGAAGAGCATGGCACCGGCTCGTTGACCGCCCTGCCGGTCATCGAGACACAGGCCAACGACGTCTCGGCCTATATCCCCACCAACGTGATCTCGATCACCGACGGCCAGATCTTCCTCGAAACGGACCTCTTCTACCAGGGCATCCGGCCGGCCGTGAACGTCGGCCTGTCGGTGTCGCGCGTCGGCTCCTCGGCGCAGACGAAGGCGATGAAGAAGGTCGCCGGCCGCATCAAGGGGGAGCTGGCGCAATATCGCGAGATGGCGGCCTTCGCGCAGTTCGGCTCCGATCTCGATGCCACGACGCAGCGGCTGCTCAATCGCGGTGCGCGACTGACCGAGCTTCTGAAGCAGGCGCAGTTCTCGCCGTTGAAGATGGAGGAGCAGGTCTGCGTCATCTATGCCGGCGTCAACGGCTATCTCGATCCGCTTCCGGTCGAGCGCGTCAAGGCCTTCGAGGAGGGCCTGCTCGCAACGCTGCGGGCCAAACATGCCGACGTCCTGGAGGCCATCCGGGCTTCGAACGACCTCGCCGACGATACCGCGGCAAAGCTCAAGGCGGTCGTCGAGGCCCACGCCAAGGCCTTCGCATGAGGATTGCCACATGAGCTACGTCGCGCGCAGCCTCGGCCCAGGCGAGAAGATCCTCTACGTCGCCTCGATCAGCTGGGTCTCATATTCCTGGGCCGTCGTCGTCGCCATCATCGGCGTGGTGGTCATGTTCTTCTGGCTGCACGCCGGCCTTATTATTCTCGCTCTCGGCCTGATTTGGTTCATTGTTGTGCGCGTGCACAATTCGACGATCGAGCTTGCCGTGACCAACCACAAGGTGGTTGCCAAGCGCGGGTTTATCGCGCGCGAGACGATCGAGCAGAGGCTGGAGAAGATCGACGCCATCGACGTCGATCAGACGGTGCTCGGTCGCATCCTCGACTACGGCAACATCACGGTCCACGGGACCGGGGTCGATTCGACGCCCATTCGCATGATCGCCGACCCGCTGACGTTCCGCCGGCAGGTCGAGCAGGCGATCGAAGCGAAGATCGGCCCGGCGCAGCAGCAAGCCGCCAAGGAAGGCAACTGATGCCTTCGCTGAAGGATCTCAGAAACCGCATCGCCTCGGTCAAGGCGACGCAGAAGATCACCAAGGCGATGCAGATGGTGGCTGCGGCAAAGCTCCGCCGTGCCCAGAGCGCGGCCGAGGCGGCGCGGCCCTATGCCGAGCGTATGGAGGCGGTGCTTGCCAATGTCGCCGCAAGCGCCGGCGCCGGCAGCTCGGTCCCGCCCCTTCTCGCCGGGACCGGTTCCGAGGCGACCCATCTCCTCCTCGTCTGCACCGGCGAGCGCGGCCTGTGCGGCCCGTTCAACACGGCCATCGTGCGCCTCGCGCGCGAGCGGGCCAATGCTCTCCTTGCGGAGGGCAAAACGGTGAAGTTCTTCTGTGTCGGCCGCAAGGGCTACGACCAGCTGCGCCGACAGTTCGAGAGAAGCGTCATCGAGCGCGTCGAATTGCGTGCGGTGCGCACGATCGGGTTCGAGCACGCCGAGTCGATCGCGAGCAAAATCCTCGAACTGTTTGCAGCCGGCGCCTTCGACGTCTGCACCCTGTTCTTTTCACGCTTCAAATCGGTGCTCGTCCAGGTTCCAACGGCTCAACAGCTCATCCCGGCGGTCGTGCCTGAGGCAGCCGGCGCTGCGGGGGGCGAGTCGTTCTACGAATACGAGCCGGACGAGGATGAGATTCTGTCGACCTTGTTGCCGCGAAACATCGCGGTTCAGGTGTTCAAGGCGCTCCTTGAGAACACGGCCTCCTTCTTCGGCTCGCAGATGAGTGCGATGGACAACGCCACCCGCAACGCCGGCGAGATGATCAGGGTTCAGACGCTGAGATACAATCGCACGCGCCAAGCCATGATCACGAAGGAGCTCATCGAGATCATTTCGGGCGCCGAAGCGCTGTGAGGCGCGCCAGGCCGGGTAGCGATCACCCGACAAGTATCAGGCGATCATCGCTACGGGGCAATATCGATCAGCGAGGCAAGGCAGGACAATGGCAACCACCGCCACCAACGCATCCGGGCGCATCACTCAGGTCATCGGCGCCGTCGTCGACGTCAAGTTCGATGGCCATCTGCCCGAAATCCTCAATGCCCTGGAGACAAAGAACGGCGGCAACCGGCTCGTGCTCGAAGTCGCCCAGCATCTCGGCGAGACCTCGGTGCGCTGCATCGCCATGGATACTTCCGAGGGCCTCGTACGCGGCCAGGAAGTGACCGACACGGGCGAACCCATCTCGGTGCCGGTCGGAGACGCCTGTCTCGGCCGTATCATGAACGTGGTCGGGGAAGCGGTCGACGAAGCGGGTCCGATCGAGACGCAGGGCAGGCGCGCCATCCACCAGCCGGCGCCGACCTATGCCGAGCAGGCCACCGAAGCGCAGATCCTCGAAACCGGCATCAAGGTCGTCGATCTCCTGGCGCCTTATGCGAAGGGCGGCAAGGTGGGTCTGTTCGGCGGGGCAGGCGTCGGCAAGACCGTCATCATCATGGAACTGATCAACAATATCGCCAAGGCGCACGGCGGCTATTCGGTCTTCGCCGGCGTCGGCGAGCGCACCCGCGAGGGCAACGACCTTTATCACGAGATGATGGAATCGAAGGTCATCGTGCCCGACGGGCCGGGCTCGAAGGTGGCGCTGGTCTACGGCCAGATGAACGAGCCGCCGGGCGCCAGAGCCCGCGTCGGCCTCACCGGCCTGACCCTGGCCGAATACTTCCGCGACGAGGAGGGCCAGGACGTGCTCTTCTTCGTCGACAACATCTTCCGCTTCACGCAGGCGGGCTCCGAAGTCTCGGCGCTCCTCGGCCGCATGCCGTCGGCGGTCGGGTATCAGCCGACGCTGCTGACCGAAATGGGCGAACTGCAGGAGCGC
>JAFAME010000369.1 GCA_019233695.1 Methylobacteriaceae bacterium
GCCAGCTCGCGTTCCCACCGTGCCCCGTTCTCAAGCAGCTTGTCCTTGTCGTAGAGAAGCTCCTCGCGTGTCTCGACGGCGAACTCGAAGTTCGGCCCCTCAACGATCGCATCGACGGGGCAGGCTTCCTGGCAGAAGCCGCAGTAGATGCACTTGACCATGTCGATGTCATAACGGGTCGTGCGGCGGGTGCCGTCGTTGCGGCGGGGGCCGGCCTCGATGGTGATCGCCTGTGCGGGACAGATCGCCTCGCACAATTTGCACGCAATGCAGCGCTCTTCGCCGTTTGGATAGCGGCGCAGGGCATGTTCGCCGCGAAAGCGCGGCGAGAGCATGCCTTTCTCGTGCGGATAGTTCAGCGTCGCTTTTGGCTTGAAGAAGTAGCGCATCGACAGGAAGAAGGCCGACAGGAATTCGGTGAGGAATACCGCCCTTGCCGCCCTATCGAGTTTCATGGACGAGTCCCCTTGCGCGCAGCTGCCGTTCTATCGCGCCCGACATCACGGATGCGCACCTGCCCCGAAGATTTCCAGAACCCCGGCAACCACCACCACCGAGGCGAGCGACACCGGCAGGAACACCTTCCAGCCAAGGCGCATCAACTGGTCGTAGCGATAGCGCGGCACAAAGGCCTTGACCATGGCGAACATGAAGAACACCAGGCAGATCTTGAGGACGAACCAGATCAGGCCGGAGATCCAGGTGAACGGCGGCACCGGAAACGGCGGCAGCCAGCCGCCGAGGAAGAGCACCGTCGTCATGGCGCACATGGTGATGATGGCGACATATTCGCCGAGCATGAAAAGCATGTAGGGCGCCGACGAATATTCGACCATGTAGCCGGCAACGAGCTCGGACTCCGCCTCGAGCAGGTCGAAGGGCGGCCGATTCGTCTCGGCGAGGGCCGAGACGAAGAAGACGACGAACATCGGCAGAAGGGGCAGCCAATACCAGCCGAAGAGCCCCCAGGCGCTGTCCTGCGCGCTGACGATGTCGTTCAGGTTGAGCGATCCGGCGCACAGAAGCACGGTGATGAAGACGAAGCCGATCGAGACTTCGTAGGACACCATCTGCGCGGCCGAACGGAGCGCGGCAAGCAGCGGATATTTCGAGTTCGAGGCCCATCCCGCCATGATTGCCCCATAAACCATGAGGGACGAGATGGCGAAGATGAAGAGGACGCCGACATTGATGTTGGCGACGGCCCAGCCGTCATTCAGCGGAATGACCGCCCACGAGGAGAGCGCAAGGCCACCGGAGATCAGCGGGGCAAGCAGGAAGACGCCCTTGTTGGCGCCGGCCGGAATGACCGGCTCCTTGAATACGAACTTCATCAGGTCGGCGAACGACTGCAGGAGCCCCCATGGTCCAACGACGTTGGGACCGCGCCGCAGCTGCACCGCCGCCCAGACCTTGCGGTCGGCATAGAGGACGTAGGCGACGAAGATCAGCCCCGCCACGAGGATGAGAAGGCTCTTGCCGATGATGATCAGAAGCGGCCAGACCCAGCCGTTGCCTGCAAGCGAGTCCATCGGCTACTCCGCAGCCTGGAGCATGCCGCGCTGCGCGGCGAGCGCCGAGCACTCGGCCATGACACGCGAAGCGCGGGCGATCGGGTTGGTCAGATAGAAGTCGTCGATTGCCGACCGGAACGGCTCCTTGCCGGCGGGCGCGTCAAGGGCGGCAAGCGCCCGGACGGCGGCCGGATCGGCGGGGGCCAGCGCTTCAATCTCGGCAAGATGCGGATGCGCCTTGTAGAGGATTCCCCGCAGATCGGTGAGCGAATCGAAGGGCAGCGGCGCTCCGAGCACGCCGGAGAGGGCGCGCATGACGGCCCAGTCCTCGCGCGCATCGCCCGGCGGAAATGCCGCCCGGCTGCCCATCTGCACCCTTCCCTCGGTATTCACATAAGTTCCCGACTTTTCAGCATATGCAGCCGCCGGCAGGATCACATCGGCGCGGTGCGCGCCACGGTCGCCGTGCGTCCCGACGTAGACGACGAAGGCGCCGGGCGCGATGTCGATCTCGTCGGCGCCGAGGAGAAACAGAACGTCGAGCGCGCCAGGTTCGGTCATGCGCGCAGCGACGAGCCCCCCCTCGCGCGGAACAAAGCCGATGTCGAGCCCGCCTGCCCTGGCCGCTGCCGTATGAAGGATGCAAAGCCCGTTCCACTCGCTTGTCACGGCGCCGCAGCTCGCTGCGGCCTTGGCGGCGAGCGCCAGGACGCCGCGGCCGTCGGCGCGGGCGAGAGCGCCCTGCCCCACAATGATCATGGGGCGCTTTGCCTTGGCGAGCGTCTCGCCAA
>JAFAME010000375.1 GCA_019233695.1 Methylobacteriaceae bacterium
CGCATGTCGACGTTGGAGGTGAAGGCGCCGTAGACCACCGGCGCTCCGGGGCGCACCAACTGGGTCAGCGCGATGCCGGCGAGCGCCTCGGCGTTCTGCTGCGTGAGCGCGGCGGCAAGCGTCACGGGCGTCATCGCTCCCATGAGAGTGAAGGGCGTCACGACCACGGCCTGGCCATGCTCGGACATCGCCATCAGCCCGTCAGTCATCGCCTCGTCGAAACGGCGCGGCGAATTCACCGAGATGATGGTCAGCACGCACGGGTCATCGAGGACCGCCTCCCGCGACTTGCCGCGGGCGATCGCCATCATGTCGATCCCATCGAGCGCCCGGCGCCGGCCGATGGCGGTGCAGTGGTAGACGCGGTCGCAAAAGGTGAGGTTGGCAAGATAGCAGTCGAGATGCCGCGTTCGCGCGGGCAGCTCGATCGGTGCCGTTGGCTGGTTGCCGATGAAGTGAATGATGTCGAAGCTCTGCGCCAGCTTGATGAGCGAGATATAGTCTTTGAGGTTGCCCGGTCGGCGCCCGGCGATGCAGTCGTGGACGTTGGGCGGTCCCGCAACGAGGCCGAAGGAGACATGGTTGCCGCCGACATGCACGCGCCGGGCCGGGTTGCGCGGCGTCAGGACGAAGTTCGAGGGCGCCGTTGCGAGCGTGCGGGCGACAAGCTCGCGCGGGATGCGCACGAGCCCTGTCGCCTCATCGACGCTCGCGCCGGCACCGCGGAAGGCCCGGCGTGCCGCCGCGCCCATGAACTCGATGCCGATTTCCTCCAGCAGCCGTAGCGCCGCCTCGTGGATTGCGGTCAGCTGATCCGCGCTCAAGACTTCAATCGGCGCGAACGCGTTGCGAATGGGCGGCTGATCGGCAAGCACCAGGCCGAGCCGGGGAGCTTCGCGGGATCGTCTCGGCCGGCGGCCGGCGCGTGCGCTTTGCATGGTCGAACATCCCTGCCGGGAGGCCGCGGCTGTCGCGTTGCCTCGGGCAACTATACCCGCATCCGCTGGCTCGCGCAGGGTTTCGCGTCCGATCGGGGCGTGCTTGCTGGGGGCAGAGTTTGCAGCCAAGAAGGCGGCAATGAAGCTCCTGGTGCACTACGATCATCCGGAAAGAGTGCGCGATGTTTTGCGCAAGCGGCTTGCCGACGTGCCGGTTTCCTGGTGCCGGGACTATGCCTCGCTGCCCGCCATGCTGGAACATGAGAAGCCCGACGTGCTGTTCACGGTGAGGTTTGCGGGCAGCGCCGCTTTTCCGCGCGAGGCCATCCACGCCTCCCGTTCGCTGCGCTGGATTTCGGTCGGCGGTTCGGGAACCGACCACCTGGGCATGTGGGATTCCACGCGCCTCACCGTCACCAATGCGGCTGGGGTCGGGGCCGAGACCATGGCGCAATACGCGCTTGCCGCGATGCTGCACTTCACCCTCGGCCTTCCCGCTTTCGCGACCCGGCAGCGTGAACGTCGATGGGCACCGGGGCGCGTGGCGTCGGTGTCGGGTCGGACGCTTGCGATACTGGGGCTCGGCAAGACGGGCCAGTCGACCGCGAAGCTCGCCAAGGCGCTCGGGCTTTCGGTGATCGGCATCAGGGCGCATCCCCAGCCGACACCGAGCGTAGACCGCGTCGAGCCGACCGCGCGATTGCCCGACATCCTCGCCGAGGCCGATTTCGTCCTCGTCTGCCTCCCCCTCACCGCAGCCACCCGCGGTCTCATCGACAAGGCAGCCTTCGCGGCGCTCAAGCCCGGCGCGGTGCTGATCGATGTCTCGCGTGGCGGCATCGTGCGCCAGGACGCGCTCATCGAGACGCTGAGCTCGGGCCGGCTCCGCGGGGCCGCGCTCGACGTCTTTGAAATCGAGCCGCTGCCGGCGGACAGTCCGCTTTGGCGAATGGAAAACGTGATCGTCACACCGCATTCATCGAGCGTCTATGACGGGTGGGAGCGGCGTGCGATGGAAATGTTCTGCGACAATGCGGAGCGATGGCGGCGCAACGAGCCGCTCGAAAATATCGTCGATCCGCACCGCGGATATTGAAGGTCACTGGAGGCATCGATGAAAGTCGTCGTGACTGGCGGCGGTGGCTTCGTGATGGCGAATTTCCTGCGCCATTGGCTGGAGGCCGAGCCGACCGATACCGCGGTGTGTGTCGATGCCGCCCCGCTCGACGCGGCCGCCACGCGATATTTCGCGCCGGTCGCCGACCGAATAGAACTGGCCCAGGGCGACGTAACCGCACAGGAAATGTGGGCGCAGCTGCCCAAGGATGCAGATTTCGTCGTGCATGGAGCTGCGGTAACGCCACACGCCTTCATCGATGCATCGGGCCGGCAGCATGATCCGGAGCGCGAGGATCCGGTGCGCGTCCTGACGGTCAACATTCTGGGCACCGCTCGGGCCCTCGACTGGGCGCGGACGCTCAGCCGCCTGCGCCGCGTCGTCTACGTCAGCACAGGCTCGGTTTATGCCGACATTGTCGCGGGGCAGGAAGAGCGGCCGTTCCCCCTGCCGGAGGACGGGTACGTCGGCCCCTATGCACTCTATGATGTCAGCAAGTATTCGGGCGAATTGATCGCCCGGCGCTTTCGGCAGCTCTATGACCTGCCGGTCGCATCGGTTCGATTGTCGAGCGTTTTCGGGCCGCTCGATCGACCGACCTCCGTCCGCAACGTGCGCAACGCCGCCAATCTCGTGGCCCACGCGGCAGCGCAGGGGCGTCGACTGAGCGTCGCGTCAGCCGAAGCGATCGGCGACTATGTCTACGCCCCCGACGTGGCCGATGCGCTGCGCCGGCTGCTGCTTGCGTCCAAGGAGGCCCTGCACCACGACACCTACAACATCGCCGGTGGGGCGACGGCGACGGTTGCCGATCTCGCGGCTCATGCTGCGGCCGCCGCGCCCGGATTTTCGATCGAGACGGTCGGCCTTGGGGCGGACGTCGGGGCCGATCCCGCCCGTCGCACCGGGCGATGGGCTGCCTACGACATCTCGCGTGCGGCCGCCGATCTCGGCTGGCGCCCGCGGCCGTTGCGCGACGCGATGCGCGCCTACGTCGCGTGGCTGCGCGAGAATCCGCGCCAGCCGACGTAGGCGCGCGAATTGCATGCCGTCGGGCCGGGGATCTTCATTCTGGACCTGCCGGGACGATCCGGCCTAGGATCATGCCAAAGGATGGAGGCGAGCATGAAGAAGGACGACAAGGCCATTGATGCGGCACGCTATCGCCTGAACGAGATCGAGAACGATCTCGTCGGCGAGCTTGCGGCCGGCAGGATCGGCCGGCGCGAGTTCCTGCGCCATGGCGCCGTGCTCGGCTTGTCGGTGCCGTTCCTGTCGAGCCTTGCCGGAGCTTTCGGTCTGACTGCCGTCGCGCCGCGGATGGCGCGCGCGGCCGCTGCCGGCGGGTTGATCCGGGTCGCCTGCACGGTGCCGGCAGGCGCGGTCGATCCCGTGACGGTCGATGACAATGGTGGCCTTCTGATGCTGCATCAGACCGGCGAATTCCTGTCGATCTCCGGCCCCGATCTGGTCCTGCGGCCGCATCTTGCCGAGAGCTGGAAGCCGAACGGCGACGGAACGGTGTGGACCTTCAAGATCCGCCAGGGCGTCAAGTTCCAGAACGGCAAGACGATGACAGCCGAGGATGTCGCTGCCAGCATCGACCGGCTCGCCGATCCGAAGAACTCGTCGAACGCGCTGTCGGCCTTCAAGGGCGTGCTGTCGAAGGGCGGCGCCAAGAAGGTCGACGACGACACCGTCGAGTTCCATCTCGACACGGCGAACGGCAATTTCCCCTACCTCGTCTCGTCTGACAATTACAATGCCATTATCATACCAGCGGACTACGCCGGGGATTTCGAGAAGACCTTCATCGGCACCGGCCCCTTCAAGCTCGACAAATATACGCCGAAGGTCGGCGCCTCCTTCGTGCGCAACCCCGACTACTGGGGCCCGAAGGCCGTGCCGGACCGCACCGAATGGTCATTCTATCAGAACATGCAGGCCATGGTGCTCGCCTTGCAAGGCAATCAGGTCGATATCGTCTCGCAGGTCTCCGCCGTCGGTGGGGAGGCGCTTCTCAACGATCCGAGTTTCCAGATCATCAGCGAGAAGACCTCCTCCCATCAGCAGGTGCACATGCGCTGCGACATGGCGCCGTTCGACGACAAGCGCGTGCGCCAGGCGGTCGCGCTCTGCCTCGACCGCAAGCAGATGGTCCAGGGGCTGTTCAGCGGCCGCAGCGACATCGGCAACGACAGCCCCTTCGCGCCGGTGTTTCCTTCGACCGACAAGAGCGTGCCGCAACGCGAGAAGGATATCGCCAAGGCCAAACAATTGCTGGCCGACGCCGGCCATGCGAACGGCTTCACCGTCAAGCTCACCACCGAGCAGTACCTCGAGATCCCGGACTACGCCGTCATCATCCAGAACGCCGTGAAGGCGATCGGCATCACCATCGAGCTCAACGTCGAGGCGCAGGACGCCTACTACGGCAAGGCCGTGTTCGGGTCGTCCGACTGGCTCGATTCGGTCATGGGCATCACCGACTACGGCCACCGCGGCGTGCCCAACGTGTTCCTCAATGCGCCGCTGAAAAGCGACGGCACCTGGAACTCGGCCCACTTCAAGAACAAGGACTACGACGCGCTCGTCGCCCAGTACATCGTCGCTTCCGACCTTGGCACGCAGCGTGCCGTAGCCAAGAAGATCCAGGAGCTCCTTCTCGACGAGACCCCTGTCATCTTCGGCTATTTCTACCACTATCTGACGCCGGCCAAGAAGAACGTGACGGGCGTGCCGCCCGTGGCCAATCGCCTGTTCCTGTCGCAGGCGGCGCTTACGTAAGTCTCAGGCCAGGCGGCCGCCGCGGCAGAAGGCGCCGGCGTTCGGAGGATCGCCTCGTTGAGCACCCTGCGAGCGATCCCCCGGCGCCTTCTCCTCTCGCTGATCACGCTGTGGATCCTGAGCGTGATCGTCTTCATCGGGGCGCAGCTGCTGCCGGGCGATGTCGGGCGCGCCATTCTCGGTCCCCTCGCCGACCCGCGGGCGGTTGCCAATCTTAATCACGAGCTCGGCGTCGACCGCCCGCTGCTCGTCCAATACTGGAGCTGGATCAGCCATTTCGCCACAGGCGACATGGGCATGTCCTATACCATGCGCGCGCCGATCGCGCCGTTCATCGCGACCGCCCTCGGCAATTCGTTGAAGCTCGCCGCCGTTGCCTTCGTGCTTGTCGTTCCGCTGGCCATTTTTGGCGGCGTCATCGCCGCGCTCAACGTCGGTCGCCCCCTCGATCGCATCATCACCGTCCTCGGCCTCTCGGCGACCGTCGTGCCCGAGTTCGTGTCGGGGATCGTCCTGATCCTGATCTTCGGGGTGTGGCTGCGGGTCCTTCCGATCAATGCCAACTGGCCGCCCGACGCCGGCCCGCTGACTCAGGTCTACTATCTGCTCTTGCCGTCGCTGCCGCTGTTCCTCGTGCTGTTCGGCTATATCGCCCGCATGGCGCGCGCCGGCACGGTCGAGGCCCTCGATGCCGACTACACGCGCACCGCCGTGCTGAAGGGGCTGCCGCCGCGCACCGTGCTCTGGCGCCACGTGCTGCGCAACGCGCTCCTGCCGACGATCACCGTCATCGCCACCCAGGTCGGCTACCTCATCGGCGGCCTTGTCGTCGTCGAGGTGCTGTTCCACTATCAGGGCATCGGCAGCCTCATCTATGTGGCCGCTCGCAGCAAGGACTTCCCGACTTTGGAAGCCGGCGTCCTGACCGTCGGCATCATCTATACGGTGGCAACGCTTGCTGCCGACGTTCTCACCTCGATGCTCAACCCGCGTGTTCGCCTCGGAGCGGCCGCATGAGCATGCAGGCGGCCGACACGGCGCCGGCGCCCGCGGCGCCCGCCCGTACAGGCGGTGCCGGCCGCGAGCGGCTGCGGCTTCTCCTGCGCTCAGGCACGTTCCTGGCCGGCGCTGCCATCGTTGCGTTCTGGGTTGCCTGCGCGCTCTTCGGCAGCGATGTCGTGCCGCAGGACCCCTACGCCGTCGATCTGATGAGCAAGCTGCAGGCGCCCTCGCCCGATCACTGGTTCGGCACCGACCGGCTCGGCCGCGACATCTTCGCTCGCGTCATCGTCGGTGCCCGCGACATCCTCACGATCGCGCCGCTCGCAACCGTCCTTGGCACCGTCCTCGGCACGACGCTCGGGCTCATCATGGGATATTTTCGCGGCTTCATCGACGAGGCCATCAGCCGCCTGATCGAAGCCGTGCTGGCGCTGCCGCTCGTCATCGTGGCGCTGCTCGCTCTCGTGGCGCTCGGTACGTCCTACATAACGGTGATCCTCGTCATCGGCCTCATCTTCACCCCGCTCATCGCCCGCACGGTGCGCTCGGCCGTGCTCACCGAGCGCGGCCTCGACTACGTCGCGGCCGCACGGCTGCGCGGGGAAAATCCGTTCTACATCATGTTCATCGAGATCCTGCCCAACGTCGTGCCGCCGATCCTCGTCGAATCGACCGTGCGCCTCGGCTACGCGATCTTCACCGTGGCGACGCTGAGTTTCATCGGCTTCGGCATCCAGCCGCCGTCGGCCGACTGGGGCCTGGCGATCTCCGACAGCTACGGCCTGATCAACGGCGGCTACTGGTGGACCGTCCTGTTCGACGCGCTTGCCATCGCTTCGCTCGTCGTCGGCGTCAACCTCGTCGCCGACGGCGTCCAGGGAGTGTTCGAAACGTGACGCCGACGGCGCCCTGGCAAGGCGAGATGGCGAGTGCGCCGGACGCTCTCTCCATACGCGACCTCGACGTCGCCTATCGCGTTCGCGGCAAGGTGCGGCAGGTCTTGCGCGGCCTGAGTTTTCAGGTCGGGCGTGGGGAATCCTACGGGCTCGTCGGCGAGTCGGGCTGCGGCAAGTCGACTGTGGCGCTTGCCATCGTGCGCTATCTGGCGCGCAACGGCCGCGTGCGCGCCGGCCGCATTCTCCTCGATGGCCGCGATCTCCTGGCGCTCGGCGAGGCCGATCTGCGCAAACTGCGCGCGACGGCCGTCTCGATGGTCTACCAGGACCCCGGACGGGCCCTGAACCCCTCGCTGCGCGTCGGGGCGCAGGTCGCCGAAGTGTTCCGGCTGCAGGGAATGCCGCAAGCCGAGGCGCTCGACAGGGCCGCCGCCATGCTGGCTCGCGTTCAGATCGCCGATCCCTCCTCCGTCATGGGCCGCTATCCGCATCAGCTGTCGGGCGGGATGCAGCAGCGGGTGGCGATCGCGATGGCGCTGGCGATCAATCCGAAGCTGCTGATCCTTGATGAACCGACCACCGGCCTTGATGCGACCGTCGAAGCGGAAGTCCTCGACCTCATCGCGCGGCTGCGCGGCGAATTCGCCACCTCGATCCTGTTCATCAGCCACAACCTCGCGGTGATCGCCCGCATGTGCGACCGGGTCGGCGTGCTCTATGCCGGTCTGCTGGTGGAAGAGGGCGGCACGCGCGAGCTGTTCGACAATCCGCGCCACCCCTATACGGTCGGCCTGCTGCGCTGCCTGCCGCGGCGCGGCCGGCGCAAGGACCACGGGCGGCTCGACACCATTCCGGGCCTGCTCCCACCTCCCGGCGCCGACATCGCCGGCTGCGTCTTCGCCGAGCGCTGCGCCCATGCCGACGAGTACTGCCGCGCCGTCGAGCCGCCGCTCTACGATCTCGGCGGGCGCGCCAGCCGCTGCCACTACCATGAGCGCGCGCCGGACCTGCCGCGGGCGACGCCGAGCGATCCCGCCGCGCCGATCGCCGTCGATCGGGAGGAAAGGCCGGTGCTGCGCACGCAGCGCCTTGCCAAGACTTTTGCTGCCGGCGGGCATGCCGTGCACGCCCTGTCGGCGATTTCTCTCGAACTCTGGTCGGGCGAGACGCTTGGCCTTGTCGGCGAATCGGGCAGCGGCAAGACGACGCTCGCCCGCCTCCTGCTCGGCCTCATCGAGGCTGACGGCGGCAGCGTGATCGAGCTTGACGGCGGGCAATTGCCGGCCGCCATCGACAGGCGCACGCCCGATCAGGTGAAGGCGCTGCAGATCGTCTTCCAGAATCCGGATTCGGCGCTGAACCGGTCCCATACCGTCCGTCATCTCATCGGTCGGGCGCTCGCCAAGCTTGCCAGGGTGCCGGCGCCCCAACAGCTGGAGCGGCTCCTCGCCTTCACTCGCGCCGTCCGGCTGGCCGACCGCTACCTCGCCGTGCGGCCACGCCAGCTCTCCGGCGGCCTGAAGCAGCGGGTGGCGATCGCGCGGGCCTTTGCCGGCGAGCCGCGCATCGTCGTGTGCGACGAGCCGACCTCGGCGCTCGACGTGTCGGTGCAGGCCGCCATCCTCAACCTGCTCGCCGATCTCCAGGCGACGCGGCGGGTCAGCTACGTCTTCATCTCGCATGACCTCGGCACGGTGCGCTATATCTCCGACCGGATCGCCGTGCTCTACCTCGGCCGCCTGATGGAGCTCGGCCCGGCCGAGCAGGTGTTCCGCGGGCCGCACCACCCCTACACCGAAGCCCTGCTGTCGGCGGTGCCGTCGCTTGACGGCAGCGTCACCGAGCGCATCCGCCTCAAGGGCGACATTCCGAGCGCCATCCGCCCGCCGTCGGGCTGCGTTTTCCACACCCGCTGCCCGCGCAAGCTCGGATCGATTTGCGAGGATCAGGAACCGCCGCTCATCGAAGCCGAAGCGGGCCACGCCATCCGTTGCCACATCCAGGCGAGGGATTTGCAGCGCGAGAGGCCGGCCCCAATGCCGGCTGAGGCGCCGGCATCGTGAGACGTCAGATCCCGTATCCGCGCACCATCGCGGCGGCGAAAATCAGGATCAGCGGGATCAGCATCGCCTGGGCATGCATGAAGCGCCTCACCAGACGGAGTTCTTGGGCGTCGGGCACGAAGGATCGATCCTCGCGCGACAGCCGCCGCCAGCGCAGGATGCGGATCGTCGGGGGCACCGACAGCAGGCCGACGGCAACGAACGTGGCCATCTTTGCCCAGAAGACAGGGTTTTGGACAAAGTAGTCAGACCCCTTGGCGCCCCACAGCAGGCGCGACACTCCGGCAACGACGACGAGGCCGGCGATGATGCCGTAGGCGGCGTCGATCTGGCCGAGCCGACGTATTTGCGCCGCGTTCATCGCCGAGCCGCTCAGGGCCAGTTCGGCGGCGAGCGCCGCCACCAGGGCGAAGACGAAAAAATGATGGGCGATGGTCACCAACAGGTCTTGCATCATCCGCCCGTCGTGGGGCTCGCGACGATGATTTCAAGAGGCACCCTCAATTGCGCCTTTCGGCGAGAAAATAGGTCTGCATGGCGCCCTTGCCGGCGATCTCGACGGGCCCGCGCGAGTGGCATCGAAACGCGTGATTGATGCGCCGGTAGGTCTCCGCGGAAAGATGGATTTGGCTCGGAAGTCCATAGGATTCGAGGCGGCTTGCCGTGTTGACCGTATCGCCCCACACGTCATAGGTGAACTTGTGGCGGCCGATCACGCCGGCCACCACATCGCCGGAGTGGATGCCGATGCGCATCGAGAGCGGCTCGCCCACTCTCGCGCCGGTCTCGCTTACCACTTGGCTCATGCGCAGCGCCATCTCGGCGACGGCGACGGCATGATCCGAGCGCTGCTCGGGAAGGCCGCCGGCAACCATATAGGCATCGCCGATGGTCTTGATCTTCTCCAGGCCAAGCTCGCTCGCGAGGTGATCGAACTCGGAGAACAGCTGGTTGAGAAGGTCGACCGTGCGACCGGGCGAGAAGCGGTTGGCAAGCGGCGTGAACCCGACGAGATCAGAGAAAAGGATCGTCACCTCCGGCACTCGGTCGGCGATCACCGTCTCGCCCTGGCGCATCCGCTCGACGATGGTCTTGGGCAGGATGTTGAGCAGGAGCGCCTCCGAGACCTCCTTTTCCGCCTGGAGCTGCCGGGTGAAGGCGAGCTCGCGATCGCGCCAGCGCTTGCGCTCCAGCGAAGCGTTGATGCGGGCATCGAGAAGGATCGGGTTGAACGGCTTGGGGAGATAGTCTTCCGCGCCGGCCTCGATGCAATGGGCGATGCTGTCGATCTCATCGAGCGCCGAGATCATGATGACGGGGATGTGCCGCAGGTGCGCATTGGTCTTGAGCCTCGACAGCACCTCGAAGCCGTTCATCTCCGGCATCACGAGGTCGAGCAGCAGGAGATCGAAATCTTCCTGCACGACGCGCGCCAGCGCGGCTCTGCCGCCGTCCACAGCCTCGACGCGGTGGCCATCGCGCGCCAGGCGACGCACAAGGAGGTCGCGGTTGGCGGCGGCATCGTCGACGACGAGGATGCGGCTGGATGCCTCGGCGGTCCTTGCATCCGGGCTCGAGGCCGAGACCAGCCGGATCGAATCGCGTACGCTCTTGACGAGCTCGCTGGGCAGCAGTTCGCCCCTGGAAATCGTCGTGGCCGCGGCTGCCCCGTTGCCGAATTTTGCCAGTGCGCCGATCGCCGCAAGCAGCTCATCGGCGGCATGCAGCAGGCGGGTGAGTTCGATCGTCAGGCTCTCGTGGCCGCCATCTCGCGCATCCTCCGACAAGATCTCGCCATAGCCCTTGATGGCGTTGATGGGGGTGCGCAAATCGTGGCGCAGCCTGGCGCTGAAGGCGGTGAAATCGTCATCATCGTCCAGTCCATCAAGCGCCCGCGCATCGGCCGCCTGCTCGATCAGCCGCTGCAGCTGGGCGCTCGCAGTCACTATGCGCTCGGCGTCCGGGACGAATGCTTCGGGCCCGTCTGTGTGCGCCCTCCGCAAGAGGACCGCGGCGAGGTCTCCGACAGCCGTCACGGGCGCTGCGAGCTCCTGGTGCACGAAGGCGAGCAGCTTGCGATGCAGGAAGAGAGGCGCCGACGTCATTCGATTCCTGCCTGCCCGGCTAGGTCTGTCCGCCGCGCCCCAGCAACGCCTCGATCTTGCCGAGCAGCCGGGTCAGCTCGACCGGCTTCGTATCATAGTCATCGCAGCCTGCAGCAATCGCCTTCTCGCGGTCGCCGGCCATGGCGTGTGCGGTCAGCGCAATGATCGGGATGTGCCTGGTGGCGGCGTCCGCCTTGATCCGCCGCGTCGCCTCCCAGCCGTCGATGACCGGCAGGCTCATGTCCATGAGCACGAGGTCCGGCCGCTCGTCCGCCGCCATGGCGACCCCCTGCTCGCCATCGACAGCCAGGATGATGTCGTGGCCCTTGCGCATCAGGCGACGGGAGAGCATGTCGCGGTTCATCTCATTGTCTTCGACCAGCAGAACCTTCGCCATCAGCTCACCTTAGGCCGTCGGGCTCGCTCCCGTTACAGGTGTAGCGCGAATCGACAAACCGCGTCGACTTGCTGCCGTCCCGGCCTCGAATGCCGAGCGATCCAGCGGGGCCGTCTTGGCTTGTGGCGCATTTCAGTCGCCGAGCGGCAAGGCGGCGCTCTCTCTCGCGCGAGCACCGTCGGGACGGCCGATCGCCGCGGCGATTGCCGCCACCAGATCCGATCGTGCGGACGCGCCCTTGATGACGATCTTCTGGGCCTGGCTCGCGAGGCGGTCGCGTTCATCCGCGCTCAGCTGCTTGGCGGTAATGACGATGACGGGGATGTCGCGCCAGGGCTCGTTGCGCCGGAACGCGTCCAGGAATTGGAATCCATCCATTTCCGGCATCATCAGGTCGAGAAGGACGATCGCTGGCGCGGGGTGCTCGCCAAGCCAGTCGAGGGCGAGCCGGCCGTTGATCGCCTCAGCGACGGCGAGGCCCATCTGCTCGACGGTGCGCCGGATCATGTCGCGCGTTGCTTCGTCATCCTCGACCAGCAGCACGGGCCCATCCTCGCGCAAAAGCCGGCGCAGCAACGCCGTCAGCCTGACGCGATCGATCGGCTTCGTCAGGACGTCCGTCGCTCCAAGCGAGCGGGCGATGCGCAGGTCAGGGAACATCGTCGCCATGACGACAGGAATATCGCAGAGCTCGCTGTCGGCCTTGAGGGCGGCCAGGACCGCCCATCCGTCGATCTTCGGCATCATCACGTCGAGGGTCACCGCATCGGGCCGCAGCTCGCGCGCCAGTGTCAAGGCTTCCTCGCCGCTGCGCGCGTGCACGAGACGATAGCCCTCGCGGCCGAGGATCGAGCGCATCACGTCGTGGGCGGCCGGATCATCATCTACGACAAGCACCGTGACGTCGCTGTCGGCCTGACCCGATACGCGCGGCACATCGGGAGCCGCCGGTTCGCCCAAAACGATCGTCCTGTCGGGGAGCACGATCACGAAAGTCGAGCCCGCGCCCGGCCGGCTCGTCACCGTGATGTCGCCGCCGAGCATCTGGCAGAAATGGCGGGTGATTGCGAGGCCAAGGCCCGTGCCGCCATATTTCTTGGTCGCTGAGGCGGCGACCTGCGTGAACGCCTGGAACAACCGGCCAAGCTGCTCGTCGGTCATGCCGATCCCCGTATCGGAGACTTCGAAGCGGACAACCGGGCGGCCGTCGATCTCGAGGCGCTCCACGGCAAGCACGATCCGGCCGCCGGAGGTGAACTTGCTGGCGTTGCTCAGCAGATTGAGAAGGCTCTGCTTCAGCTTGGTTCGATCGGTGCGCATCGCGCCAAGCGCGGCGGGCAGGTGCACTTCCAAGGCATTCTCGTTCCTCGCAACAAGCGGCGCGATGATCGCCCGGACCTCCCCGATGAGTGGGCCAAGCGGGACATCTTCCAGCACAATGTCCATCTTGCCGGCCTCGATCTTGGAGAGGTCGAGGATGTCGTTGATGAGTTCGAGCAGATGCCGTCCCGCTTCCTCGATCTTCTTGAGATCGGGAATGAAGCCGGGCTCGTCCGCGTCGGTTGCATCCTCCTGCAGAATCTCGCTGTAGCCGATGATGGCGTTGAGCGGCGTGCGCAGTTCGTGGCTCATGTTGGCCAGGAACTGGCTCTTGGTGCGATTGGCGACCTCGGCCTGTTCGCGCGCCTGTTCGAGCTCAAGGTTGCGCTGCTTGAGTTCGGTGATGTCGGAGTAGATGGCGACCGTGCCGCCGTCCTTGATGCGATATTCGCTGATGCGCACCCACCGTCCGGCAAAGTTGAATTCGGTGGCGGCGGATGGGTTGGAATGCGTCGCAATGCGTTCCGCGATCCAGTCCTCGCGCGAGCGGGCGCCGAGATCGACGAGCCCACGCGCGGCAACCGCCTCGACGAGCTCCCGAAACGTCGTCCCGGGGCGGATCAGATCGGCGATGCCGGGATAGATCGCGCGATACTGCTCGTTGCAGAGGACAATCCGGTCCTCCGCATCATAGAGGACGAAGCCCTCGGACATCGAGGTGATTGCCGCAGCCACCGTATCGCGCTGGCGCGCAAGTTCGGCGAACAGGCGCCGTCGCTCCGCCAGACTGTCGCGGAACAATGCGAGCGCGTGCGCCATGGCGCCGATTTCGTGGCGGCCGGCAGGGGGAATGGGCACCGACAGGTCGCCCGCAGCGAGCCCGTCGATCGCCGAGACCAGGCCTCGCAGGGGCGCGGCGATGGAGCGCAAGATGAGGAGCGTAAGAAGGATGCCGGCGAGGATCGCCGCCACGTCGGTGATCAGGGTGACCTGCGTCGCAGCCCCGACGTCGGCAACGAGCCGAACGCGGTCGGCTGCGATCTCACCGCCCAGCTCGGCGATGAGGGAAGTCAGGAGCTGGTCGACCTTGACGCTGCGATCGCGCGCCTGGGCCATCAATCCGTTGCCGAGGATACGCTGGTCGTTGGTGTATTTGTCGATTGCCTCGTTGGCGAATTTCTCGAACTCGGCGCGGGTGCTGCGAACGGCCGCGACGAGGTCGGGCTTGCGCTTGGCAAGCTCGTCGAGCCGGCCGTCCATGCGCTCGCGCGCCGCGGCCGCGTTGCGTTCGGACGTGGTGAGCTGACTGACGGCCAGATCGGTGAGCCAGTAGCGCAGTTCGCCGAAGGCGAGGCGGGCGCCGTTGGCCTCGCCGATGATCTTGGCAAGATCGGCCTCGGCCCTGACGGCGCCCGCATTCTCCGAAAGCTTCTCGGCAAGGTAGAGGTTGGTGAGCACCAGCGCGGCGAGAAGCACGCCCGACAGGAGAACAAGGCGCACCCGAATGGACAGTTTCGACATCATCGTGGGCGCGTGCCAATTCCAGGTCGGCCGGCGCCGGCGCCGGCCGCGACTGTGCCGAGTGCAAAGCTACTTGTAGAGCGTGAGGCTGATGACGCCACCGAGATCGCCCTCCTTGCCGCCCTCCTTCGGGTATCCGGTAATGTCCATCTCCCCCTTTGGCGCACCGTGGCAGGCAAGGCACGAGGCGGCGTAGTATTCCGGCATCATCATGCGGAAGGCCGGCATGCCCTCGGCATCCACACTGGCGGCATAGGGTTCGCCCCGCGGCCAAGCCGCGTCGAGCAGCTTCGTCTTGATGACGTCGGCCTCCCAGGCGTCCGGTCGCGCCTTGCGGTTGCGTACGAGATATTCCGGCGCGGTCACCTTGATGAGGGCCTCGCCCTTGGCGTTCCTCGCAAATGCCTCATCGACGAGCCGGCCGAACACCGCAGGAATGAAGGCCTTGAAACCCACGTCCTTGGCATTGATCGTCCGCTGATTGGCATCCATGACTTCGAGGATAGCGTCCATCTCGGCGCGCATCAGGCGCCCGTGGCGGGACGACGGATCGATCGCGGCGGGATCCGTGCCGGTCTTGTTCCGATAGATCTGAATCGCCTGATCGAGGACCGCCTTGCCCGTGAGCCCTTTGTCGCCGAGCGAGGGATCATTGATCCGCGACTGATTGTTGGAAATCACCGTGCGGCCGGCCCGCAGCATCTCGGCAAGACTTGTGGCAATGGCCGCGTCATCGCCCTGCGGCCCGGCCACGAGCGTGGCTGAGAACGCCACCAGGGCCACACCAGCTGCCGCAGCTCTCGCCTCGGCGGACCACGGCACGGGTCGCAACCTCGAACGCATCATCTGTTCGGCCCCTTCAAGCCCATGCTCTCAGCTTACATGCTTGAGGGAAGCCAAGAAAGTCGGATTCCTGGATACTTCACTCGATGGCGTTCGCATGGCTGTCGAGCGACGGACGCACATCGTTCCTTCCGCCACTCCTGAGTTTCGTCTGTTGTGGCAAGGACATGGGCTTTTCCCGACAACGGAGAGGACAGTTTCAATAAATAAATAAGAAAAGCCTGCCACTCTCAGCCCTCTGTTCGAGCAAAAGACGCTGCGATCAAGACGGCTCGATTTGTCTGAGGGGTATCATCAGCATCGCCGATCGCGCGAGGTGGAGTGCCGCTTCCATGCAGACCCTGACCATTCGGCATCGAATTCTTGCTAGCTTCGGCATCGTCATAGCCGCCGTGGTCGCCATGGGCGCAGTCGCCTACACTCGCTTCGCCAACATCGAGCTGCAAGCCAACAAGATGCAGATCGATTCGCTGCCCTCGCTCTACTTCAGCCTGCAGCTCATGAGCGCTTTGAACGGCAACTACTCGACCACCCAGGAGCTGACGACCCAGGCGGACAAGGCAAGCATCGACAAAATCAATGACGAATTGCAAGCCAGCAACGCCAACATCGCAGACCTGCTCAAGAAATACGAAACGACGGTTTTCACCGACAAGGAACGAGAGGACCTGCAGGCGTTCAAGGCATTGCAGGAGACCTATCTCTCCAGGCAGGGAGAGGTCGCAAAGCTGGCCGTGGATCAAAAGACGGCGGAGGCCCAGGCGCTGTTGCGGTCGCAGCTCGATCCCGCCTTCGGCAAGCTGCGCGAGGCCCTGCAGGGAATTGCCGATGGAACGAAAGCGGACGCCGACGCATCAGGCCGGCAGATCATGGCTTCGGTCGGGGCCGGCCAGACAGGTGTGATGATCAGTTTTGCGGCCGCTCTCGTCCTTGCCATCCTCAGCGGCTTCTATCTCCTGCGGGCCGTTACCCAGCCGCTCGGATGGCTCACGAGCGTCATGGATGGAATGCGCCAGGGTGATTTCACCCGGCGCGTCAACCGGCGCGACGAGTTCGGCACTCTGGGCGAAGGCTTCAACCGCATGGCCGACGAGCTCGCCGGCCTGTTTTCCCAGGTGCAGAAGTCCGGCATGCAGGTCGGTGCTTCGATGACGCAGATTGCCGCCACCGCCAAGCAGCAGCAGGCGACCGCAACCGAAATCGCCGCGACGACCACGCAGATCGGGGCGACTTCGAAGGAGATTTCGGCGACCTCCAAGGAACTCGTCAGGACGATGACCGAGGTGTCGACGGTGGCCGAGCAGACGGCAACCCTGGCCGGCAGCGGCCAGTCCGGTCTCTCGCACATGGAAGAGACCATGCACAATGTCATGGAAGCGGCCGGGACGGTCAATTCCAAGCTGACGGTGCTCAACGAAAAGGCTGGCAACATCAATCAGGTCGTAACAACGATCACCAAGGTGGCCGACCAGACGAACCTGTTGTCACTGAACGCGGCGATCGAAGCCGAGAAGGCCGGCGAATACGGTCGCGGTTTTGCCGTCGTCGCCTCGGAAATCCGTCGCCTGGCCGATCAGACTGCGGTCGCCACCTACGACATCGAGCAGACGATCAAGGAGATTCAATCGGCGGTGTCGGCGGGCGTGATGGCGATGGACAAGTTCTCCGAACAGGTCCGCCGCGGCATGCAGGACGTCGAGGACGTCGGCGCCCAGTTGTCGCAGATCATTCAACAGGTGCAGGCCCTGGCCCCACGGTTTGAGACCGTCAACGAGGGCATGCACGCCCAGGCGACCGGCGCCGAGCAGATCACGGAGGCGCTCTTGCAGTTGACGGAGGCAGCCCAGCAGACGGTCGAGTCGTTGCGGCAATCGAGTTTGACCATCGACGAGTTGAACCAGGTCTCGGGTGCCCTGCGCAGCAGCGTCTCCCGGGTCAAGGTGTTGGCCTAGACTATCGTCCGGGAACTCTGGCCCGGGAGCCTTGGAGATGCTGTTCCTTCTCTTCCGCCTGGGGGATGACTGCTATGCGCTCGACTGCGCCCGGGTCGTCGAGATCCTGCCGCTGCTCGCCATCAAGAAAATGCTCCAGGCGCCGCCGGGCATCGCGGGAATGCTCAACTATCACGGCTCATTGGTCCCGATCGTCGATTTGAGCGAAGTCGCGCTCGGCCGGCCGGCAGAGGCCCGGCTGAGCACGCGCATCGTCCTGGCGCGCCACGGCGAGGAGGGGCGCGAGCCGACCTTGTTCGGCATGATCGCCGAAAACGCCACGGAAACGCTGCGCTGCGAGCCCGCCGATTTCGAGTTCCGTGAAGGCGCCAGCAATGCGCATCCCGGCCCGCTGCTTGCGGGTCCGCACGGGCCCGTGCAGCGCATGGACATTTCCGGGCTCCTGCCTGCCTCGGTCAACGCGTTCCTGTCCGGGCAGCCGGCCGTTCGATGATGTTCGCCGAGATCGAGGGGCTGCTGAAGCGCACTGCCGGACTGGATCCGGCTTCCGTCAGCCCATCGGCCATCGAACGAGCCGTCAAGGCGCGACTCTCGGCCTGCAATCTCCCCGACCCGCGGGCCTACTGCGAGCGCCTGCAAGGGTCGAAGGCCGAACTGCAGGAACTGATCGAGGCTCTGGTCGTGCCGGAGACCTGGTTCTTTCGCGACCGTGAAGCCTTCGCCGCGATGGTGCGCACTGCGGTCGCCGAATGGCTGCCTGGCCACGCCGAGGGCACCCTGCAGCTTCTGAGCCTGCCATGCTCGACCGGCGAGGAGCCGTTTTCGATGGCGATTGCGCTCCTCGACGCATGTTTCCCTCAGGGCCGCTTCCGCATCCATGGCATCGACATCAGCGCGCGCGCGTTGAGCCGCGCGGCACAGGCCACCTACGGGAAGAACTCGTTTCGGGGCAGCGACCTCGACTTTCGCGATCGGCATTTCACCGCGACTCCCGCCGGCTATTGCCTGCACGACAACGTGCGCCGGCAGGTGGCGTTTGCGCAGGGCAATCTCTTCGATCCCGGGTTCCTGCCGGGTGCAGCGCTCTATGACATCATCTTCTGCCGCAACCTGCTGATCTACTTCGATGCCATCGCTCAAAAGCACGCCATCGGCGTGCTGACGCGCCTGCTTGGCACAAACGGCGTTCTGCTGGTCGGTCCTTCGGAGGCGGGTCTTTTGTCGAACAATGGCTTCGTTTCGGCCGGCATTTCGCGGGCATTCGCCTTTCGCAAAGCGGTGCCGTCAAAGGCGGTTCAGCAGCGCCGCGCAACCGGTCCGAAGCCTGCGCGCCCCGCTCCGCCGCAGGCCCGGCGTCGCGTTTCCCCGAACCGTCTCCCGATCGGCGACGGGGGAGCGGCGCATGAGCCTGTGCGGCCGGCCATAGACGCTGCAAGCCTCGATGACATCCGACGACTGGCCGATCAGGGCGATCTCGCCGAGGCGGCGCGGCTGTGCGAGGAATGCCTGCGCAGTGGCAAGGCCTCGGCTGAGACCCTGCACCTGCTCGGCCTCATTCGCGAGGTCTCGGGCCGTCCGGCGGAGGCAGCCGAGTGTTACCGCAAGACGCTGTACCTTGATCCTGATCACCA
>JAFAME010000464.1 GCA_019233695.1 Methylobacteriaceae bacterium
GCCTCGCGACAGGAGGGATCGATGTGCCGCAACATCCGCACGCTGTTCAATTTCGACCCGCCGGTCACGGAAGAGGAGATCCGCGCCTCCGCGCTGCAGTTCGTGCGCAAGCTGAGCGGCTATACGAAGCCGTCGAAAGCCAACGAAGCGGCGTTCGAGCGCGCGATCGAGGAGGTTTCGGCGGCGGCGCGCCGGCTCCTCGATTCGCTAGAGACCGCCAGCCCGCCGCGCAATCGCGAGGAAGAGGCGGCAAAGGCCCGCGCCAGGACAGCCGAGCGCTACGCTTAGCTGGGTGCACCCTGCTCGGCGAAAGCAGGGCTGTCCAGGGGAAACGAGAATGACGGTTTCGCCGTCATGCCCGGCCTTGTGCAGGACAAACCCGGCCATGACGAAAGAGGGCTGCACCGGCTGTGCGCCTCGCCAACAGACGGCTCTCCACTTGCCCGGACAGCGCCAGGCGAGCGAGGGGCGGCCTGCCCTCAATACCGCCGGATGAGACTCACGAGCCGGCCCTGGATGCGCACGCGGTCGGGCCCGAAAATGCGTGTCTCGTAGGCAGGATTTGCAGCCTCGAGCGCAATCGAGGCGCCGCGCCGCCGCAGCCGCTTCAGCGTCGCCTCTTCCTCGTCGACCAGCGCCACGACAATGTCGCCGGTGTCGGCCGTGTCCTGGCGGCGGATGACGACGAGGTCATTGTCGAAGATGCCGGCCTCGATCATCGAATCGCCGCGCACTTCGAGGGCGAAATGATCGCCCGTGCCGAGCAATTCCGGTGGCACGGTGATGGTGTGGCTGCGGGTCTGGATGGCCGAGATCGGCGTGCCCGCTGCGATGCGGCCCATCACAGGCACCGCCACCGCGCGCAAGCCGTCGTCCTCGGCGCCGGGCGGCATCGGCCGCACGCGCCCGAGATTGCCCTCGATGACGCTCGGCGAGAAGCGCTGGCCGCGGATGGGCGTTGTGGCGGCCGCCGTCGATTCGGGCAGCCGCAGGACTTCGATGGCGCGCGCGCGGTTCGGCAGGCGGCGGATGAAGCCACGCTCCTCGAGCGCCATGATCAGCCGGTGGATCCCCGACTTCGAGCGCAGATCAAGCGCGTCCTTCATCTCGTCGAAGGAGGGCGGCACGCCCGCCTCCTTGAGGCGTTCATGGATGAACCGCAGGAGATCGCTCTGCTTGCGCGTCAGCATCGGGTGATGGCTCCTTTCCGCACGGACGTGCGAGGGTCGGCGCCCGCCGGCGGGCGAATCGAAGGCTGAGGGATGCTCCCGGATGGGCTTAAACAAATCATGAACAATCTATAGATGTTCTTGATGCGTTCTGTCCAGCTAAATCCTCATTGCGAAGCGCAGACTGTGGGCGCCCGCCTTCTCCGGTGGGAGAAGGTGGCCGCGGAGCGGCCGGACGATGGCCCCGCAGTTACGCGCGGAAGAGCAAGGGGCCGCGTCGAGGCGGCGCAGAAGGTGTTAATTCTCCAGATCGTAGCCCCTCATCCGCCGCCAAGTGGCGGCACCCCTCCCGCCGCCGGGAGAAGGGACGGCGCGCTTTATTGGATGCCCCGCCTCCTCACATGCCGAAGCGGTCGAAGCGGATGATGCGGCAGGCGTCGCCGGCGGCGGCGGCCGGCGCGTGCGGCGGGCGCAGCAGCAGGCAATCGGCCGCGGCGAGCACGCCCAGCATCGAGGAATCCTGGCGCGGCTGCGGAACGGCGATCGGCAGGCCCTCGTTGCCCTCTTCAAGGTGCGCCCGCAGATAGTCCTGGCGGGCATCATTTGCCTTGACGTCGGCACCGAGCCGCGCCGGCTCGGTCGGGTCGGCGCCGGCGCTCGGATCGCCGAGCAGCGCGCGCACCAGCGGCCGCACGAAAATCAGGCCGCAGACGATCGAGGAGACCGGATTGCCCGGCAGGCCCAGGACCCGCATGTCGCCGAGGCGCCCGTGCATGAGCGGCTTGCCCGGCCGCATGGCGATCTTCCAGAAGCCGAGCTGCATGCCCTCGCGGGCGAGCGCCGACTGCACGAGGTCGTGGTCGCCGACGGAGGCGCCGCCGAGCGTGACGAGAACGTCGGCCTTGGCCGAGCGGGCAGCCGCAAGGCCGGCTTCGAGGGCAGCGAACGTGTCGAGCGCGATGCCAAGATCGATGGCCTCCCCGCCGCTCCACTCGACCATGGCCGCGAGGCCGAAACCGTTCGAAGCGACGATCTGGTCGGGGCCGGGCGCCTCGCCCGGCACGACGAGCTCGTCGCCCGTCGCAAGGATCGCAACGCGAGGCCGGCGCACGACCGGCAGGTCGGCGTGGTTCATCGCGGCGGCCAGCGCGACTTCGCGCGGGCCAAGTCGCGTGCCGGCGCGCAAGAGCGGCTCGCCCGCCTTGAAGTCGAGCCCCGCCGGCCGGACGTGCCGGCCGGGCGTCGCGGCCTCCAACACGATCACCCGGTCTCCCTCGGCCCGAGTGTCCTCCTGGAGCACGATCGCATCCGCCCCCGGCGGCAGGGGCGC
>JAFAME010000014.1 GCA_019233695.1 Methylobacteriaceae bacterium
GCACCTCCATCACCGGCGAGATCGTGATGGACGGCGTTGCCGTGCCGGAGGCCAACCTCCTGCCGAACGTGTCGGGCCTGAAGGGGCCTTTCGGCTGTCTCAACCGGGCGCGCTATGGCATTTCGTGGGGCGCCATGGGCGCGGCCGAGGACTGCTGGCACCGCGCCCGCCGCTATACCCTCGAGCGCCGGCAGTTCGGCCGGCCGCTCGCCGCCACCCAGCTTGTGCAGAAGAAGCTCGCCGACATGCAGACCGAGATCGCCCTCGCCCTGCAGGCCTCGCTGCGCGTCGGACGGCTGTTCGATGAAGGCAGGGCGACGCCGGAGATGATCTCGCTCGTCAAGCGCAACAATTGCGGCAAGGCCTTGGATATTGCCCGGACGGCCCGCGACATGCACGGCGGCAATGGCATCCAGATCGAATACCACGTGATGCGACATGCCCAGAACCTCGAAACCGTCAATACCTACGAAGGCACGCACGACGTGCACGCCCTGATCCTGGGGCGGGCCCAGACCGGTTTGCAGGCCTTTTGCTGAGGTCAAAAATGAGGCCAGCGCTGCAGGACGTGTCGGTCGGCTTGGCGAGACGCCGCAAGTGGAAACTGGCATGCGCCGCGGCGGCGCTGCCGTTCCTGGCGATACCGGCGCAGGCCTTCACGGCCTCGTTCTCCTGGCAGGGGATAAGCCCCTGCCAGACCACCTCGCCGGCCTTCGTGATCAGGGACGCGCCGAAGGCAACGACCAATCTCCGCTTTGTGATGCGTGACCAGGACGCGCCGGGCTTCCGCCACGGGGGCAGCACAATTGCCTACGACGGGAGTGGTGCCATCCCACAGGGCGCGATCAGCTATATCGGACCCTGCCCGCCGGCCGGCCAGAAGCATCGCTACGTGTGGACGATCGAGGCGATCGATGCCGCACAGCACGTGCTCGCCCGCGCGACCGCCGCGGGGGTCTATCCGCCGAACTAGGCGGTGGGCCTAGGCCTTGCCTCAGCTCGTCTGGTCGCAACGCTTCCAGATCTGCGCCGGCGCGGCGGGATCCGTGCCGGTGCGCAGCCGGACCGTGAATTCATTGAGGAGCACCATGAACACTTGCGTTCCCGCCGACGGCTCGCTCGGCGGAATGGTGTAGGAGAACGAATGCCGGCTGTAATTGCCTTCGGTCTTGGTTCCCTCCGGCGTCACGATGTTCGGGCCCCTGATGGAGAAATGGCGGCCCTCGGTGCTGCACCAATCGCCGTCGATCACGTCGGCGCGGGCAACGCCGGCGCCTGCCAGCACGGCTGCAGTGGCAAGCGCGGTGCGGATGCGAGGATGCTGAAACATGGATCGAACTCCGCTGGCATCCGAGGCGTGAAAGATACGCCGGAATTGTCAGCCGCGACCTCACGAGCACGCGATCATCCATTCCTCGGCGGACCTCACGCTTCAGGTTCGGGGCGGGCACCTCGTTCAGAACCCGTCATTGATCAGGAGGCATGCGATCGTAAATCGTGAGGCCTGGCGGGATGATCGCCCATGAAGGACGGCCGAGCGCAAAGATTGCCACCTTCGGCTCGAACCATGACGGGTCGTCCAGAGTGCCCGCGTAGATCGTGAAGCTGTCGTGCTTGCCGATTTCTCCGCCGAACACCAGGCTGCCGCAGATCGGGCAGAAATTGCGGGCGGCGTCCTTGCCGTTTGCGGCTTTCGAGATGAACGTCCGAGGTCGCCCGGTGAAACGAATTGCGCTCGCGGCAATGCCGATGAAGGGGACGAAACCTGAGCCCGAGGCCTTGCGGCAATCGGCACAATAGCAATGGCCCATGAAGAGCGGATCGCCGTCGATCTCATAGCGCAGCGCGCCACAAAGACATCCGCCCGTACGAGGCCCATTGTTGCCCATTGCCAACCCTCAGGACCTGTCCGGAAGCAAGCGCGACAACTCCCACGCTCGTTCCCGCGAAGGAGCTTGTGGAGAAATTGCCTGCCGTGTCATCCCGGCCGAAGCGAAGCGGAGAGCCGGGATCCGGAATATGCACCCTCTTCAGGAGCTTGTCCCCGGATCCCGGATAGCGCTACGCGCTTCCGGGATGACAATCTGCCATTCCTTCATCCGCTCGAAGGCGCTCGCCTTAAGGAACCGGGTCCTCCATGGGTTTTGGCGTGCAACCGCGCGTGATCGTTGCGATCTGATCGTTCTCATCCTTGGAGAGCTCGCGCGTCAGCGCTCGCGCCCACAGACCCTGTGTCCTGAGTTCGGTGAACACGCAGGCGCAGGCGGCGCGACATGAGACCTCGTCGCTTCCATTGCCGACGCACTGGGTCTCGCAGGCGCGCATGAACGAGGCGCTGCCGGACTCCTGGCCCGCGCCGGTCACCTGGGCGATCACGAACAGGAGACCGACGAGCAGCGGCTGGTGCACGAGATAGATGGCCAGCGAGTGCCGCCCGCCCCAGGCGAGAACCTTGCCCGGTCGTGATTTTGGCGACCAGCCCAACCACGGACTTTTGCCTGCCGCGGCAAGTGTCGCCCGCGCAACCACCACCCCCGCAAGGACGGCGCCGAGCCAGGGAAAAAGCGGCCGGTAATCGAAGGTCGCAGGAGCCCGCGTGCCGAGCCCGAGCCACCAGAAATGGGGCGGGTCGAAGGCGGGCTCCGCGATGACTTTCGGCAGGACGAGACAGGCAATCGCCGCAAGACCGGTGAGCCAGGGAGGTGCCCGCACAAAAGGATAGGCGAGAACACTCGATACGACGATGCAGTGGAGAATGCCGAAGAAAATGAAGTTCTCCGGAAAGACATACCAAGTGACAAGGCTCACCGCGGCAGCCGCGAGGGCAATGATGGACAGTCTCCGCAATGCCTGTGATGGGCCGGATCCCGCTTCGCGGGCGAGGACCAGACTGATGCCGACGAGCACCAGGAACGTGCTGGCAACAACGTTGGCATAGGCCTTGAAAGGCGGTGACAAGGGTATGGCGCCGTCGATGAAGCGGAAGTATCCGAGGTCCCAGCTCAGATGGTAGCCGATCATGCCGATGAGCGCTGCGCCGCGCAGCGCATCGACGAGCGCGATGCGGCGTCCCGACCACGCCGCCCTGTTGGCAGGCATCGGCAAAGCGGCCTAGCGGCGCGGCGCGGCCGCCGAGAACAGGCTGAAGGCCATGTCCGGCGCGCTGAGATTGTGCCGTGAGGGGAGCATGCGGCCGGCCCAGAGTTCGGTGACAGGCCCGCCCGGAAACGTCATCACCGGCGCTTCGCCCCAGCCGGCACCGTCTTTCGTCCGCCAGGCGAGACGGGCAATGTCCGCGTTGAACTCGGTGGTGTACATCGAGCGCAACGCCGCAAAGGGCAGGCCGGGCGGCAGGTCGCCCGACAGAGCGGCCTCGATCACCATCCGGTCCTGATCGATGGTCGCGATCCGCAGCGTGGCCGAGCCGCCGCGCGCGAAGGTCATCGTGAACATATGCGTGTCGGGGTCGAAAGCGATCTCTTTGAGCGCGACAATGGGCCTGCCCTGCATTTCGACCGGGCCGACAAGGAAGGAGGCGCCGTAAGCCGTCCAGCGCAGATGCGGCGGTGGCAGCGGCCGCGCCCGCCAATCACCGTCCGGCGGGTAGACGACGAGCACCTCCTCGCCCCGCTCCTGGTAGCGCATCCAGAACTGGACGAGGTCGAGGCCCTGCTCGACCCGGCTCCCGACCCTGAAGGGCACGGTGTTGGGCCGCCAGAAGGAGGGAAAGGTATAGCCGATCAACCAGAAATCCGGTGTTTCCCAGAAGGTCACCCGCTTGGCGTTGGCGAAATAGGCCGGGTCCTGCGACATGTCGCAGGACGTGAAGTCCGGCTGGCGACGGTCGGCAACGATCGTTCCGATATAGGCGGGGTGCACGGCCTGGATTTGAAAGCTGCGTACCTCGGGAGAGGAGAGCTCCAGGTCGATGTTGTCCTTCTCGGTACAGAGCTCCGGCCGAGAATTGTTGGCGACGGCAACTGCCAGCTCGTCGGCCGGCGGATCGCCGGCGGCAAGCGCGCTGGCTTGGAGTGGCAGGAGCAGCAGGAGCCGGAGTGATGCGCGCGCGAGGAGAAGAGCAGTTCGGCATGATCTCATGAGATCGCATTGCTCGCTGGGACCGCGGAGGGAGAGAGGAATGCCGGCGCAGCCGCCTCGCTCTTGAGAAGGTTGATCTCGGGCGGCGGGCAAAGTTCCTCGGGCGTGGCGCAGATGCCCATCCGGGCGAGCCGCTTTCCGAGCATCGGGTCGGCCGTCGCAACCGATACGGGTATGGCCAGAACGAAGGCGGCCGTGAACGGCAGCGACCACGCGAGGAGACCAGGCGCCCCGGCGGCAAAGAGAGCCAGTACGAGTACGCCGAACAACGTCTGCGGCCAGAAGGCGCGCGCTGCCGTCGACCAGGACAGAAGCCGCGCATCGCGCGCCTGCACGCGCCAGCCGACCGAGCGCCCGACGAGGAGACCGGCCATGAAGAGGCTGGTGCGAAACGCGGTGACCGGCCCGGTCAGAAAGGATACGACAAGTTCGAGGCTGCAGCCGGCGACAAAATTCAGTGCCCCGCCATATCGCCGCACGGCCCCCGAAGTGAGCGCCGTGTCGAGGAAGCCCGCAAGCTTGGGGGCAACTATCAGGAACAGCATCCAGAGATAGAGGACGAGCGCGAGACCGGTGGGGTAGACGGCGGCGCCAACCCCCTCAACGGTTTTCAAGGCGGCAAGGAGGACGATCAAGGTCGAAGCTGGCAGGCCAAGGAACATCATCATCGCCCAGAAGAGCTGAAACCGGCTCATGGGCTTCAGCCCCGGCAATCCGAGCAGCCGTCCGTATTGCATATTGCCCTGACACCAGCGCAGGTCGCGGCGGGTGAATTCAATGATGTCCGGCGGGTTGTCCTCGTAGCTTCCCGCCTCCTCGGGCAGCACCCGCACCTCATAGCCGGCTCGCCGCATCAGCGCCGCCTCGACCTGATCGTGCGAGAGGATGGGGCCGCCGAGCGGCGGCCGCCCGGGCAGCACCGGCAATTCGCAACCGGCCAGGAAGGGAGGGATGCGGACGAGTGCATTGTGGCCCCAGAACTGGCCGCAGTCGCCCGCCCACCAGGCGCTTCCGACCGTATAGGGCCGCATTCCGTGGCGCATGCCGAACTGGAAGATGCGGGCAAAGGCCGACGGCGAGGGCAGGCCGACCACCAGGCTCTGCAGGATGCCGATCCGAGGATGGGCCTCGCCGATGCGGACCATGCGTACGATCGTCTCGCCCGACATGAGGCTGTCAGCATCGAGGACCAGCATGAATTCGAAGTCGGCGCCATGGTGCCGGCAGAAGTCCCGGATGTTGCCGGCCTTGTAGCCTGTGTTCTCGGTTCGGCGGCGGTAGACCAGGCGGCCCGCATCGCTGCCCTCTGCGGCCTGCCAATCGGCGAAAGCCGCCTCCTCGTCCGCCGCCAGCCCGGGATCGTTGGTGTCGCTCAGCACGAAATAGCTGAAGTGTGCGCCGCTGCCGGTGCCGTCGAGGCTGCGCTTGATCGCCTGCAGCCGGCCGAACGCGCGCACGGCATCCTCGTTCCGCAGCGTCATGACGACCGCGGTTCTCACGCCGATCGGCCTGCCGCAACCGCCGGCCGACGCGAACGGCGCGACAAGCGCCATCGCGTCACGCCGCACGTGCAGCAGCCACATCCCGATCGCCGCATTCCAGAAGCACAAGACGCTCCATGGAGCACAGCCGAGGAAGCAGGCAAATATCAGGGCGTCGATCAGCGTCCAGCCGCCCGCCTGACAGAGCCGCGCCATGGCAGCTGCCAGAATGGCAAGCGTTCCAAGGTTGAGGATCGCAACGATTGCCCGGCGCGCGGCAAGCGTCCGGCTCGACTGGAGCCCGGTCGGGGTCAGAGGGTCCGCGGCTGCGGCGGTGAGGCCGGAACTGAAGTTGGTCATTGGCAGTGAGGCAACCTGGCGAGCGCGCGGACCATATTTGGCGACGGGGGCAGTCGTCAAAATCGCGGTGCGAGGCCGGTCCCTTCTCCTCTTTGCGTTCAACACTCTGCGCTCAGCTCCTATTCGGATAGATTGGCGGAATGTCGGATCGCTTGAACGGTCGCGCGCTCTGGTACGTCGCCCCCGGCCGGGCCGAGATTCGCGAGAGCCGTTTGCAGGGCCTCGCCACGGACCAAGCGCTCGTGCGGACGCTGTGGAGCG
>JAFAME010000025.1 GCA_019233695.1 Methylobacteriaceae bacterium
CAGGAGCCGGACCGCAAATATCTCACCGATCCGCCCAAGGGCTATCGCAAGGCGACTAAGACCACCAAGGCGACGACCGAGCCGCCCGTCAAAGTCTCCAACGATCCGATCGACTTCTGGAAGAAGATCTCGCCCTTCAACAGCAGCGACGACGAATAGGTTCTGCCCGATCCGGCGCTGATGGCGCGCGTCCCTTCTCCCGCTGCGGGGAGAAGGTGGCCGCGGAGCGGCCGGATGAGGGCACGCAGTCGGCGGTTTGGGACGACTTAGATTTCCGGTCTCAAAAATAGCGCCTATTTTCCGATCCGGCGGCCCTCAGCCGCCGGCAAGAGGCGGCACCTTCTCCCATCGCGGGGAGAAGGGGCCGAGGTTGCCATTCGCGCCGATCGAGTAAACTTCATTGCACCGTCCCGGTTGGATCGAGGCGTGGGGCCTACTATCTTTCATGCGACGCTTTGTCGTAGATTGACCGTCCCGCCTCGGGGCTCGGCCCCAAATCATGCCTCGATCAACTGAATTGCCGGATTCATGCCTGCCCAAGCTCCCGCCGACAACACCCTGACCCTATCGTCCGCGAGTCCTACCGTCCCGGCCAAGGCCCCGACGATCTCGCATTTCAGGCTCGCCAACGGTCTGGAGGTCGTGGTCATTCCCGATCATCGTACGCCGGTCGTCACCCACATGCTATGGTACCGCAACGGCTCTGCCGATGATCCACAGGGCAAGTCCGGGATTGCACATTTTCTCGAACATCTGATGTTCAAAGGGACCGCCAAATATCCGGTCGGTGTTTTCTCCAACACTGTCGCCGAATTGGGCGGACAGGAAAACGCCTTCACCTTCTATGACTTCACGGCCTATTTCCAGCGCGTCGCTGCCCAGCATCTCGGCCGCATGATGGAGTTCGAGGCCGACCGCATGACAGGCCTCGTGCTGAGCGACGAAGTCGTCGCCCCGGAGCGCGACGTGGTGCTCGAAGAGCGTCGGATGCGCACCGACAGCGACCCCGCCTCCCAGCTGAGCGAGGCCGTCCAGGCCTCCCTTTATGTCCATCATCCCTACGGCTTGCCGGTGATCGGCTGGCAGCACGAGATCGAAGGGTTCTCGCGCGCCGATGCGCTTGCCTATTACAACCGGTTTTACACGCCGGAAAACGCCATTCTGGTCGTGGCCGGCGATGTCGAAGCCGACAAGGTCAAGCAATTGGCCGAGGAAACCTATGGTCGGGTACCGGCGCGCGGCGCCGCACCGACGCGCCTTCGGCCGCGCGAGCCGGAGCCTCGCGCCCACCGCCTGGTGACGCTCGCCGATCCGAAGGTGCAGCAGCCCAATTGCTCACGCGTCTATCTCGTACCCTCCTATGTGACGGGCGAGCGGGAGACTGCAGCAGCGCTCGACGTTCTCGCCCACCTGTTGGGCGGGGGGCACACCAGCGTGCTCTATCGGCGGCTCGTCATCGAGCAGAAGATCGCCGTCACCGCCGGGGCCTACTATATGGGCCACGCGCTCGATGACACACGGTTCATGCTCTACGCGGTCCCGGCCGAGGGCATCCCGCTCGAGGCGGTCGATCGCGCCGTCGATGCCGTCATCACCGAGGTCGTCTTGAAAGGCGTGAGCGAAGACGACCTGGCGCGCAGCAAGACCCGCCTGATCGCCGATGCCGTCTACGCGCAGGACAGCCAGTTCTCGCTGGCGCGCTGGTATGGCGAGGCCTTGTCGACCGGCCAGACGGTCGAAGACGTCCAGCTGTGGCCCGAGCGCATCGAGGCCGTGACCAGCGAGGCGGTGAAGCAGGCAGCCCGACTCTATCTCGGCAAGCGCCGTGCCGTCACCGGGTTTCTGTTGCCCGAAGCGACCGCTCAGGCCGCCTGACGCGCCGCAGTCCTGATGAATTTCGTTTGCGATCGGAATATTGAATGATCGGTTTGACCCCTGTCGACAGTCCATCGCGCGCCGCGCGTGTCCAGATGGTCGTCTCGCCCGGTGGAGTCCGGGCGTGGCTCGTCGAAGACTACGCTGTGCCGCTCGTGGCGCTCGAGTTCGCGGTGCGTGGCGGTGCCTCGCAAGATCCGGTCGGCAAGGCCGGCGCTGCCACCATGCTCTCCGGCCTCCTTGACGAGGGAGCCGGGCCCTACGATGCGGAGGCCTTCCACCTTGCCCTCGAGGAGAAGGCGATCGAGCTCAGTTTCTCCGCTGAGCGCGACTACTTCGCCGGTCGCTTGCGGACGCTCGTCCGTCATGCTGAGGCAGCCTTCGACCTGCTTCGCCTTGCAGTCACCGAGGCGCGCCTTGATGCCGAGCCCATCGAGCGGGTGCGGG
>JAFAME010000028.1 GCA_019233695.1 Methylobacteriaceae bacterium
CCTCGATGGCGATGCGGCGTCTGCAGGCGAGCGCGATCTCCAGCCCCCCGCCGAGGCAATAGCCGTGCACCACGGCGACGGTCGGGAACTTCAGCGCCTCGAGCCGATCGACAATGGCATGGGCGCGGCCGATCGCCTGCTTGACCGCCTTGGCGTCGGCGGCGCCTCTGAACTCGCCGATATCGGCGCCGGCGATGAAGCCTGCGGGCTTGGCCGATCGGATGACGAGGACCTTCGGGGGGTCGGCTTCGAGCCTGCCGAGGAGCTTGCCGAGCTCGGCAATGACGTCGGCCGACAGCGTGTTGGTCCCCGTGCCCTGCTTGTCGAGGAGGAGCCAGGCGATGCCGTCATCGTCGCGGGCGAGGTGCCAGTGCACGCCGCCGGCGTCCGCGGGCGCCTTCGGCCCCAGTTCGAGCTCGCGATCGGCAAGGGCCGCCCGGACGCTGTCGTTCATTCACACCGTCTCCGCGCCGCGCTTCACACCGTCTCGATCAGCATGGCACCGCCCTGTCCGCCGCCGATGCACTCGGTCGCGATGCCGCGCTTCCGGCCGAGCCGTTTCAGGGCATTGACGAGGTGCAGTACGATGCGGTTGCCGCTGGTGCCGACCGGATGGCCAAGCGCAATGGCGCCACCGTCGATGTTGAGGCGGCTGCGGTCGATCGCGCCCGCAGCTCCATCGAGCCCAAGGGTGCGCCGGCAGAAGTCCTCGTCCCGCCAGGCGGCAAGACAAGCGAGAACCTGCGCGGCGAACGCCTCGTTCAGCTCCCACACTTCGACGTCGGATAGCGTCAATTGCCGGCGCTTCAGGAGCGCCGTCGAACACAGCACCGGCCCAAGCCCCATGATCGAGGGATCAAGCGCCGCCCATTCGCTGTCGATGATTTCCGCCTTCGGCGTCAGCCAATGTTTCTTTGTCGCCTCCTCGGAGGCGAGGATCACCCAGGAAGCGCCGTCGGTGATCTGCGAACTGTTGCCTGCCGTCACCTTGCCCCAGGGCGGTTCGAAGGCGGGCTTCAGCGTCGCGAGCTTCTGGACGCTCGAATCGGGCCGCACGCCGTCGTCGGTCTCGTAGATACGGCCGTCGCGAGCGAAGGCAGGCTCGACCTCATCGGCGAGCCATCCCCGCTGCTGGGCGTTGGCGAGGCGGTGGTGGCTCTCGACGGCATAGGCGTCCGCGTCGTGGCGCGAGACATGGAAGAGATGGGCGAGGATCTCGGCCGTCTGGCCCATGCTGAGATCGACGATCGGATCGGTGAGCCCGCGTTCGAGCCCAATCACCGGTTTGAAGAAGCCCGGCCTCAGATCGAACATCTCGCGAGCCTTGGCGAGCGGCGATCTGGCGGCGTTCAGCGCCGCGAACCATTCGACGGCGGCCTGCCGCAGCACCAGCGGCGAGTGGCTCAAGGCCTCGGCACCGCCGGCAAGGACGAGTTCGCAGCGTCCCTCGCGAATGGCGCGGAAGGCCGTGTCGATCGACTGCATGCCGGAGCCGCAGTTGATCTGCACGGTGAAGGCCGTCATCGCCTCGCCCATGCCGAGGCGCAGCGCCGCGACCCGGGCCGGGTTCATCTCCTCGGCAATGACGTTGACGCAGCCGAGGATGACGAGATCGAAGTCCTCCGGGGCAAAAGGCTGGCGCATGAGGAGCGGGCGGCCGCACTGCACGGCAAGATCGACGGGGGTGAAGGGCCCCGGCCTGCCGCGCGCCTTCAGGAAGGGTGTGCGGCTGCCGTCGACCACATAGACGGGTCGCCTCATTCGGCGGCCTTGGCCCGCAGCGCAGGCATGGGCGCCGTGGCCTCGGTCGCGTTCGACGTGGCGGCTGCGGGAACGAGCTCCTCGGGCGCGAAATCGTCGACCGCAACGACCGCCGCGACGGCCTCCTGCGTGATGCGCATCCGCTCGGCTTCCCCCGCCGACAGGAGGCCGCTTTCGATCGCGCCCTGCCAGTCGCGCACACGCGCCTCGCGCAGCCGCTTCTCGACTGGCGCCATCTCGGTGACGAGCGCGAAGGCGCGTTCGAGCTCGGCGACGTTGCCGCTTGCAAGGTAGAGTCCCGCCGTCAACCGATCGCGCGCCGCGGAGGGTTCGAGGAGGAGCTCGGCGACGCTGTCGGTGAGGCGATCCGACGGGCCGCTGGCATGACGGCCGAAGGGCAGCACGGCAAACCGCAAGAGGCCGGCGACAAAGCGGTTCGGCAGGTTGGCGAAGACCTCGTCGAAGCGGGCCTCGATGGTCTTGAACCCCTGCTCCATGCACCAGCTGAGCAGCGGCCAATCGGCCTCCTGATGGCCTTCGTCCTCATAGCGCTTCTGGGCAGCCGAAAGCAGGTAGAGTTCCGACAGGATGTCGCCGAGCCGTGCGGAGAGAGTCTCCCGACGCTTCAGTGCGCCCCCGAGTGTCAGGAAGGCCATGTCGGCGGCAAGCGCGAAGCCTGCCGAATAGCGGCCGAGCTGCTTGTAGAAATGGGTCATCGGGCCGACGTGGGGGGCGGGCGCGGTGGCCCCCGCCGTCCAGCCGCGGCCAAGGGCCCGCAGGAACGTCCTGATCGAATGGCCGACATGGGCCCAGAAGAAGGCGTCGAAGTCGGCCAGCGCCTTGTCGGGGTCGGCCTCGGCAAGCGCCGTCATCTCCTTGAGGACGTACGGATGGCAGCGGATCGCGCCCTGTCCGAAGATGATGAGGTTGCGCGTGAGGATGTTGGCGCCCTCGACGGTGATGCCGACCGGCACCGACCGATAGAGGGCGGCGAGGTAGTTGCGTGGCCCGTCGATGATCGCCTTGCCGGCATGCACGTCCATGGCGTCGTTGACCGCAACCCGCATGCGCTCGGTCGCCTGCGACTTCATGATGGCGGCAATGACGGCGGCATGGTGGCCCTGATCGAGCCCGGCGCAGGTGAGCCGGCGCGCCGCATCGAGGAGGTAGGCGGTCGCCGCCAACCGGGCGAGCAGCTCGCGGATACCTTCGAACCTGCCGACGGGGATGTTGAACTGCTCGCGGATGCGTGCATAGGCGCCGCTCGTGCGCGCGGCGAAGGCGACACCCGCCGCCGAGAGCGAAGGCAACGAAATGCCGCGCCCAGCGGCAAGCGCGCTCATCAGCATCCTCCAGCCCTGGCCGGCGCGTTCGGCGCCGCCGATGATGCTGTCGAGCGGCACGAAGACATCGTGACCAAAGGTCGGGCCGTTCTGGAACATCTGCAGGGCCGGCAAATGCCGCCGCCCGATCTCGACCCCCGGCGTGCCGGTCGGAACGAGGGCGACGGTGATGCCGATGTCCTCTTGGCCGCCGAGGAGATGGTCCGGATCGCGCAGCTTGAAGGCAAGGCCGAGAACGGTCGCGACCGGCGCGAGTGTGATGTAGCGCTTGTGCCAGTTGAGCCGGATACCGAGGACGTCGCTGCCCCGGTAGGAGCCGCGGCACACGACGCCCTCGTCGGTCATCGCGGCAGCGTCGGAGCCAGCTTCCGGGCTCGTCAGTCCGAAACAGGGGATTTCGCTGCCCTCGGCAAGTCTTGGCAGCCAGTACTCGCGCTGTGCCTGCGTGCCGAACTGCATCAGGAGCTCGCCCGGGCCGAGCGAGTTCGGAACCATGACCGTGACCGCCGCCACCAGCGAGCGGCTCGACACCTTGCGCACGATCTCGGAATGGGCGAAGGCGGAAAAGCCGAGGCCGCCGTATTGCTTGGGAATGATAATGCCAAAGAACCGCCTGGCCTTGAGGAAGGCCCAGACCTGCGGCGGCAGATCGCCGCTCTCCCGGTTGATGTGCCAGTCATCGACCATGGCGCAAAGCTCGCCCGTCGGTCCGTTCAGGAACGCTTCTTCTTCGGGCGACAGCGTCGCCTTCGGCACCTGAAGGAGCTTCGACCAGTCCGGATTGCCGGAGAAGAGGTCGCCATCCCACCACACATCGCCCGCCTCGAGGGCCTCCCGTTCGGTCTGCGACATGCGGGGGACGGCTTTTTGCGCCCGGCGGAAGATCGGCTTCGTCAACACGGAACTGCGCAGGGACACGACGATAACTCCAGGTCTGGCGCCTTCAGTGTACCTGGAGAGACCGAAGCAAACCAGCCGGCCACGTCGTCGCGCCGCTCCGGCCCGAAAGGCCAATCAAGGATTAGCGGGCCCGGGCCGACGGCCGCTTCGGCGAGGCGAGACCACCATGAGACGGCGACCCGCTCGGACGCAATCGTTGCGAAAGGCTTGTGAAGTGTCGGGCTTGAGGCTATATCGGCCGCGTCAAGCCGGCAGGTGATCCACCGGCCGCAATCCCGGGGCCGTTCCCAGCGGCCATCGTGCGTTTAGCACCCGGCAAAGTCATGGGGCCATAGCTCAGTTGGGAGAGCGCTTCAATGGCATTGAAGAGGTCGTCGGTTCGATTCCGTCTGGCTCCACCAAAAA
>JAFAME010000431.1 GCA_019233695.1 Methylobacteriaceae bacterium
TCGCCGGCAAATTTGCATCGCAAAATCTCGTCCGTCGGGGCCTCTCCGACCAGCCCCTCACCGTACCTGCCAGCCCCTCACCGACCCTCTCCCCGCATTAGGCGGCGAGAGGGGTCGCGGTCGCCGAGCCTCTCTGGCGACTGCCGAGCGCCGACTGCGGACGGCCCGCTGCCGAACTCATGCGGCTCGCAAACCTGTTGCAACCTCCGCCACGCTCGGCTGAAATGGCCCGATCGGTCGGAGGTCGCCGCATGCGCTGGGGATTTCTGGGATTGTTTCTGGCGCTGGCGTGTTCCCCCGCGCTCGCCAACGATTCGACCGCGGAACTTGCCACCGGGGGCCTGAAGTTCGTGGCCTCCGCAGACATCGAGATGCGGTCGGAGGACCTCTTCATCTCCACCGCCGAGATCAGGGTCGGCTACCGGTTCTTCAACAATTCGGGCAGGGACGTGACAACGCTCGTCGCCTTCCCGATGCCCGACATCACCATCGCCGGACCCGACGACAACATCGCGGTACCGACCGAAGATCCCGAAAACATCCTCGACTTCCACACCACCGTCGCCGGCAAGCCGGTTGCCATGCAGGTTGAGCAGAAGGTCTTCGCACAGGGCCTCGATCGCACCGAGCTCCTGCGCAAGCTCGGCATTCCCCTGCAGCCGCAACTTGCCGCGACGAACGACGCGCTCGACGGGCTGCCGCAGGCGCAATGGGACGACCTGATCAAGCTCGGCCTTGCCGACGTCGACGAATACGATGCCGGCAAGGGCATGAAGAAGCACCTCGAAGCGCGCTGGACGCTGAAAACCACCTACTATTGGGAGCAGACGTTTCCGGCCAAGAGCGAGCTTGTCATCGAGCATCGCTACAAGCCGAGCGTCGGATCGTCGGCCGGCACGATGGTCGCAGCCGACTGGGCGAAAACCGAGCCCTCGTATCGCGACTACATGCGCAAGTACTGCATCGATGCGAGCCTCGTTGCCGCCGTCCAGCGGCTGCGGAAATCGGGAACGCCCAATCAACCGGTCGAGCCGAGCGAGCAGCGCATCGCCTATATCCTCAAGACCGGCGCCAACTGGGACGGACCGATCAAGAACTTCCACCTGACAGTCGACAAGGGCGATCCGAACAATCTCGTGAGCTTCTGCGGCGAGGGCGTCAAGAAGATCAGCGCCACGCAGTTCGAGATGCGCAAGACCGACTTTACTCCGACCGACGACTTCTATCTGCTGATCGTGACGAAGCCGGGAGGCGGCTGAAGCGCCAGCCATCCCGGCGCGCCTCGGCGCCAGGACATGTTGAGGCGATCTTGGTTGCTCGATGGTGAGTTGCGCGTCGCGCTCGCGCCGGGCATCGTGCCCGCGCGCGACTCGCGCGGCCGGGCGTCCTTGATGCAAAACCAGCCCAGAATTCTCGTCTTCGACTCCGGCCTTGGCGGGCTTACCGTGTTTTCCGAGGTGGCCAAGGTCCGCCCCGACGCCGCCATCGTCTATGCGGCGGATGACGCGGGGTTCCCCTACGGGCCATTGAGCGAGGTTGCGCTCGTCGCGCGTGTCGTGGTGGTGGTCGGAAGCCTCATCGAGGCGCATGCGCCCGACTTGGTCGTGGTTGCCTGCAACACCGCATCGACGCTTGTCCTGCCGCATCTGCGGGCGCGCTGGCCACAGGTCCCGTTCGTCGGCACGGTGCCGGCGATAAAGCCTGCGGCCGCCGCCTCGCGCACGAAGATCATCGCCGTGATCGCAACTCCAGGCACGGTCGCGCGCGACTACACGCGGGCGCTCATCAGCGACTATGCCGCCGGCTGCCGCGTGGTGCTGGTCGGCTCGGCTCGCCTGGCGGGGCTTGCCGAGGCGCACATGCGCGGCGAAGCCATCAAGGACGAGGTCTTGCGCGAGGAGATTGCCCCGTGCTTCGTCGAGGAGGACGGGCGGCGCACCGATGTCATCGTTCTGGCGTGCACGCACTATCCGCTGCTGATCGATTGCCTCGAGCGACAGGCGCCCTGGCCGGTCACCTGGATCGATCCGGCGCCGGCCATCGCCCGCCAGGCGGCCCGCGTGCTGGCCGAGCGGCTGCCGGGTGGCCCCACAAACGGGCCGATCGACGGCCAGGTGCAGACCGGCCACGCCGTCTTTACGCGCGGCGCGCCGATCGAGGCGGCGCTCGATCGAGCCTTGCGGCGGCGCGGTCTCGTGCCGCTGATGTCTGCAGCCGTCGCCGTGACGTGACGCTGCACCCATGGTGGTGCTGCAACCGGATCCTTGGAGCGCGCAATGGCCCTCGTCAACCGCAAGTTCGTTCTTGCCAGCCGCCCGCAAGGTCCTGCCGGACCTGAAAACTTCCGCCTGATCGAAGAGCCTGTTCGCTCGCCCGGCGAGGGCGAGGTCCTCGTGCGCAATCGCTTCCTCTCGCTCGACCCCTACATGCGCGGCCGAATGAACGCCGGAAAGTCCTACGCCCCGCCCCAGCCCGTGGGCGAGGTGATGATCGGGGGTACCGTCGGCGAGGTCATCGCGGCGCGCCGGGACGGTTTCGAGGTCGGCGATCTCGTGGTCGGCATGGGAGGCTGGCAGGAATATTCGCTGAGCGACGGCAAGGCGCTGCGCAAGATCCCGCAGCCTGGCATCGCGATTGAGGCCTGGCTCGGGCCGGTCGGCATGCCCGGTGTCACCGCCTGGTATGGCATCACCCGGATCATCGCGCCAAAGCCGGGGGAGACGGTCGTGGTGTCAGCTGCGACCGGCGCCGTCGGGACGGTGGCCGGCCAGCTCGCCAAGCTCGCCGGCGCGCGGGTGATCGGCATTGCCGGCGGGCCGGCAAAGTGCCGCTACGCAGTGGAAGAGCTCGGCTATGACGCCTGCATCGACCATCGTGCCGCCGACTTCGCCGCCCGGCTCGCCGATGCCGCCGACAAGGGGATCGACGGCGTCTTCGAAAACGTCGGCGGCGAGCCGCTGAACCGCTGCATGGGGATGCTCAACACGTTTGCCCGCATCGCCATCTGCGGACTTGTCGCCTCGGGCTACGACGGCTCGCCGACGCCCCTTTCCAACGTCGGCCCGGTGCTCGTCTCCCGCGCGACCATGCAGGGCTTCATCGTTTCCGATCACATGAACATCTGGCCGCAGGCTCTCGAAGAGCTGGCGCGGCATGTGGCGGCGAGCCGGATCAGATGGCGCGAGACGATCGCCGAGGGGATCGAAGCGGCGCCCGCCGCCTTTTTTGAGATGCTGAAGGGCGGCAATTTCGGCAAGCAGCTCGTCAGGCTGACATGATTGCGCGATGAAAGAGGGCGCCGACGAGATCGCTGCTGCCTTCATCGGCCGATGGGAGAGCGCCTGGAACTCCGGCGGCGCCGCCGCGACGGCGCAATTGTATGCGCCCGACGCGCTTCTCGTCGGGCAGGCCATCGGTGTTGGGCGGGGCGATCTAGAGCGGCTCCTGGGACTCCTGCATCAGCAGGGCTGGACCAGGATCGCCATAAAAATCCTGCACGTCCGAGAGACAGGCGAGGTCGTGCTGGTTGCCTGCCAATTCACGGCCTTCGGCTCCGGGCCGAACGCCGGCAAATCGCTGCAGGGAAAATCGACCCACGTGCTCACCCGCATCGGCGAGAGCTGGATGTCGGCGATGCACACGGCCGGCTGAAACAAAATGACCGGACGGCGCGGTCCGAGCGCCGCGCCGCGTATCGCTGTTGCGCATGGATTTGACTTCCCGCGGGGGCGGCGCTAAGAGGCGTTCGATCGAGCGCGCCCGGACGGGCGCGTTCGGCATTTTCACGCACCCGTGGCTGCTCCGAGGAAGGGAGCTGCCTGTCGGCCTCGCGAGGGGCACAGGAGGGCGCGTTCCTCAACTCACGAGCGTCCAGAGGACCGCGATGACGAAGCGCGCAGAAGCCAAGCACAAGATCGACCGGCGCATGGGGCAGAACATCTGGGGCCGCCCCAAGAGCCCGGTGAACCGCCGCGAATATGGCCCCGGCCAGCACGGCCAGCGGCGCAAAGGCAAGCTGTCGGATTTCGGCACCCAGCTGAAGGCCAAGCAGAAGCTCAAGGGATACTACGGCAATATTTCCGAGCGGCAGTTCCGCAAATATTATGCCGAAGCGATCCGCCTCAAAGGCGATTCCAGCGCCAATCTCATTGGTCTCCTGGAACGGCGGCTCGATGCCGTCATCTACCGGGCCAAATTCGTGCCGACGGTGTTTGCCGCCCGCCAGTTCGTCAACCACGGCCACGTCAAGGTCAACGGCCGGCGGGTGAACATCGCCTCCTACCTCGTCAAGGTCGGCGATGCCATCGAGGTGAAGGACTCTTCCAAGCAGCTCGCCTCGATCATCGAAGCCACTCACCTCGCGGAGCGCGACGTGCCCGATTACATCGACGTCGATCACACCAAGATGACCGCCAAGCTCACCCGCATTCCCGGACCGACCGAGGTGCCCTATCCGGTCTTGATGGAGCCCAATCTCGTAGTCGAGTTTTATTCGCGGTAACTGCCGGGCCCGGGATTCACACTGCACGATTTTGCCAACACAGAAAACCGCTGCACGAGCGGCCTTCTTTGTTGTGACTTGAGCAGGCGGCGTCCGGTTGTCTTCATCGAACCGCCGGACGTCATTGCGAGGAGCAAAGCGACGAAGCA
>JAFAME010000473.1 GCA_019233695.1 Methylobacteriaceae bacterium
TGTTCTTCCTGAAACATCCGCTGCGGCCCGTCGCAGGCGCGATCCCGCTGCCTGACGCGGCAGGGGCCAACATGGCGCTTGATCCAGCCAGGATCGAGCATGAGGAGGACGTCCATGGCTGAGGCGGAAGGGCTCGAATCGACAGCCGGCGGGTCGGGCGTGTTACGCCGCGCGCTTTCGCTGAAGGAGCGCCTGAAGGCGGGCGGCATCATCATCGGGGCGTGGCTCGGCCTGACCGACCCATCCGCCGCCGAAATTCTCGGCCGTGTCGGCTTCGATTTCCTGATGATCGATACCGAGCACAGCCCGTGGGACCTCGGAACGCTCCAAGGCGCGCTGATGGCGCTCAACGGCACCGACACCGTGCCGTTCGTACGCGTGCCCTGGAACGATCACGTCCGCATCAAGCAGGTGCTCGACCTCGGCGTCGAGGGCGTCATGGCGCCGATGGTGCGCACGGTCGAAGAGTGCCGGGCCTTCGTGGCCGCCTGCAAATATCCCCCCGTCGGGCGGCGCGGCATCGGGCCGCGGCGCGCCTCGAACTACTACCGCGACATCCAGGCCTATGTCGCAGTCGCCAACGACGCCATCTTCGTGATGCCCCAGATCGAGGACATCGCGACGGTCGAGATCATCGACGAGTTCGTGAATGTGCCCGGCATTGACGCCATTGCCATCGGGCCGAACGACCTCTCCGGCACCGCAGGCCTGCTGCGCCAGCTCGACCACCCGACCGTGCGCACGGCGCTCGTCAGGATCATCGAGGCGGGAGCGCGACATAACGTGCCGGTGTTTCTCGGCGTCAACACCCCGGCCTCGGCGCAGCGGGACCTTGTGGCGCGCGGCGCGCGCATTTTGACCGTCACCTCCGATCTCGAACTGCTCGCGGGCGCCAGCCGGGATGCGCTGCGCGCCACACGCGATGCTCTGAAGTGAGATGCCGCACTTGTATGTAGTATGGTAGTTTCTTCCTAACGAATGAAGATCCGGCTCCGACATGAGCCGGCCGAACAGGGAGGAAAGCGATGAGGATGATCGGTCATATCGCGCGCGCCGCGGGAATTGCTGTTTTGGCCGTCGGCCTTGCCGGGGCGGCCCTCGCCGAGCCCAAGACGAACCTCCTGTCGCAATGGGACAATGGCTCGGACGCCGCCGCCATCGCCAAACTCGGCGAGATGTTCAACGCCGCTGGCGGCAAGTGGGAAGCGACCTCGATTGCCGGCCACACCGCCAACACGCTGGCAAAACTTCGCGCCGACGTTGTTGCCGGCAACCCGCCGCCCGCCGTTCAGCTCAAGGGGCCCGAGATCGCCGAGTGGAATGCCACCGGCATGACGCTCAGCCTCGACGAGATCGCCAAGCAGGAGAACTGGGACACCTTGGTGGCGCCGGAGCTCCTGGCGGTGATGAAGCCTAAGGGCGCCTGGGTTGCGGTGCCGATGAACATCCATCGCATCAACTGGATGTGGGCGAGCAAGAAGGCCCTCGACAAGGCCGGCATCAGCGACATGCCGAAGACCTGGGCCGACTTCAACGCCGACGCCGAGAAGCTGAAGGCAGCCGGCATCATCCCCATCGCCCACGGCAGCGCCGATTGGACCGACGCCACCACGTTCGAGACGGTCGTCTACGGCATGAACTTGGATCTCTTCCGCAAGGCCTTCGTCGAAGGCGACGTTGCCGCCATGCGCAGCCCCGAGATGGTCGCGGCATTCGAGCAGTTCCGCAAGATGATCAACTGGATGGATCCGGGCATGGCGGGGCGGGCCTGGGACGCCGCCGCCAATATGATGCTGACCGGACAGGCCGGCTTTTACTTCATGGGCGACTGGTCGATCGGCACCTTCAACGCGGCCGGCTTCAAGGAGGGCGTCGACTATCTGTGCTCGCGCGCGCCTGCCGACAACGGCAAGCCGGGCTTCATCCTCAACAGCGATTCGGTCGTCTTTTTCCAGCAGAAGGATCCCGACTATCTCGCCGGTTCCAAGCTCCTCGCCCACCTGATCATGAGCACCGATTTCCAGACGATCTTCAATCAGGCCAAGGGCTCGATTCCGGCGCGCCTCGATGTCGACCTGAGCAAGGGCTTCAACCCCTGCCAGAAGCAGTCGCAGAAGGATCTCGCCGAATCGATCAAGGCCGGCACGCTCGTGCGCAGTTTCGCCCACAACATGACGATCCTGCAGAAATATCGCGGCGCGGCGATGGAGGTGATCACCGAATTCGTCAACACGCCCGGCATGTCGGCGGCGGACGCTGCCAAGCAGATGGCCGACGCCGTCGAAGCGCAGCAGTAGTTTTGGATTCGATCGGGTTGCAAGAAGTGATCGCGCCGGGGCGCGCCCCTTCTCCCGTTTGCGGGAGAAGGTGGCACGACGAAGTCGTGCCGGATGAGGGCCTGGTCAGCGCGGCACGGGCCGTCATCCGGCCGGCTCCGCCGGCCATCTTCTCCCGCGCGTGGGAGAAGGGGCTCCAATGATCGCCGCGCCGGCCGCGCGTCGCCTGAGTGCGATCCTCCCGCAGCTGGTGCTGGCGCCCTCGCTCGTTGCGACCTTCATCTACGTCTTCGTCTTCTGCGGCTGGACGATCTTCATCTCGCTGTCGGACTCGTCCCTGCTTCCCGACTATTCCTTTGCCGGCTTCCATCACTACGCGGAGCTGTGGGCCAACCGCCGCTGGAATATCGCCTACACAAACCTCTTCGTATTCGGCACGCTCTACGTCGTCGGCGCGACCGCCATCGGCCTTGCGCTTGCCATCCTCATCGATCAGCGCATCCGCGCCGAGGCGCTGTGGCGCACGATCTATCTCTATCCGCTGGCGGTCTCCTTCGTCGTCACCGGCACGGTCTGGCGCTGGATCCTGAGCCCGGCGACCGGCATCGAAAGCATCGTTCATCACCTCGGCTGGATGGGGTTCAGGTTCGACTGGATCGTGCAGCGCGACTTTGCCATCTACACGGTCGTCATCACGGGCATCTGGCAGGCGTCGGGCTTCGTGATGGCGCTCTTCCTCGCCGGCCTGCGGTCGGTCGACCAGGATCTCGTCAAGGCGGCGCAGATCGACGGCGCCGGCATGGCGCGCATCTACCGCAAGATCATCCTGCCGGGGATCGGGCCGATTTTCATCGCGGTGCTCGTCGTCCTGCTGCAGTTCGCCATCAAGACGTTCGATCTCGTCTATGCGCTGACGGGCGGCGGGCCGGGGGTCTCGACGACCGTGCCTGCCATCTATGTCTACGACCTCATGTTCCAGCGCGGCCAGATGGCCGAGGGCGCGGCTGCCGCCATCATGATCCTCGCCGCGCTCTCGCTGGTGCTCGTGCCCTATACCGTCTGGGTCAATTGGCACCGGCGCCACGGAGAGGCGCATGGCTGAGGCGCTGCGCTACGACCCGCTCGGCCCGTCCGGCACATGGCACCGGCAGCGGGCGCGGCTCCTCGTCTATGGGCTCCTCACGCTCTTTGCCCTCTATTATCTCCTGCCGCTCGTCGTAGTGATCCTCAACTCGTTCCGGGATCTTCCCGATATCAGCCGGGCCGGCCTGATCGGCCTGCCGAGCAGCTTTTCGCTCTCCTACTGGCCCATCGCCTGGAGCAAGTTCTGCGTCGGCGGTACGTGCGCGGGCATCGCGCCCTTCTTCTTCAACTCGGTCGCCATGGCGGTGCCGGCAACGATCATTTCGACCGCCATCGGCGCGGTGAATGGCTACGTCCTGTCGAAATGGCGCTTCCCCGGTTCCGAGCTCCTGTTCGGCTTCATGACGCTCGGCGTATTCATGCCGGGCCAGATGGTGCTCTTGCCCTGGGCGGTCGTCCTCGGCTGGCTGAAGCTCACCAATACGACGGCGGGTCTCGTCCTCATCCATTGCGTCCAGGGCCTGAGCTTCACCACGCTCTTCTGCCGCAACTACTACGTCAACATCCCCGACGACCTGATCAAGGCGGCGCGCATCGACGGCGCCGGCTTCTGGCGCATCTTCCGCAAGATCGTGCTGCCGCTGTCGCCGCCCATCCTGATCGTCACGGTGATCTGGCAGTTCACCAACATCTGGAACGAGTTCCTGTTCGCCGTGATCTTCTCGTCGGGCACGCATCAGCCGATTACCGCCGCGTTGATCGCGCTCAGCGCGGGAGGCACCTCGGTCCATCAATACAACGTCGAGAGCGCCGCCGTGCTGATCGCGGCGGCGCCGCCGCTCCTCATCTATCTCTTCGGCGGCCGCTACTTCCTGCGCGGCCTCACCCAGGGCGCATTGAAGTAGCGGGCCATGGCGTCCCTCACCCTCCGTGATCTCAACAAGACCTTCGGCTCGGTCGAGGTGCTCAGGGGCATCAATCTCGAGGTCGATGCCGGCGAGTTCGTCGTCCTCGTCGGCCCCTCGGGCTGCGGCAAGTCCACGCTCCTTGCCATGATCGCCGGCCTCGAAAGCGTGACGTCCGGCGAAATCGCGATCGCCGGGCGCCTCGTCAACAACGTGCCGCCGAAGGACCGCGACATCGCCATGGTGTTCCAGTCCTACGCGCTCTATCCGACGATGACGGTGCGCGGCAACATTACCTTCGGCATGGAAAGCCGCGGCGTGCCGAAGAAGGAGCAGGCCGCAGCCCTCGCGCGCGTCGCCGCGCTCCTGCAGATCGAGAAGCTGTTGAACCGCAAGCCAGGCCAGCTTTCCGGGGGCCAGCGCCAGCGCGTCGCCATGGGCCGGGCCCTGGTGCGCGATCCGGCGCTCTTCCTCTTCGACGAGCCGCTGTCCAACCTCGACGCCAAGCTGCGTGTCGAGATGCGCACCGAGATCAAGAAGCTCCACCAGCGGCTCGCCAAGACCACCGTCTACGTCACGCACGACCAGGTCGAGGCGATGACGCTCGCCTCGCGTATCGCGGTCATGCATCAGGGCCGCGTCCAGCAGTTCGCCGTGCCGCGCATGGTCTACGATCGCCCCGCCAACATGTTCGTTGCGGGCTTCATGGGCTCGCCCTCGATGAATTTCGTGCCGGCCGAGGTCGTTGCCGACGAGGGCCGGCCGGCAATCGCCATTGCCGGAGCAAACGGTCCGGCAGTGGTGCTGCCGCTGCCCGAGCCAACACCGAACTCCCTCGGTGATCGCGGCCGGCGCGTCGTGCTCGGCGTGCGCCCCGAGCATCTGACGCGCTACGATCGGCGCCTGCGCGAGGACAAGCCGCACCTTGCGACCCTCGAAGCGCCGGTCGAGGTCGTCGAGCCGACCGGCGCCGAGACGATGGCTGTGGTGCGGCTCGGCGAGCGCGAGGTCATCGCCCGTTTCGAGGCGGATGCCGCGCCGGTGGTCGGCGAACGCGTCACGCTCGCACTCGACATGGCCAGGGCCTGCCTCTTCGACGCAGAGACGGAAGCGCTCATCTGAGGCGCTCGCCTCGCTCTCCTACGAGAGCGGGCCTGCCGCTAGCCTGCCTCCGGCTCTATCGGCGCGGTCGGCTCCGACGGCGCAAGCGTCCACACCTTGATGGCGCCGGCGCGGCCGCGCAGCTGCCGCTCCCCTGCCGGGCGAAGGCGCTTGAGCATTCCTTCCACGCAATCCGCCGTGCCTGCCGCCTGAACCAGCGCATCGCTGGCGACCAGCGGCGTTGCAAGGATGCGGGTCAAGTCCTGCAAGCGGCTCGACGTGTTGACCGTGTCGCCAATGACGGCGAAGGCCATGCCGTGCTTGCCGCCGAGATCGCCGAGCACGGCAGGTCCATAGTTGAGACCGATGCCCATGGAAATTTCCGGCAGCCCTGCGGCGCGCCGTTCCGCATTCCATCCGGAGAGCGTCGAGAACATCAGATCGGCGCAGCGCAGGGCGTTGCCGGCATCGCGCTCGGATGGGTGCGGCACGCCAAAGGTCGCCAGCATCGCATCGCCGATGAATTTCTCGAGCGTGCCGCCGCAGGCGAAAATCTCCTTCGACATGCGGCCGTGATAGTCGCGCAGCGTTTGCATTACCTCTTCGGGGGCCATCGTCTCGGCGAGCCCGGTGTACCCCACGATGTCGGCAAACAGCACCGCGACGTCCTGGCGGCGCACCGGCCCCAGGGGCTCGTCCTGTTCGGCGAGCACCTCGACGATGTTCGGCGAAAAGTAGCGGGCGAGGTTGGCGCGCATTCGCTGCGCCTCGTCGCGCTGGCGGCGAATTTCGCGCAGCCGGGCGATCTCTTCGGTGGTCTTGCGGATGGTGATGTCGAGGTCCGCCATGTCGATCGGCTTCGTCACGAAGTCGAAGGCGCCGCGGTTCATTGCAGTGCGGATGTTCGACATGTCGCCATAGGCGGAGACGATCACCGCCCGCAGGCCGGTGGGCTGCCTGGCGAGCTCGGCAAGCAGCGCCAGCCCGTCCATCACCGGCATGTTGATGTCGGAGAGGACGAGGTCGATCGCCGGATCGGCTGCGATCAGGCGCAGCGCCTCGGCGCCGTCGCGGGCGAAGACGAATGCGTAGTCTCCCGCCCGCACTTGCCGCCGGAACCGCTGGGTGATCAGCAGCTCGAGATCCGGCTCATCGTCGACGACGAGGATCTTCCAGGCGCTCACGGCTGGGGCACCGTCGGCGCGAAGGCCTGGATGCGCTCCTTCAGATGGTCGAAATCGATCGGCTTGCTCAGAAAATCGGCGGCGCCGAACGCGTCCGCGGTGCGGCGCCGTTGATCGTCGCCGTAGGCGGTGATCATCATGACAGGCAATGTCGGCCATCGCCGCTTGATTTCGCGCAGGAGCTGCAGGCCATCCATTTCGGGCATGTTGATGTCGCTCAGGATCGTGACCAACTCGGGCTGCACGCCCTCAGAGAGGCGCGCCAGCGCATCCCCGCCCGAGGCGGCGAAATGCAGGACATAAGCGCCGCTGCGCAGCTCGCGGCGGAACCGCTGGCGGAACAGGTCGACGACATCGGGCTCGTCGTCGACGACCAGGATGCTGGCGCTCACGATCGGCCTCCCGCCTCGGCTGCAGGAGCGCCGGCACGCGGCAATGCGATGATGAATTCCGTATACTCGCCGAGCTTCGTCTCGACATCGATCGTGCCGCCGTGCTGTTTCACGATGATGTCATGGCTGAGAGAAAGGCCGAGTCCCGTGCCCTCGCCGGCGGGCTTGGTGGTGAAGAATGGGTTGAACATCTTGGCCTTGACCGCGTCGGAAATGCCGGTGCCGTTGTCGCGGATGCGGATTTCGACATGATCAGGCAGCGCTCTGGTCGAGACCCCGAGCGCGGGCTCAAAGCCCGGACCTCCGCCGTCCGACTTCTTGCGATGGGCGGCATAGAAGCCGTTCGAGATCAGATTGAGGAGAACGCGGGTGAATTCCTGCGGATAGATGTCGATCTTGCCGACGGCAGGATCGAGCTCCTTCGATAGTGTGATGTTGAATCCCTGCTTTTCCGCCCGCGCCCCGTGATAGGCGAGGTTCAGGCTTTCCTCGACGACCGCGTTGAGATCGACGCAGCGCCGCTCGCCGCCGCCCTCGCGCGAGTGCATCAGCATGTTCTTGACAATCGAGTCGGCGCGCCGCCCGTGCTGCGCCACCTTTTCGAGGTTGGACGTGATCATGCCGGCGAGTTCGTCGATCTCGGCACGCGTCCCCTCGCTGAGGGAGCCGCCAGCCTCGCCGATCGCCGCCTTCAGCTCGTCAAGGAGCTCGCGCGCGAGATCAGCAAAATTGTTGACGAAGTTGAGCGGATTCTTGATCTCGTGCGCGATCCCGGCCGTGAGCTGGCCGAGCGAGGCGAGCTTCTCACTCTGGATCAGGCGGTCCTGGGCGCTGCGCAGGTCGTCGAGCGATTGCGACAGCTCGCGCGTCTTGGCCTGGACCTGCTCGAACAGGCGCACGTTCTCGATGGCGATCACCGCTTGGTCGGCGAAGGTGCGCAGCAGCGCGATCTGCCGTTCGGTGAAGCGCTCGACGTGCTGGCGGCCGAGCGTGATGACGCCGATCGGCGCCCCTTCGCGCAGCATCGGAACGGCAACCACAGTGCGCAGCTTCCCCAGCGCCACCGCCTCCGGCATGTCATATTCGGGGTCGGCAGCAAGGTCATCGCATTGCACGACCCGCCCATCCAGCAAGGCGCGGCCGGCCATCGTTCCTCGGCCCGGAAAGAAGGCCCGCCCGCGCACCGCGGAATCCCACGCGGGATCGGCAGCGAGCGTTGCAACGTAGCGGTATGCGTCTCCCTTGCGGATGGCGAGGTGCCCGACAACGGCGGCGCACAATCTTGTCGCCGTCGCCACCAAGGTATCGAGCACAGGTTGCAGGTCGAAGATTGAACGGCTGATCACCTTCAGCACGTCGCCGGTTGCGGTCTGGTATTCGAGCGCTTCCTGCAGGTCGTGCGTGCGCTCGCGCACCTGCTCAAACAACCGCACGTTCTCGATGGCAATCACCGCCTGATCGGCGAAGGTCTGCACGAGCTCGACCTGACGCTCGGTGAATAGGCCCGGCTCAGGACGGGTCAGGACGAAAACCCCCTCCACTCGGCCATCGCGCAACAAGGGAACACCGAGCAGCGCGCGAGCCTTCGTGACTTGTTGCAAGCCCGGTATGCTGAATTCCCGGTCTGTCAAAAGGTCAGGAATCTGTTCTGTCCTGCCCGACAGGGCAACCCGCGCTGTGACGGATCCGCGCCCCGCCTTCATCGGATGGTCCTTGAGAAATTCCAGAAGGGCCGGGTCGGCGCCGACTGCCGACTCGGCGCAAAACACGTCACCGTGGCGGATATTGATGTTACCTTGCGTTGCATCGCACAGCAGGGTCGCCGATGCCGTCAGGGTGTGGAGCACGGTCTTCAGATCGAAGGCCGAGCGGCTGATGACCTTGAGTACGTCAGCGGTGGCGGTTTGCTGCTGCAGGGCCTCGGTGACTTCACGCGTGCGGGCTTGCACCTCCTCGAACAGGCGCACGTTCTCGATGGCAATCACCGCCTGGTCGGCGAAGGTCTGGACCAGCTCGACCTGGCGCTGAGTGAACGCACCTGGCTCGAAACGGCCGAGCACGAATATTCCTTCGACGCGACCGTCACGAAGCAGCGGCGCTCCGAGCACGGCGCGAGCTGAACCGAAGAACCAATACTTGTCGGGAAGGTCGTACTCAGGATCCGCCGAAATATCCGGAATCTGCTCGACGGCACCCGAATGAGCGACGCGCGATGCCACCGATCCGCGGCCGGGACGGCGCGGATAGTCTGCCGACGCCCTCAGGCGGTCTTCGTCGGACGGAAAGGACGCGCGCGCAAGAAAGGCATCGCCATCCCGCAAGAAGATAAGGCCATACTGCGCGTTGCAGAGGGTCGCCGCCGATTCCGTCAGCTTGTCTAACACCGTCTTTAAGTCGAATGTCGAGCGGCTGATGGCCTTGAGCACATCGGCGGTAGCGGTCTGTTGCCGCAGCGCTTCGCTCAGATCGCCCGTGCGCGCATGCACTTCTTCGAACAATCGCACATTCCCGATGGCGATCACTGCCTGATCGGCGAAGGTCTGGACAAGCTCGACCTGGCGCTCGGTGAAGGGCCCGGGCTCGTTGCGGCCGAGCACGAAGATCCCTTCGATTCGACCGTCGCGCAGCAAGGGAACGCCGAGGACAGCCCGAGTATCGGTAAAGCGGCGCAATGCCGGCAGGGCGTACTCGGGGTCCGCCAGCACATCGGGAATCTGCTCCACCGTACCCGAAAGGGCCACACGCGATGCAACAGCGCCGCGCCCGGCCTTGAGCGGATTGGCATGGAGATGCTTCACCAGCTCCGGCCCGGCGCCGGCCGCAACCTGGGCGCGAAAGACGTCACCGTCCCGCAGAAAGATGATGCCCTGCGTCGCGTTGCACAGCGTGGTCGCCGATTGGGTCAGCGTGTCGAGCACCGGCTGCAGATCGAATGCCGAGCGGCTGATCACCTTCAGCACGCCGGTCGTGGCGGTCTGCTGGGCCCTTGCTTCTTCGAGGTCGCGGGTCAGCGCGTCGATCCTGGCCTGCAACGCTGCGTCGGTGTCCTGCATAGGGATGGCCATCTGATGCCTTGCCGGGAGCATAGCACGACCCGCGCTCTCTGGATGAAAGCGCCGCGGACCGGATTTGCCCTCCCCGCGACGAGGCCGCGCGGCCTTGTCGCGCCGGAGCTCCATCACGGCCGTACGCCTTGCCCACCGCTGATCCCTAGGATAGTCCCCGCTGCGCCGCCTTCCTCGATCTCTCGCCACCCTGCCGAAAAACGCTACCCCCGCGCCCTTCGCGCCCCAAAGTCCGTCATGCATTTCGCCCACTATCCCAGCCTCGAAGATCGCGTCGTGTTCATTACCGGCGGCGGCTCGGGCATCGGCGCGGCGATGGTCGCGGCCTTCGCCCGCAACGGGTCGCGCGTTGCCTTCGTCGATGTGGCGGTTGAGGCCTCGCAGGCGCTGGTCGAGAGCCTTGCCGAGGCGCGCCATCGGCCGCTGTTCATCCCCTGCGATCTCGCCGACATTGCGGCGCTGCGCTCTGCTATCGGGCGCGTGCGAGCCGAGTGCGGGCCGATGGCGGTCCTCATCAACAATGCCGCCAACGATGAGCGCCACGACGTCGATGCGGTCACGCCGGAGTATTGGGACGCCGCGATGGCGGTCAATCTGCGCCATCTGTTCTTCGCCGCCCAGGCGGCCCGCCCGCACATGCGCGAACTCGGCCACGGCGCGATCGTCAACTTCAGCTCGATTGCCTGGATGCACGGCGGCAGGCGCATGGTCACCTACGCCACCGCCAAGGCGGCGATCGTCGGCCTGACGCGCAGCCTTGCCCGCGAATTAGGCGGCGACAACATCCGCGTCAACGCCATCGCGCCCGGCGCCGTCGTCACCGAACGCCAGCGCCGCCTATGGCTGAGCGAGGAAGACATCGCGGGCTTCGTGGCGCGCCAAAGCCTCAATCGGCAGCTCGTCGCCGACGACATCGCCCGCGTGGCGCTGTTTCTGGCCGCCGACGACAGCGCCATGATCCCCAAGCAGTGCATCATCGTCGATGCGGGCCTGCACTGATCGGCCGGCTATTTCGGCGCGGCGGCCGACGGATGGAACAGCTGCTCGCCGGCGATCCG
>JAFAME010000470.1 GCA_019233695.1 Methylobacteriaceae bacterium
TGCGAGAGCTACTATGCGGCGATCCGCACGGCCTCGCCGAGCCGCATCGAGGCCATCGACATGGGTCGACGGGGCCTCCATGACGAGGCCGGCCACCTGCTTGCCGAGCGGCTGAAAGGCAAGATCGAAGTCGATTTCGACACCGCACGCCGCCTCTTCACCCTCGTCATGGCCCTGCACTGGAAGGGCTAGAGGGATGCCGCGCGGGCCTGGCAATCGGCATGCGGCATGACAGGCGCGAACCGACCGCAGTCGCTTCTCTTCCTGTGCTCGCACAATTCCGTTCGCTCGCCGATGGCGGAGGCCATCGCGAGGCACTTCATCGGGGCAGATACCTATGTCGCCTCGGCAGGCATTCGCCCGAGCGAGCCCGATCCGTTCGCCGTGGCCGTCATGGAAGAGGTCGGCCTCGACATCACCCGTCACCGCCCGCATTCTTTCGAGGACCTCGAGGACACGAGCTTCGATGTGATCGTGAGCCTGTCGCCGGAGGCGCACCACCATGCGCTCGAACTGACCCGTACCATGGCGGTCGACGTCATCTATTGGCCGACGCCTGATCCGACCCTGGCGTCGGGTGCCCGCGACCAGATCTTCGAATCCTACCGTGGCGTGCGCGACGGCCTGCTCAAGCGAATCCGCGAGACTTTTGGGCGCAGGCCGATGGGCGGGGTATAGAGCGGCTGGCCACCTTGACGCTCCCACCGTCATGACCGGGCTTGTCCCGGTCATTCCACGCCGATCGATCTGCTGCAATGCGCCCGGTCACGACGGTGGGGACATCAAGTTCGGCTCCAGGGTGCGCTGTATGACCGACCTGCCAAAATTGAAATTCGCCGCTGTCGGCCTCGATCACCGCCACATCTACGATCAGCTGCGAGGCCTTCTCGATATCGGAGCTGAATGCGCCGGCTTCTGGACGCGCGGCAATCCGCAGCCGCTCGCCGGCTTCGTCGAGCGCTTTCCGCAAATTCCCAGGATCGACGATGTGTGCCGCATCCTCGAAGATCCCTCGGTCCAGCTCATCGCCTGCGCTGCCATCCCCTGCGATCGCGCCGGCCTTGCGGTCGAGGCCATGCGCCACGGCAAGGATGTGATGGTCGACAAGCCGGGCATCGTCACCTCCTCGCAACTCGACGACGTGAAGCGAGTGCAGCGTGAGACCGGCCGCATCTTCTCTGTCAATTTCACCGAGCGCTTCGAGGTACGCGCCGTCACGCGCGCGGCCGAGCTCATCGAGGCCGGCGAGATCGGCCGCGTGCTGCAGACGGTCGGTCTCGGTCCGCATCGCCTCAACCGCCAGCTGCGGCCCGAATGGTTCTTCCGCAAGGAGGCTTATGGCGGCATCCTCGTCGACATCGCCTCCCATCAGATCGAGCAGTTCCTGTTCTTCGCTCGCGCCAGGGACGCCGAGATTGTTGCGGCGCGCGCCGGCAATCTCGCCCACCCCGGCGATCCCGACTTCGAGGATTTCGGCGAGGTGCTGCTCGCGGCCGGTCCCATCTCGGGCTATGTTCGGGTCGACTGGTTCACTCCGGACGGGCTTGCCGCCTGGGGCGACGGCAGGCTCACGATCCTCGGCACGGACGGATATATCGAATTGCGCAAATACATCGACATTGCCGGACGGTCGGGCAAGGATCACCTGTTCCTCGTGAACGGGCGCGGCACGCGCTACGTCGACTGCTCGGACGCCGACCTGCCCTATTACCGCTGTCTCGCCAGAGACGTTTTCGAGCGGACCGAGACCGCGATGGCGCAGGCGCATTGCTTCAAGGTCTGTGAATTGGCGCTCGCGGCGCAGGCGAAGGCGGACGCGACGCCGATCGGCGAAGTGCGGGAGCCCGGACGAATTTCCTGACCGAGTGCGAAGCGGAGGCAGCAAACAATGGCCGAAATCAATCCGCTGGCGGGCAAGCTTGCGCTGCCCTCGATGCTGGTCGACGTGCCGCGGCTCGTGACCGCATATTTCACCGGCAGGCCGGATCCGGGGAACGCCGCCCAACGCGTGTCGTTCGGCACGTCCGGTCACCGCGGATCGGCCTTCGAGAACAGCTTCAACGAGGCCCATATCCTGGCGATCGCCCAGGCGATCTGCCTGCATCGGCAGCGCGTCGGCGTCACCGGGCCGCTGTTCATCGGCATCGACACTCACGCGCTCTCGGAGCCAGCCGCGGCAAGCGCGCTCGAAGTCTTTGCCGCCAATGACGTTCCGGCACGGATCGATGCGCACGACGGCTACACGCCGACGCCCGTCATCTCGCACGCCATCCTCACCCACAATGCCGGCCGGAAGGACGGTCTGGCCGACGGCATCGTGATCACGCCATCCCACAATCCGCCGGAGGACGGCGGGTTCAAATACAATCCCCCGAGCGGCGGGCCCGCCGATGCCGAGACGACCGGCTGGATCCAGCGCACGGCAAACGACATCCTCGAAAAGCATCTCGAAGGCGTGCGGCGCATCCCCTACGAACGCGCGCGCAAGCACGCTGCCGTTGCCCGCTACGACTACGTCGATCCCTATGTGGCCGATCTCGGCAATGTCATCGACATGGAGGCGATCCGCTCTTCGGGAATAAGCATCGGCGCCGATCCGCTCGGCGGGGCGAGCGTGCGCTACTGGGGCCCGATCTTCGAACGGTACCGGCTTGCCGGAAGGATCGTCAGCGACACGGTCGATCCGACATTCCGCTTCATGACCGTCGATTGGGACGGCAAGATCCGCATGGATTGCTCGTCGCCTTACGCGATGGCCCAGCTCATCGGCATGCGCGAGAAGTTCGACATCGCCTTCGCCAACGACACCGACGCGGACCGCCACGGCATCGTGACGCGCTCGGGCGGACTGATGAACCCCAATCATTATCTGACCGCCGCAATTTCCTACCTGTTCGAGAATCGGCCCGGCTGGGACAAGGCAAGCGCCGTCGGCAAGACCATCGTCAGCAGCAGCAGCATCGACCGGGTGACGGCCAAGATCGGCCGCAGGCTCGTCGAGGTGCCGGTCGGCTTCAAATGGTTCGTGGAAGGACTGCTCGACCGCTCGCTCGGCTTCGGCGGTGAAGAGAGCGCCGGCGCCTCCTTCCTGCGCAAGGACGGGTCGGCTTGGTCGACCGACAAGGACGGCCTCATTCTCGGCCTGCTCGCCGCCGAGATCACGGCCGGCACCGGACGCGATCCGGCCGAGCGCTACGATCAGCTCACGCGGGAGATCGGGGCGCCGTTCTATGAACGGATCGATGCGCCGGCGACACGCGAACAGAAGGAGGTTTTGACCAAGCTGTCGCCGGATCAGCTCGGCGTTTCCGATCTCGCGGGCGAGAAGATCACCGCAACGCTCACCGTTGCGCCGGGCAACAGGCAGCCGTTCGGCGGCATCAAGGTCATCGCCGAGAACGGCTGGTTTGCCGCGCGGCCGTCAGGTACCGAGGAGGTCTACAAGCTCT
>JAFAME010000161.1 GCA_019233695.1 Methylobacteriaceae bacterium
CGAGCTCGCCGAGCATCCGAACCTGACGATCGCCATCAATGTCTCGGCGACGACTGCGCTCGACCTGACATGGCCGCTGCGTGTGGCTCAGGCCATCGCGCTCCATCCGGGTACCGCAGAACGGCTGATCGTCGAGTTGACCGAGACACGGGCAATCGAGGACATCGAGGCGACGAGCCGGGTGATCGCCGAGCTCAAGACTCTTGGCGTGCGCGTTGCCATGGACGACTTTGGGGCGGGGCACACATCCTTCAAGAACCTGCGCAAGCTTGGGGTCGACCTTCTCAAGATCGACGGCGCGTTCATCCGCAATCTGTCGCGGTCCGAGGATGACCGGTTCTTCGTGCGCACCCTCATCAAGCTCGCCCGCTATGTCGGCATTCCGGTGGTGGCCGAGTGGGTCGAGGATGTGGAATCGGCGCAAATCCTGAGGGACTGGGGCGTGGGCTACCTGCAAGGGCACTATTTCGGCGAGGCGGCGCCGCTGAAAAGCGGCGGCACGCGGTCCTCGAGGCAGGCAGGGTTCGATGCCTGAGCCGACGCCGGGCAACCTCAGACCTTGCCGGCGAGCTTGTCGAGCTGCTCCTGCATGTCCCTGAGCTGTTTCTTCAGGTCGTCGAGATCGCCGCTGTTGGTCTTGGCGAGCTCCGCAGCCTCGGTGTGAGCGGCGTTCGAATTCGACTGACCCATGCCGACCGAGAACGGATTGAACATGGCGAGCGCCTGCGAAAACATCGCCATGTTGCGGCGGGTCAGCTCTTCGAGCGAGGAGAAGGGTTGGCCTGAAAATCCGTGCGCGCTGAAGGCCTGTGTCATCAGCTCGCGAAACTTCTGCTGCTCGTTCGTCAATCGCCCGATCGACAGTTCCAGATAGCTCGGAACGAGCGCCTGCAGGCTGTCGCCGTAGAACCGAATGAGCTGGCGCAGAAAGGTGATGGGCAGCAGGTTCTGGCCTTCCTTGCTCTCCTGTTCGAAGATGATCTGCGTGAGCACCGAGCGCGTGATGTCCTCGCCGGTCTTGGCGTCGAAGACGACGAAGTCTTCTCCGCGCTTGACCATCGTGGCGAGGTCTTCGAGGGTGACATAGGTGCTCGTGCCGGTGTGGTAGAGGCGTCGGTTCGCATACTTCTTGATCGTCACCGGTGAGCGTTCGTTCGCCATGTGCATTCCCCGCCCGCGTGCGCAAACTCCCTTCGCGCCTGCCACACTGGAACGATAGGCCCTTTGTCGTTGGGCGGAAACAATTTTGTTGCATTGCAGCGGCAAGCCGCGCGCTTTTCGAAGTGCTGGCCGCATGCCAATGCAGACTTGCGTTTGCTCTCGGCCTCTGGCGTTTCTTTGCAGACGCCCCACCTTGACCGTTGAAAGCGCTGCAGCGAAGGTCGAAGCCGACGGGCCGCGGGCGCGGTTCTTGAAATCGGGCGCATCTGGTCGCCGATGGCACGCGAGGAGCATTTCATGTCCACCACCGGCATCGTGATCGTTGGAGCGGCACGCACCGCCGTCGGCTCGTTCAACGGCGCATTTGCGGCCGTGCCGGCGCACGACCTCGGCGCGACGGCGCTCAAGGCCGCGATGGCGCGCGCCAAGGTAACCCCCGAGGAGGTCGACGAGGTCATCCTGGGACAGATCCTGACCGCTGCGCAGGGCCAGAACCCGGCGCGGCAGGCGGCGATGGCAGCCGGCCTGCCGAAGGAAAAGACCGCGTGGGCGCTGAACCAGCTCTGCGGCAGCGGCTTGCGGGCGGTCGCGGTGGGGATGCAGCAGATTGCCAACGGCGATGCCGCCATCATCGTGGCGGGCGGACAGGAATCGATGTCGCAGGCGCCGCACGCCGCCCATATGCGCGGCGGCACGAAGATGGGCGACCTGAAGCTTGTCGACACAATGCTGAAGGACGGCCTGATCGATGCCTTCCAGGGTTACCACATGGGCAACACGGCCGAGAATGTCGCCGCCAAATGGCAGATCGGCCGCGAAGAACAGGACAGATTCGCCGTCGCGTCGCAGAACAAGGCTGAGGCGGCTCAGAAGGCGGGCCGGTTCAAGGACGAGATCGTTCCCGTCACCGTACCCGGCCGCAAGGGCGACATCATCGTCGATCAGGACGAATACATCCGCCCCGGAACGACGCTCGAAAGCGTTTCCAAGCTGAAGCCCGCCTTCGCCAAGGACGGGACCGTCACCGCAGCCAATGCCTCCGGCATCAACGATGGAGCGGCCGCCGTCCTGCTCATGACCGAAGCCGAGGCGCAAAAGCGCGGCCTGCGCCCGCTTGCCCGCATCGTCTCGTGGGCGACGGCCGGGGTCGACCCGGCGGTGATGGGAACCGGCCCCATCCCGGCCTCCCGCAAGGCGCTCGAAAAGGCCGGCTGGAAGGTCAAGGAAGTCGAGCTCGTCGAGGCGAACGAGGCGTTCGCGGCGCAGGCCCTGGCGGTCAACAAGGACATGGGCTGGGATCCCTCGATCGTGAATGTCAACGGTGGCGCGATTGCCATCGGGCATCCGATCGGTGCATCGGGCGCCCGTGTCCTCGTAACGCTCCTGCACGAGATGCAGCGTCGCAACGCCAGGAAGGGACTTGCGACCCTGTGTATCGGCGGCGGCATGGGCATCGCCATGACGGTCGAGCGGTAGCAGCGGCGCCGGACCACCGAAATCTGACGGACGGAGACGAAACAAAGGCCAGATATAAGCGGAGGCGGGGAGAGGCACCGATGCGACGCAAACGCGACTGATCGCGTTTGTCGTGCGTCGTCTATCCTGCGCCAGCCAACATCAGGGGAGGATGCATCCATGGCGCGTGTCGCGGTGGTGACGGGGGGGACGCGCGGCATCGGCGCGGCGGTTTCGAAGGCGCTGCACGCCGCAGGTTACAAGGTCGCCGCAAACTATGCCGGCAATGACGCTGCAGCTGCTTCATTCAAAGCCGAAACCGGCATTCCCGTCTACAAATGGGACGTGTCGAGCTACGAGGCGTGCGCCGCGGGCCTCGACTCGGTGAAGAACGACCTCGGCCCGACCGAGGTGCTGGTCAACAACGCCGGCATCACCCGCGACGCCATGTTCCACAAGATGTCGCCGGAGCAGTGGTACGCCGTCATCAACACCAATCTCAACTCTCTCTTCAACATGTGCCGGCCGGTGATCGAGGGCATGCGCGAGCGCAGTTTCGGCCGCATCATCAACATCTCCTCGATCAACGGGCAGAAGGGGCAGATGGGCCAGGCGAACTACTCGGCCAGCAAGGCAGGCGACATCGGCTTCACCAAGGCGCTCGCCCAGGAAAACGCCAACCGGGGAATAACGGTCAACGCCATATGCCCGGGCTATATCGGAACGGAGATGGTGCGGGCCGTGCCGCAGGAGGTGTTGGCCAAGCGCATCCTGCCGCAGATTCCGGTGGGGCGGCTCGGCGAGCCGGAGGAGGTCGCGCGCTGCGTGGTCTTCCTCGCCTCCGACGATGCAGGCTTCATCACCGGGTCGACGCTGACGGCGAACGGCGGGCAATATATGGCCTGAGGGCGGCCGCACCTTCGCCGAGAAGCAGCGGAAATGACCGCCTCCCCCGCGGCCACGGCGGTCGGCTCCATTGCCATCCTGTTATGGTCCTGCCTCGCCCTCCTGACCGCCGCCTCGGGCAAGGTGCCGCCGTTCGAACTCGCAGCCATGACCTTTGCGATCGGCGGCGGCATCGGCTTCATCTCGATGGTGGTGCGGGGGCGGCTCGACGCGCTGAAGCAGCCCCTGCCGGTCTGGCTTCTCGGCGTCGGGGGATTGTTCGGTTATCATGCGCTCTATTTTGCCGCGCTGCGCCTCTCGCCGCCTGCTGAAGCCGGGCTGATCGCCTATCTCTGGCCCCTCCTGATTGTCGTTTTCTCCGCGCTGCTGCCGGGCGAGGCCCTGGCGGGCCGGCACGTCGTCGGCGCACTCCTGGGCTTTTGCGGCGTCTTCGTCCTGATCGTCGGCGGAAAAGTCGTGCAAGGCGCTGGCCTCGGACTCGATCGACAATATCTTCCGGGCTATCTTCTCGCCCTCGGCTGCGCCTTTGTCTGGTCGACCTATTCGGTCCTGTCGCGGCGGTTCAGGCAGGTGCCGAGCGATGCGGTTGCGGGCTTCTGCCTGGCCACCGCGGTTCTGGCGGCGCTTTGCCATTTTCTCTTTGAGAACTCGGTCGCCGCGGCGAAGCCCTTGGAATGGGCGGCGATCCTCGCGCTCGGCGTCGGACCGGTCGGGCTTGCCTTCTATGTCTGGGACTACGGGGTGAAGCGCGGCGACATCCGATTCCTTGGTGTCACGTCCTATGCGGCGCCGGTCGTCTCGACCCTCATTCTCGTGGCGACCGGCTTTGCCGCGGCAACGTGGTCGCTGGCGCTTGCGTGCGCGCTGATCGTTGCCGGAGCGCTCGTCGCCGGCCGCGCGAGCCCGTCCAAGTGATGGAAGGGTCGGTGAGGATCAACAGAGGGGGCTCTATGCGTCGCGCGACTTCAGCTTGAGGATCTGGCGGCCGCGATACATCCCGGTCTTCATGTCGACGTGGTGCGGGCGGCGAAGCTCGCCCGAATCCTTGTCTTCCACATAGGTCGGGGCTTTGAGCGCGTCGGCCGAGCGCCGATGCCCACGCTTGGCGGGCGATGTCTTTCGTTTGGGGACTGCCATGAAACTCTCCTGGGCCCCGGTGGGGGCACAGCCAAAATTCGAAGCGCGGCTCATACACCGGATCGAATGGCATGGCTAGCGGGACGATTCCTTCCCTCCCCTTGCCCTCACGGGCCGGGTCGCTCGCCTTTCGCGCTGCGTGTTTCGAACTCGTCGAGAATGGGTAGGAGATCGGCGACACTGTCGATGACCGCATGCGCGCCTGCCGCCGCCAATTGCGCCCTCCCCTGGCGCCGCAATCGGCCTGTGTCGGCCGGCGGGAGTGCCGCGAACTCCTCCTCTGACAGTCCGCAGGCGTTGCCTGTCAGCGACACGCCGACCGTCCAGGTTCCTGCCGCCAGGCCCTCCGCGATGCCGGGGGCCGTGTCGTCGACCTTCACTACTGCGCTCGGAGGATAGACGCCGAGATCGGCGAAGGTGCGGTACATCATCAGCGGCGTCGGTCGCCCGTCGGCGAGGTCGCCGGCACAGACCACGTTGTCGGGCGCATATCCCGCCGCGGCCGCAAGCGGCGCAAGCCGCTGCATGATGTCGCGCGTGTAGCCCGTGGTCGAACCGATCTTGAGGCCGCGGGCGCGACACGCCGCGACCGTGTCGAGCGCGCCTGGAATGAGGTCGGCGTGACGGGCGATGACCTCGATGTTGAGCGGGACGAACACGGCCATGACCGCATCGATGTCGGTTTCGCCCGCTAGGGCGCCATGCGCCTTTCTCCAGCGCTCAGCGATGGCGGGCTCGGACAGCAGCGCCTTGACATGGGCCCGTTTCGGCAGACCCATGGGTACGCGCGCCTCGGCAACAGTGATCGTCACCCCGAAGCGCCCGAACGCCTCGACAAAGGCTCCCATCGGTGCGCGCGAGCCGAAGTCGACGATCGTGCCGGCCCAGTCGAAGACGACAGCCTTGAGATGGCGTAGCGGCATTTCAACCGACCCTCAGGCCGTAAAATTCCTCGACAACCTCCTCGGCGATGGCGAAGGCGGTCGAGGCCCCGGTGCCGCTGGTGATCATCACGAGCCGCGTGTCGGCACCCGGCGCATCTATGAGCATCAACCGGTCGGCAGCGCTCGCATAAGTGCCGGTCCAGCGCTCGGTGATCCGAGGGCGCCGGCCGAAAACGGCGACATATTCATCGAGGATCAGGTCGTCGACCGCGCTCGAACCGAAAGGATCGGGCGTTGCGGCATAGTGGTGGCTGTCGCCGATCACGAGCGAACCGTCCGCAGATTGCACGACGATCAGATGAACGCCGTGGGCGAGGTGGGCCGGCTGCTCGCTGGCGAACTCGCGCTTCAATCCGGCAGATTCCGGCAATTCGGCATAGCCGAGGTAGCGGCACAGCGACAGATCCGTCATCACCGCACAGGGCAGGTTCAAGTTCGGGCCGTCGTCGGCGCGCAGCATCTGGAGCTTGCAGCGCGAGAGGCCATAAGAGGCAATTCGGCCGGCAAACAGGCCGGTGAAATCGTCACCCGGACAGACGATGGCCGTCTCAGCTTCAATTTGACCCGCCGAAGTCTCGATGTGCGGCGGGTTCACGTCGAAGACCTCGACGCCGCGCACGAACGTGACGTCGCGCGCATCGGCAAGCCATGCGGCAAGTGCCGGAATTGCGGTGCGACTTTCGACCCGTCGGTCATGCGGGCTCCACAGAACCCCCGAAATGGCACCGGCGAACATCGGAAAGCGGGCGCGCGCGGCAGCCTCGTCCAGAAAGGTACAATCGCGGCCCATGTCGGTCGCCATGAACGCTTCGAGCACGCGGGCGGCGGCTCGGCGCCGCGCCACGACAGCAAGCCCGCTTTGCACCACCTCGATCCTGGCCTGCGGCGCCACCTCCAGCCAAATATCGCGCGAACGCATGGCGCGACGCCAGCACGCGCCGGCCTGCTGGCCGGTGACGGTAATAAATCCGAAGTTGCGGATCGAGGCGCCGTTTGCCTGCGCATCACGATCGATGACCACGATGCGCTTGCCGAGCCGGCTTGCCGCCAACGCATGCGCCAAGCCGACGATGCCGGCACCGACAACGGCAAGGTCGAAACCGGCGGATGGAAGCGGCGCCGCGCCGGTCATTTCCGCGCAATCGCCCGGCGGGCGCCATTTGATGACTGCGCTCGCAGCGGCGCAGCCATCGGCGAGCGCCGCATCGAGTCAGAACCGACCGGCAAGCCTTCTCCCGCGCAGCGCCGCCCCGCCCCGGCCCGATTCGCTGAAGCTCGCCTGCAACGGATGGGCTGCATCGTTTGCAACCTTCTGGGCAAGCGCGCTCAGCTCCTTGGCTTGGCCGCCCAGTGTTTCGAATTGTTTGCGGGCGTGCTCTGTTTGCAATCGGACTGCCTCGGCGATTGTTCTGACGCCCATCAACGCCTCCACGAGCTGCAGGGTCGCGACCGAATTGGTGCGGAAGGCGGCGACGGCCTTGGCGTTGATCTCAGCGATGCCCTTGATGGCTGCGGCATAGCTCGAAGCGAGGGGATTGCCGGCAGGTTCGCTCGCGGCGGCAGGTTCGATGTCGACTCGGGGAGCGACAGGTTCCGGGCTGGCAGCTGATTCGAGCGGCAGAGCCCCGTCCGCCGCAGGCTCGATGGCCGCGGCAGGGACATCGACCGCCGCCTCGGTGCGATGCACCGCCTCGACACTGCGCGCGATCGCGGCTTCCGCCGGCCGCTCCTTGGGGAGTTCAACTGCAATGGCCGGGGCCCCGATGTCCGGGTCTGCCTCGCTCAGGGGGGCTCCGCTCCGCCACGGATTTTCGGAAACTGAGAGCACGGTTTCCCCGGCGCCCGGCAGGCGAGCGATTGGCTTGGTAATTCTGGATCTTGCAGTGACTTTCTTAGGCGGTTTCGCCATGTGGTCCATCTCTTTGTTGACGATCGTACTATTTCTTGCCGCTCGAGTTTGCGGCGTTCTGCATGAGTGTGCCGAACTCCTTGGCCTGTGCCTGGATGTTGGCCATCTGCTCCTTCACGAACTCCGCCTGCAGCGCCAGGACTTCCTGAATGTCCTTGGCGCGCGTAAGCTTCTGGGCGTGCTCGAACGCCGCATTGACGTTCTGCTCCGCGTAAGAGACCGCCTTCACGCCCATGTCCTTGGCCTGCGCCTGAACGGCCTGCGTGGTGGTGTCTACCGTTCGCGCCGCCTTCTGGGCGGCCCCCATGAATCCCTCGAAGGCCTTGCGTGCTTGTTCCACGCTGCGTTCGGCAAAATCCCGCATTTCCGCAGGAATCTCGTAGGGCGGATTGGTCATGCTGATCTCCTGTGGATCCGCGTTCCTTCAAGCCACGCGGCCGCTCGACCCGCGCCGCAGGGCCGTTCACAATGCCTCATTTCTCTAGCGCGGGATATCACGCCGCGCAACGCAATTGTGCGGTGCAGCATCGCCCGTTAACGGTAAAGTAAGGCTGCGGTGGGCAGCCACGGGAGGCGATGGACGAAATGCAAGCCAAACCGTTAGTATTTTGTTAAGCACTGCGGCCAGCCGGATCGTTGTTCCGAGCCATGACGACATCGGATACACATCAGTCGCCCGCGAGCGGCACGGCCGCCGTCCTGGCCGTTCCGCCTGTCGGCTTGATGTACGCCGCAGGGGTGCCGATCGTGGTCGCCTGCGGTGAGCCCTTGCGGGCAGTGTTCGCCAGCGCCTCGGCTGCGGCGCTCACCGGGGCGGGTACGCTTGCGGAAATCGACGCGCTCTTGTTTGCCCCGAACCGTGGAGGTGCGCCCGGTCTTGCCGAGTTCGCAAGCTCGCTTCGCGCCGGCGCGCCGCCGCGGCTCCAGCGGCTGCGAATTTCTGCCCATGGGCGGTCCGAGCTGCTGACCTTCCAGTGTCTCACGATCGTGGACGCCTCGGGCCGCTCGTTCTTCGTGGCTGCAGTGCCGGATTTTCGAGCGAGCGCTGCTCGCCTTTCCGCTGCGCCGGGTGATCTCGTCACGACATCTGAGCCGGCGGCGGGCCCCGCGATTGACCCGCCGGCACCGGAGCGATCGCCGTGGAGCGTGGCGGAGCTGCGGGCCGAATTCGAGCGGCGATTTGCGGGTCGGCGCGCCATCCGCTTCCTGTGGCAAACCAGTGCGGATGAGACCGTCGCGTCGATCTCGGCAGAATTTGGCGATGTTCTTGGCGTGGATGCCGGCGATCTGCGGGGCCGGTCGCTGCCGCAGCTGCTGGAACGCCTGGGCGCCGACCCACAGCGCCGCGTTGCAACGGCGTTGGAGCGAAGGGAGACCTGGAGCGGGATCGAGCTGCTGTGTCCGATTGCACGAAGTGTTGCCGTCGTGCCAATCGATTTTTCCGGCTTGCCGATCACCGGGAAGAACGGAGAGTTCGAAGGCTACCGCGGATTCGGCGTCGTCCACCTCGATCGGTTGGTCGAGATCGCGTCGTCGTCGGCCGGCGACCCCGCCTCGCACGAGGCAGCACAGGTCGCCCAGCCAAAATTGGCAGCCACCGATCCTGAGGTCACGACCACGAACGAACGACCGGAACTTGGGGCTTGCCAGGGAGATGAGCCGCCATCTTCGAGCGAGGCTGTCCTTGACGGCGCAGCTGATGTCGATGCTGCCAAGCCGGATAGTGACCGGCAGGCGACTGCCGCAGGCAGCGACTCGGCTGCTCGGGAGCCGAAGCCCCAAGCCCGGGACGATTCGCCGGGGCAAAACGTCGTCCCTCTGCGCCCGCTCGACGGGTCGGCACGGCTCGCAAGGACGGGAATAGTGCGGGCTGTGGAGGCGACGAATCCGTCTACGGCCGCTCCGGGACGCCCGGCCGTCGATCCGGAGGAGGAGCCGGCGGAGCGCGGCGATGTGGCTTTGTCGCCCGGCGAACGCAACGCCTTTCGCGAGATCGCACGGGCGCTTGGCGTGCGCATGCACGAGGCGAGCGCCTCGACCGGCGATTCGGTGCGCTCCGGCGGGACCGGCAAGGATCAGGGCAAGCGCCCTTCCGGCGAACCCGACCGCGGCGCTTCCCCCGCATCTTCGCCAGTCGCCATACCCGACGGGATGGCGCCCGATCTCGCCCAGGTCCTGGCCCGCAATTCGCCTGAAATCCTGGAACGCCTGCCGATCGGCGTGATGGTGAGCCGGGGGGGCGATGCCCTCTACCTCAACCGAACGCTGCTTGACCTCCTCGGGTACGAGGACGTCGAGGATTTCCGCAACCGTGGCGGCCTTGATCGCATGTTTCGGGGCCGCGATCCCGACGCCCTGGTCGGCGGTCGCGAGACCGGGGCCATTCCGATCATCACCAGCGATGGCGACGCGGTTACCGTGGACGGCCGCCTCCATGCCATCGAATGGGATGGCGCGCCGGCAACGCTGATGTCGTTCCGGCGCTCGTTCGATGACGAGGTCGGGCCGCGGCTGCGCGCCCTCGAGCTTGAACTGCGCCTGCGCGAGACCGAGGCGCGCGAGTTGCGCGCCATCCTCGACACCGCCACCGACGGTATCGCGGTGATCGATCGCGAGGGACGCATCTTGGCTTTGAACCGCTCGGCCGAGGCGCTGTTCGGCTATGACCAGAACGAGGTGGCGGGCGAGGAATTCAGCGTGCTTCTCGCGCCCGAGAGCCACGCGAGAGCCGCAGAATATCTCGGGGGGCTAAAGGCAGATGCCGTCGCGAGCGTGCTGAACGACGGGCGCGAGGTCCTCGGCCGCGAGCGGCAGGGTGGGCTCATTCCCCTGTTCATGACGCTCGGTCACCTTGCCAACGGCACCGAACAGAAATTTTGCGCCGTGCTGCGCGATCTCACGCAATGGAAGAAGGTCGAAAAGGAGCTCGAAGAGGCGCGTCGGCAGGCCGAGCGCGCGAGCCAGCTCAAATCGGATTTCCTGGCGCGTGTCAGCCATGAGGTTCGCACGCCGCTGAACGCCATTCTCGGCTTTGCCGAGGTGATCATCGACGAACGGTTCGGCGCGATCGGAAACGAGCGCTACAAGGACTATCTGCGCGACATCCATGCCTCCGGCTCGCATGTGATGAGCCTTGTCAACGATCTCCTGGATCTGTCGAAGATCGAAGCCGGAAAGATGGAGCTCTCCTTCGGCAGCGTCGACGCGAACAGGATCGTTGCCGATTGCGTGGCCCTGATGCAGCCCGAGGCCAACAGGGAGCGCGTGATCATCCGCATGGCTTTGGCCGCTCGCCTGCCCAAGATCGTGGCCGACGAGCGCTCGCTTCGGCAGATCGTTTTGAACCTGCTGTCGAATGCGGTGAAATTCAACGAGCCCGGCGGGCAGGTGATCGTCTCGAGTGCCTTGACCGATGCCGGGCATGCCGTCGTGCGCATTCGCGACACGGGTATCGGGATGACCGAAACCGATGTGCTGACCGCCCTCGAACCGTTCCGCCAGCTAGCGACGTCGCGCACGCGCCCGGGCACAGGCCTCGGCCTGCCGCTGACCAAGGCGCTTGTCGAGGCGAACCGAGCCTCGTTCTCGATCAAAAGCAAGAAGAACGAAGGCACGCTCATCGAGATCGCCTTTCCGCCGACGCGCGTGCTGGCCAGATAGGGCGGCGGCCAGCGGAGCTGCAGGAAGGATTTTCCTTCACGGGCTCGGGTGCTGCGCTATAAGCCGATGGCAGGCCGCAGTCGTCATCCGTCCTCTTGTCGCCCCTGTCGTCCGCCATGCATTTCGCCTTCACTGACGAAGAGGCCATGATTCGCGAGACGGCGCGGCGGATCGCGCGCGAGCGGGTCGCGCCCGTCGCCGAAAAGCTCGACCGCGGCGAAGGGCGGGCGGAGCTGCTCGCCAATCTCAAGGAGCTTGCCGGGAACGGCTTCATGGGCCTCAACATTCGGGCCGAGTTCGGCGGCGCGGAGGCCGGCACCGTCGCGTTTGCCCTGGCGATCGAAGAGCTCGCCTGTGCCTGCGCGTCGACCGCGACGACGGCCTCCGTCACCAACATGGTTGGCGAGGTCATCCAGGCGGTCGGATCGGACAGGCAACGCGCCTTGCATCTGCCGCGGCTCGCCGATGGAACCTACGCGGCGGGAGCCTTCTGCCTGACCGAGTCGGGGGCCGGCTCAGATCCTGCGGCGATGAACACGCGCGCCCGCCGCGAGGGAGCGTGCTACCGGCTCGATGGGGAGAAGATCTACATCACCAGCGCCGAATATGCCGGCATCTTCATCGTCTGGGCCGTCACCGGTCCCGAGCGGCCGAAGGGCAAGGGCATTTCCTGCTTTCTCGTGGAGGCCGGAACTTCCGGCCTCCTCATCGGCAAGGCCGAACGCAAGATGGGGCAGACAGGCTCGGCCACCAATTCGGTCCGCTTCGATGGCTGCCTCGTGCCCGCGGAAAACCTGATGGGGCGCGAGAACGACGGCTTTCGCATCGCCGTGGGCGAATTGGCCGGCGGCCGCATCGGCATTGCGGCCTTGTCGCTCGGCATCGCGCGAGCCGCAATGGACGCCGCGATCGCCTACGCCCATGCGCGGGTGCAATTCGGCTCGCGCATCAGCGATTTCCAGGGCATTCAGTGGATGATTGCCGATCGCGAGACGGAGCTCGAAGCCGCCCGTCTCCTGATCCTCAATGCCGCGGCGAGGAAGGATCGCGGCGAGCCCTTCGGCAAGGAAGCCTCGATGGCCAAGCTCTTTGCCTCGGAGGCGGCGCACCGCGCCACCGACACGGCGATCCAGTTGCACGGCGGGGCAGGCTATCTCAAGGACTATCCGGTCGAGCGCTACGCGCGCGACGCCCGCCTCACGCGCCTCTATGAAGGGACTTCAGAAATCCAGCGCCTCATCATTGCCCGCGACGTCCTGCGGCAGGGGAGCCAGAGCTGAATGGGCACGCATGCGGGCTCGGCCGCGACCCCCACCCCAACCCCTCCCCACAAGGGGGCCACAAGGGGGAGGGGAACCCGCGGCAGCGGCGCGCCAAGGGCAACCCCTATTCCGGGACGAGCTCCCATGTCGTGCTGACGGATGCGGACAGCTCCTGCAGTCCGGGCTCCACGGGAATTGCCATCACCGGCGCGGCGGCGAGCGCGGGGCGGACGGGAAGGTCGGCCCGGTTGTCGCCGCGATCGGGCTGCGTCTCGATCGCCAGCAGCCGTCCGAGCTTCATCGAGGCGCCCTGGGCATAGAGAGCTGCCCTTCGTCTGGCATCGCCCACGGCCTTGGCGCGCAGCTCATCAAGGCGAGCATCGGCATCGCTGACGCTGAAAAAGAGGCCTTGTATCGTATTGGCGCCGCGTTCGATCACGTGGCTGACGATCGATCCGGTTCGGTCGATGTCGTGGATGCGGACGATGAGGATGTTCGAGACGCGATATCCTGTGAGCGTGCGCCGCACGAGGCCGGAGCCCGGGTCCTTGTCCTCCCGGAACACGGGCGAAACATTGATGTTTCGCGTCTGGATGTCCTTCCCGTCGATCGCCAGGGTCTTGAGATCGGCAATCACCGCGGCAGTCAGTTTGGCATTCTCCGATACGGCTGCGGCGGCCGTCGGTTGCTCGTCCACGACCCCGAGGCTCAAGTCCGCCTGGTCCGGCTTGACCTCCACGGAAGCGTAGCCCTCCACCGATATGTGTGGCACAGGAAACTTCACGTCGTCGTCGGCGAATGCCGACACGCAGACGAGCGAAAAGGCGGTGGCAAAGAGAGCGAGCTTGCGCATGCAAATGTCTCCGCACGTGAGAGCGTGATTGCCGCTGTGATGCGTCCGGCAATCGAACCGGTCAGGAAGCGATGCTCATCGAGACCACCGCC
>JAFAME010000229.1 GCA_019233695.1 Methylobacteriaceae bacterium
CGCACGGCCGAATTCATCGGCATGGAGCGCTCGGCCCTGCATCGAAAACTCAAGTCGCTCGGCATCGACTGAGGCGACCATGCCAAGTCCATTCCGAGCGGCTCGAGACCGATCGTGGCGCGGTCTCCGGTGGGGAGATTTGCGCAAATTCCAGGCAGCTTACTCGCCGGCAGGTCTGCCTGGCACGCATCATGACTCCGGCGCGCGGCCGGTCGACACCGCGATACCAATCGCCCAAGTCCGCACCATAATCACGGTTGCGGCCCTGTCGCGGGGCACGCGACAGAAACTAGAACAGGACACTCAAGTCATGCCGACTGAACGTGCGCAGAATCTGCAAGACACCTTCCTGAACTACGTCAGAAAGAATAAGGTCCCATTGACGATTTTTTTGGTCAATGGAGTGAAGCTTCAGGGCGTGGTAACGTGGTTCGATAATTTTTGCGTGCTGCTGCGGCGAGACGGCCATTCGCAGCTGGTCTATAAACACGCCATTTCGACTGTCATGCCGGGCCATCCAATTCAAATGTTCGAGCCGGGCGAAGAGGGAGGGTCGAACGACAAGGCTTGAGAGAGGCGTGGTCGCGGACCTCGCGGGCGACGGCTCGAATTGGGGACAGCCGGGCGACGTCGAGAGGCGCATTGCACAGCGTACGCGCGCCATGGTGATCGGCCCTTATCCCGCGCAGCCGCGCCGGCGCCGGGCCGACGCGGCCGCCGAAACCAGCCGTGCTCCGGAGGCCCGCATCGAAGAGGCGGCCGGTCTTGCTGCGGCAATCGAACTTGATGTGCGCGCAAGCACAATCGTGCCGCTGAACGAGATCCGCCCGGCAACCTACCTTGGCAAGGGCAAGGTTGCCGAGTTCGCAGCGATCGTGAAGGAAGGAGACGTTGCACTCGTCGTGATGGATTGCGCGCTGTCGCCCGTGCAACAGCGCAATCTCGAGAAGGCGCTTGGCGCCAAGGTGATCGACCGGACCGGGCTGATCCTGGAGATATTTGGACGCCGTGCGCGCACCCGTGAAGGGGCGCTGCAGGTCGAGCTTGCTCATCTCGCCTACCAGCGGTCCCGGCTGGTGCGATCGTGGACCCACCTCGAGCGGCAACGAGGTGGTTTCGGCTTTCTCGGCGGCCCTGGCGAAACCCAGATCGAGACGGACCGGCGACTCATTCAGGATCGCATGGTTCGCATCGAGCGGGAGCTCGAAGGGGTGAAGAGAACTCGCGCCCTGCATCGCAAGTCGCGCCGTGCCGTTCCCTTTCCCGTGGTTGCGCTCGTCGGCTACACCAACGCCGGAAAATCCACGCTCTTCAATCGCCTGACCCAGGCGCACGTGGTCGCCGAGGACATCCTTTTTGCAACGCTCGACCCGACGCTGCGGGCCCTGCCTTTGCCGCACGGGGGAAAGGCCATCATCTCGGATACGGTGGGCTTCATCTCGGATCTGCCGACGATGCTGGTCTCCGCCTTTCGCGCCACCCTCGAAGAGGTGGTCGAGGCAAGCGCCATCCTCCACGTCCGCGACATTGTGCGCGAGGACAGCGAGGCGCAGAGCGCCGACGTCCTTGCCATCCTCGACCAGCTTGGGATCGACGCCGACGATGCGGATCGAGTGATCGAAGTGTGGAACAAGATCGACCTCCTCGAAGGTGACGCACGCGTCGTCGTCCGCAACGCTCCCAGACGCAGGCAAGGGAAGAAGCGACTGGCTGTCGTGTCGGCTCGTACCGGGGAGGGCATGGCCGAACTGCTCGGCGCAATCGAGGAAGTGCTGGCGATCGGCCATTCTCTCTTCGATGTGGCGGTTGCGCCGAGCGATGGAGCCGGTCTGCACTGGCTCTACGAGAATGCCGCGGTGCTCGATCGACACACCGGCGAGGACGGGGCTGTGCAGCTAACCGTCCGCGTTGCCCCAGATCGCCTCGATCGTCTCCACCGGCGGTTTCCCGGCGCGATCGCCATGGGCCGGCCGGCCCGCAAGCGCATCGGCCGGCGGGTCTGACGAGACCCTCGCGGCGCGCTTGGCCTCGTCCCAAAGCGCGTCCATCTCTTCCAAGGTCGATTCCTGCGGCGATTTGCCGCGCCTCTCCAGCGCGGCCTCGATATAGCGGAAGCGGTGCTCGAACTTGGCGTTGGCGCAACGCAAAGCGTCTTCCGGATCGACGTGCGCATGGCGGGCAAGATTGGCGACTGCGAACAGGAGATCGCCAATTTCGTCGCGCACTGCGCTTGAATCGCCGCTGTCGAGGGCGTGCGTAACCTCCCCGATTTCCTCGTTGATCTTGGCAAGTACCGGGCGCACGTCATCCCAGTCGAAGCCGACCGAGGCAGCCTTCGACTGCAGCTTGGCGGCGCGCGACAGAGCAGGTAAGGCGGCCGGAATCCCAGCAAGAGCGCTGCTTTGGACCGGATCCTGCATTTGGCGATGACGGCGGCGCTCGGTCCCCTCGTCGGCCTTGATCTTGCCCCAGAGCGCCCTCACCGCGTCGGCGGACAACGCGCGGGCATCACCGAACACGTGCGGATGGCGGCGGACGAGCTTGCTCGTGATTGCTTCGACAACGTCACCAAAATCGAACGCGCCGAGCTCCTGCGCCAAGCGTGCATGAAACACGACCTGCAACAGTAGATCGCCAAGCTCTTCCTTCAGGTCCACGAGGTCGCCGCGGCCAATGGCATCGGCAACTTCATACGCCTCTTCAATCGTATAAGGCGCAATGCTCGCAAAGGTCTGCTCGATGTCCCATGGACAGCCGGTCTGCGGATGGCGCAGCGCCGCCATGATTTCGAGAAGCCGGGACAGGTCACGAGCCGGGGTCACGGAGGTGCCGCTGGTGCAAGGCTGGGGCGCGCCAGCCGGCGGTTTCAACGAGGCAACACGGCTCGCAGCGTCGAAGGATCAGGTCCATGTGCGACGGCTAAGGCCGGAGGTCGGTCGAGCGTCGATGTCAGGCGAGCGCAATCGAGATTGCCTCTCGCCCCTTCGGCGTCTCGACGACGCGCATGGTGACAGGCTGTCCTTCGACGAGCCGCGCCACGCCGGACGGACCGAGCGTGGAAATATGCACGAACACGTCCTTGCCGCCGTCGCCCACCGCGATGAAGCCGAAACCCTTCGTCTCATCGAACCATTTGACCTTGCCGGACAATTCGACGGCCAGCGAAGGGTCTATCGGCCGCCGTTGCGGCCTCGGACTGTCGCCGAACTGGCTTCGGAAGGGCCGCTGCTCAGTGGCAGTGCTCGTGTCGACTTCGAGCACTTTGACGACCTGCGTACCCTTGGCCCCAGTTCCGACCTGGACCTTGAGCTTGGAGCCCGGCGGAACCGTTTCATGTCCTGCCGCCTGCAACGCATTGATGTGCAGGAAGGCGTCGCCCGTGCCGTTGCCCAACTCGACAAAGCCGAAGCCCTTGTCCGACTTGAACCATTTGACGACCGCATCGATCGCGGGGCCGGCCGGCGACATCGCCGGCGGGCCGCCGAAATCACCGCCGAAAGGACGCGGCGGGCGTGGGCCTCGGGCCTCAAAGGGCATCGGCCCCTCATCGTCGAAGCCCCGCTTCTTGGGGCCACGAAAGTCTCTACCTTTGCTCATGATGCCTACTCGTCTCCGCCGTTGATCTCTGGCCAGGTCGCGCACTGTCTCAGGCAGGACGGGTGCCCCGCCGCGATCGTCGGCCGCGAGACACCGACTTTCGCGTTTCTTTTTCGATGGATCGTCACAGTGTTTCCTGCAGTTGTTCCTGCTGCGAGTTGTGTGGCAGGCCTGTTGTGTCGGCGGATTTCATCTTGGCCCGAGACTCGTGCGCGAACAATACGTCGGCGCAGCAAAACCCGCCACGCGGACGGCGTTCGAAAAAGCTTAAGCCGGAGATCGTCAGGGCGGATGACCGAATCCAATCAATATCGCGATCGCCGCATCCTACGCGATTTGCGCGGCCTCAGCCATAGGCAATAGGGAGGCCTTTGACGAGGCGTGCAACATATAGGCGGGCTCCGGCCCGGGTCGGGGACGCGCGCCGCTTAAAGCCCGTATCGCGCTCGCATTTCAGGTTCCCTCTCCGCAACGAGTTTCGCCAATTCCACGATCACGTTGGCCTGCTTGACGGTCGCATCGTCCTGCATCCGGTCGTCGATCATCAGGGCGCCGCCGCCGTCAGGGATGGCGGCCAGGATGCGCTTGGCAAACGCGACTTCCTCGACGTCCGGCGAAAAGACCTTCTTGGCGATTGCGATCTGCGAAGGATGCAGCGACCAGGCGCCGGAGCAGCCCATGAGAAAGGCATTGCGAAACTGGGCTTCACAGCCCGCAGGGTCGGAGAAATCGCCGAACGGACCATAGAACGCCTTGATGCCATTGGCGGCGCAGGCATCGACCATCCTGGCGATCGTGTAGTGCCACAGATCCTGCTGAAAGCCCGGCCGGGCCGGTCCGGCTGCGTCGGGATCGCCAAGCACACGGTAGGCCGGATGGCCGCCGCCGACGCGGGTCGTTTTCATGCCGCGCGAGGCGGCAAGATCGGCGGGCCCAAGACTGAGACCATGCATCCGCGGCGAGGCGGCGGCGATCGCGCCGACATTCTCGACACCCTCCGCGGTTTCGAGAATGGCATGAAGCAGGACCGGTCGCCTCAGGCGATGGCGCGCCTCGAGTTGAGCGAGCAGCTGATCGAGATAGTGGATATCCCACGCGCCCTCGACCTTCGGCACCATGATGACGTCGAGCTTGTCGCCGACGTTGCCGACGATCTCGACGACGTCGTCGAGCATCCAGGGCGAGTTCAGGGCGTTGATCCGCGTCCACAAGCCGGTCGTGCCGAAGTCGATCGTGGTGGCCATCGCGATGAAGCCGGCGCGGGCGGATTCCTTGGCTTCGACCGGCACGGCATCTTCGAGATTGCCGAGAACGACGTCGACCTCGCCGACGAGCGCCGGGACCTTGGCGCGCACCTTCTCGACGTGGGGCGGAATGAAATGGATCACCCGCTCGAGCCGCCGCGGCAGGCTGCGATAGGGCAGCGGTGCACCGATCGCGAGAGGTTCATAGAATTTGCGCGGCAACTTCATGGGACAGAAGGCAGAGGGCGGATGATGGAGGTGCGTAAGCGACTCCTGCACGGGTTGCCGTTATTGCACTGGAAGCGCCGATCTGTCCCCTTCTCCTTCCTTTGTCGTCCGTCATCCGAGTTTGCGATCGCCCCGACTGCGTACTACATCGGACTGATGAGCTCTTCCGACAGCATCCGAGATGAAACCGCCGCTGCGCGCCGGCTCGTGATCGGGCTTGCCCAGCTCGACTGCATCGTGGGCGATGTGGCGGGCAACCTGGCCAAGGCGCGGGAGGCCCGCGCACGTGCCGCTGCCTTCGGCGCCGATCTCGTCATGTTCTCGGAGCTCTATCTCGCCGGCTATCCGCCCGAGGATCTGGTGCTGAAGCCCGCCTTCCAGGAGGCCTGCCGCTCGGCGTGCGAGGCACTGGCCCGCGAAACGGCCGACGGCGGCCCTGCCGTTTTGATCGGGCTCCCTTGGCACGAGGACGGGCATCTCTACAATGCCTATGTTCTTCTCGATCGCGGGCGGATCGAGGCGCGCCGGTTCAAGGTCGATCTTCCCAACTACGGCGTCTTCGATGAAAAGCGCGTCTTTGCGCCTGGCCCCATGCCGGGACCGATCGTCTTTCGCGGCGTGAGGATCGGCATCCCCGTCTGCGAGGACATCTGGGGCCCCGATCCGGTGGAATGCATCGCCGAGACCGGCGGCGAACTCCTGCTTGTCCCGAACGGCTCTCCCTATTGGCGCAACAAGACCGAGGAACGCCTGAACATCGCCGTCTCCCGCATCAAGGAGAGCGGCCTGCCGCTCATCTACCTCAACCAAGTCGGTGGCCAGGACGAGCTTGTTTTCGACGGCGCTTCGTTCGGGCTCAATGCCGACTGCTCGCTCGCCTTTCAGATGGCAGAGTTCGGCGAGAGCGTCGCGCGCACGGTATGGGAGAAAAGTTCTGCCGGATGGCGCTGTGCCGAAGGGCCGATGGAGGACCTGAAGGAGGGGGACGAAGCCGACTACAGCGCCTGCGTCATTGGCTTGCGCGACTATGTCGAGAAGAATCGCTTTCCCGCCGTGGTGATGGGTCTCTCGGGCGGCATCGATTCGGCGCTTTGCGCGGCAATCGCCGTTGATGCGCTGGGCCCCGAGCGCGTCCATTGCATCATGCTGCCCTACAGGTTCACCTCGAACGAGTCGCTCTCCGATGCCGCCGGCTGCGCCGAGGCGCTCGGCGTGCGCTACGATATCCTGCCGATCGCCAACGCGGTCGAGGGCTTGGAGGACGCGCTGAAACCGCTGTTCGATGGGCGGCCACGCGACATCACCGAGGAGAACATCCAGAGCCGCGCTCGCGGCACGATCCTCATGTCGATCTCCAACAAGTTCGGGCCGATGGTCGTGACCACCGGCAACAAGTCCGAGATGTCGGTCGGCTATGCGACACTCTACGGCGACATGAACGGCGGCTTCAATCCGATCAAGGATCTTTACAAGACGCAGGTCTTCCGGCTTGCGTTGCTGCGCAACCGCTGGCGGCCCTCCGCCAGCCTCGGACCGGACGGCACGGTGATTCCCGACAACATCCTGTCGAAGCCGCCCACGGCGGAATTGCGCGAAAACCAGAAGGACCAGGATTCATTGCCGCCCTACGACATCCTCGACGGCATTCTCGAGGGCCTCGTCGAGAGCGAGATGCGCGTCTCCGACGTGGTCGCCAAGGGCTACGAGCTTGCGACCGTCAAGAAGATCGAGCGGCTGCTCTATCTGGCCGAGTACAAGCGCCGGCAGTCCGCCCCAGGCGTCAAGGTGACGAAAAAGAATTTCGGTCGCGACCGCCGCTACCCGATCGTCAATCGCTTTCGCGACGAGGGCCGGCCGAGCGTCAGGCCGGATGCCGCAATCGCACCGGCACAATCGCAGGGCGGGGCAGAGCGGTTCGAGGAATAGCCGGCGCTCGTCCCTGGCCGCCAAGCCAGCGGGCCTCACAACGTCGGCGCGACAATTCGCACCCGCCGCTTGACCCCATTGGGACCGATGACTTCGCGGGTCTCGCCTTGCCCGGCGCCGTAGACCGAGCCTGAGGACGCATTGCCGACATTGATGCCGGCCGATTCCTTGCTCGCAGTCGGCACCTGGGTGGCGGCCGCTCCCTCGCTCGCACTTGCATCGTCCGCTTGGCTAGTCGGCGCCGTTTTCGGGTCGGCAGCCTTGGCCTCGGCCGTCGCGACGCCTGGCTTTGGCTTCGTCGAGGCGGGCAGTTTGGGTCGCGAGAGCTCTTCGGCCTTCTCGGGCGTCACGATCACATCGGTCTTGACGGTGCGCAGCATCCGCTCCGCCTCGGCAAGCGTCTCGACCCAGGTTTTTCCCGGCGGCCTGCAGGTACACGTCGGATCGTAGCTCGTCTGGTATTTGAAAGCCGCCGGAAGGTCGGAATAGGCTTCCCCGTCCGCCGAGATGGCGGTGTCGATGTCGCGCGACACGGAGTAGGTATAGAGCGCAACCTCGACGTTCGGGCAGAGCGCCCGGCACATGTCGCCCAAGGTGTCGAGGTTCTGGCTGCCGGCAGCGTAGCTCACCGGGAAAAAGCCGCCGTCGCAGGTGCGCACGCACACCGCCTTGTTGCCCCCGCGCGCCTCGCTGGTTTCCGGTTCGGCGGGCGCGGGTCGCGGTGGCTCGAGCGGCAGCCGCTCATATTGCTGCGGCTCCTGCCGCGAGTCGCCGCCGAAGAGGAAGTCGAAGAGCCCGCGCTGGCGCGGCGGAGCCACATTGGCCATCCGAGTCCCGTCGCCGCAATAGGCGTTATAGCGCAGCGTCAGATCGCGGCGCGCCTCCTCGTTGCCGCCGCCGGCTTGCGTGGCGGTCCGTTCAAGCGCTTGAAGGTTCGCTTCCATGCGGCTGATCTGGGCATTGATCTGTGGACATTGAGGCGGCGGCGCGCTGCCGAAAAACAGGAATTGCTGGCGATCGCAGCCGATCGAGCGGCTATAGGCGAGCGTACGATTGATTTCCGACCGCTGCCGTTCTGCCGCGCGCAGGTAAGGCGCAGCCTTTCCCGCATCTCCCCGGCCGAGATCGGCAATCTGGGCGCGCAGCCGGCCGCAATCGATCCCCTGGCCCGCGACAGGCGCTGCGACCACCACCAGGACGGCGCCGCCAGCTGCAGTTCTGGTGAGCGACCGGAGCCAAGCGCGGCGGGATTGATTCATGAATGCCCCTTACCCGCTTCCCGCCGCGAGCGCCATCGCATCGTCGAGACTGCCCGAGATCCTCACCGCACTCGGCGCGCGTCAGAATCTCCTGCTCGCGATCATCCCGAAGATAAGGGCAGGATGGTGACGGCGGAAACCCGTCGAAATCAGCGGGGAATGGCAATCGTCAATCCAAGGCTCATTCCGGCCAAGAATCAGGGCAGCAAACTGACGCGCGTTCAGTCTGAATGCACTCGTTCCTGCGGGGGAGAAATCGTGGATTGGCTGTGCTGGAAGCGCGGCGCTATCCGGAAATCCGGGAACGAGCCCCTGCGGAGGCAAATTGTTCTCGATCCCAGCTCTGCGCTGCTTCGACCGACAGAGCCCGGCTTCATCGCTTGCGGGTACACTCACTCGGCACAGTCGATGATGAAGGAACCCGGCTCGATCCGGCCCGGTTTGCCTGCATCGGCGATCGCTGCCGTCACGTCGTCGGCCCGGCCGAAGGTGACCGAATTGCCGTAGCCGTGCGCCTCGCACCAGGAGTCGGCGACAAGCCGTCCGCAGGCTCCCCCCTTCGTGAGGCATTCGCTGACGCCATAGCCGTCGGCTGGGGGAATGACGAACGAGCGCCGTTCGGCGGCCTTGGCCGCACAGGCGACCACGCCCGCAAGGACCGCGCCCGCAAGGATGCGGCAAAGAGACGAGGCGTTGTGCTGCACAGGACCACCCAGGTTGACGGTTGCAATCCGAGGCATTTTTGCAAGGCCTCGATAACCAGATTCGGCGGCCCGAGTGAAGATTGACTTAAGGGCGGACGGCCGCGGGCTCGATTCCTAGTGGACTTGACGACCTGCCGGAACGCGCGCATTGGATGTTCATGACCCGCTCGCACCGCATTTGCCGGTTCGCCATCATTTGCAGCTAGCATCGAAGCTGGCTGGCACGGGCAATTTCTGAGATCTTCGGAGCGACGCCCCGGCCGCCAGGCCCGAAGGGGAGCTCATGTCGACGTCCATCCCGAACCTGCGGTTCTACAGCACGCTCACGCATCGCAAGGAGGACTTTGTCCCGATCGATCCGGGCAACGTGCGCTTCTATGCGTGCGGCCCGACGGTCTACGACCATCTGCATATCGGCAATGGGCGCATGCTCATCGTCTTCGACGTGCTCTTCCGCCTCTTGCGGCACGTCTATGGCGGGGACCATGTCAGCTATGTCCGCAACATCACCGACGTCGACGACAAGATCAATGCGCGGGCGGCCGAGCGGGGCATCGATATCCGCCAGCTCACCGAGGAGATGACGGCGATCTTTCACGAAGATGCCAAGGCGCTGGGCTGCCTCGCGCCGACCGTCGAGCCGCGCGCCACCGAGCACATGGAAGAGATGAAGGCGATCATCGAACGCCTGGTGGCGCGGCAATGCGCCTACGTCGCCGAGGACCACGTGCTCTTTGCCGTCGGCTCGATGCCCGACTACGGCGCGCTCGCCCGCCGCTCCCTCGACGAGATGATCGCCGGCGCGCGGGTCGAGGTCGCGCCCTACAAGCGTAGTCCGATGGACTTCGTGCTGTGGAAACCATCGAAGCGCGGCGAGCCGTCGTGGCCGTCGCCGGCGGAAATTGCGACGCCGGGCCGGCCGGGCTGGCACATCGAATGCTCGGCCATGGCGTGGAAGCACCTCGGCGAGGTCTTCGACATCCACGGCGGTGGCATCGATCTCGTCTTTCCGCATCATGAGAACGAGCTGGCGCAGACGCGCTGCGCCTTCGGCCACCAGGTGATGGCCAACGTGTGGATGCACAACGGCCATCTCCAGGTCGAAGGTGAGAAGATGTCGAAATCGCTCGGCAATTTCGTCACCATCAGGGAATTGTGGGCAACGGAGAATTTCGGCGGGCAGTCGTGGTTAGGAGAGGTCTTACGATTTGCCATTATTAAAAGCCACTATCGGCAGCCGACCGACTTTACCGTGAGGAATCTTTCAGAATCGAGGACAGAGTTGCAGTCCTGGGCGAACGCCCTCGCGGTTCAGAAGACCGCGATGCTTGACGCAATAGGGCAGCATGGAGTGGGAATGACGCCACGGCCGGCGCCGCAAGTTATTGACGCGCTTTCGGACGACCTCAATACGCCACAAGTTATCACCGAGCTTCGGGCAATGTTTGACCGCTTCTACAATGGTGACACGTTCGCGGCCTTTGAGTTGATTCAAAGCTGTGTGTTTCTTGGGGTTCTCCGACCGCATCGATTGGGCATTTGGAACCCCCATCACGTGGGGAGCGGTGGGAAGCTAGCGCTACCGCAACACCAGAAAAAGCTTGATGAGATTCAGGTGGCATATGGAAACGGCAACGCCGAGCGAGAGGCCACAATAAAAGCGGGGCTTATGAGACAGGGGGTCAAGGCAACGATTCTGGAAGACGGGTCGATCGGTTACGAATATAGCAACGGTATAGATATCGACAGCCTCATTGCTCTCAGGAAAGAGGCGCGCCTTGCCAAAAACTGGGCCGAGTCCGACCGCATTCGCGACGAACTTGCGGCCATGGGCATTGCGCTCAAGGATAACAAGGACGGCACAACCACGTGGGAGGTGAAGCGGTGATCACCTTGGAAAAGCGCGCGCAATCCCTCTCCCAGAGGGCCCCGCTGCTACGGCATTCACGGAAGTGATTCCCTGGGGGTTCGATCTGTGAT
>JAFAME010000466.1 GCA_019233695.1 Methylobacteriaceae bacterium
GTTCGCGCCGGCGAATCGCCGACGGGGCAGCAGTCGCTGGTGGTCGCTGGCAACGGGCGGAAACCGGGGAATGGGTTTTCTTGCCGCGGGGCAAAAACCCGACTACTTCTTCGCTCAAGTCGGGCGGCCGGGCGTCGCCATCCTTGCATCAGAACCCGCGCCGCTCTGACGAGACCGCCACATGTCCGAAATTTCGCGCCGCATGTTCTTCGGCGCATTTTCCGCGGCAGGCCTTGCCCCCGCATTCCCCTCTCTCGTGCTTGCCCAAGACCAGGCAGCGCCCTCGCCCCCGAACGTCCAGGCGCCGGCCTTGTTCGGCTTTGACGACGTCGTCAAGCGGGCCCATGACCTCGCCTCGGTTCCTTTCGACGCCAGGTCTCCCGAACTTCCGGAAGCCGTCGCCAAGCTCGATTTCGACGCGTGGCGCGAGATCCGCTTCCGCCCCGACAAGGCGCTGCTCGGCAATCTCGGTGGCCCGTTCCGGTTGCACACCTTTCACCTCGGCCACGTCTACAAGACCCCCGTCACGGTCAATATCATCCGCGACCGCATCGTCACGCCGATTGCCTATTCCGCCAGCCTGTTCGACTACGGGCCGACCAAGTTCGACAAGCCGCTGCCGGTCAATCTCGGCTTTGCCGGTTTCAGACTGCACTATCCGCTGAACCGGCCCGACGTCTTCGACGAGGTTATCGCGTTTCTTGGCGCCAGCTACTTCCGGTTCCTCGGGCGCCACCAGCACTATGGAATATCCGCGCGCGCGATTGCCATCGGCTCGGGGAACGATCCGGAGGAGTTCCCGTTCTTTCGCGAATTCTGGATTGTCACGCCCGAAGCGGGGGCCGATCATGCCACGATCTTCGGCCTCATGGATGGTCCCTCGACGACCGGCGCCTACCGGTTCGATCTCTATCCCGGCCCTGAGACTTTCATCGAAATCACGGCGAGCCTGTTTCCCCGCCGTCCGATCCAGAGGCTCGGCATCGCGCCGCTCACCTCGATGTTCTTCATCGGCGAGAATGACAAGCGGTTCAGCGACGATGTGCGACCGGAGCTGCACGATTCGGACGGCGTGCTTATCCACTCCAGTACGGGCGAATGGATCTGGCGGCCGCTGCGCAATCCCACCAAGCCCGAGACCTCAACGTTTCTCGACAAGGACGTGCGCGGCTTCGGCCTCTTGCAGCGTGACCGGACATTCGAGCACTATCAGGACCTCGACCTTGTCTATGAACTGCGTCCAAGCTACTGGATCGAGCCGCGCGAGCCTTGGGGCGAAGGCCAAGTCCAGCTGATCGAGCTGCCGACCGCGGATGCGTCCAACGACAATGTCGTGGCGTGCTGGATTCCCAAGACGCCGCCAGGCCCCGGCCAGGCGATGAGCTTCGGTTACCGGATCACCGCGATCATGGCGCCGGATCGACCTTCGCCGGGCGGCTGGGCCGTGAACACGTTCCACACCGGCAAGCGCACGCCCGAGTCGTTTGCGCCGCTGCCGCCCAACACCCAGCGCTTCATCATCGATTTCACCGGGGGTGACCTTGCATTTTTCATCAACAACCCGGAACAGGTGCAGGTGGTGGCGACAACGACCAACGGAGGCATCCAGCGCTCCGTGCTGGCGGCCAATCCACATGTCGACGGGTTTCGCGCCACCATCGACCTGCAGCTCGACAGGGGACAGTCGGCGGACCTGCGCGTTTTCCTGAAGGCCACCAACCGGACCTTGACGGAGACCTGGACCTTTCCCTGGAAGGCGGAGTGAGCCCGGCCTCAAGCCCAGCCGATCGGCCGAAGGCGGCGGCCATCTGCGCGCTTGCCGCACGGCCGTGACCGAAATCGACGTCCGGGCTGCCACCGAACGCGATCTCGACGCCGTCGAGAGCCTCGAAGAGCAGGCCTTCACGCACGATCGATCATCGCGTTCGAGCCTGCGCAGATTTCTTTTCAGCCGGTCATGCGAATTTCTGGTGGCAAGCCTCGGCGAACGCATCGCGGGCTATGCGCTCGTCCTGTTCCGCGCCGGCGCCGCGGTCGCCCGGCTCTATTCGATTGCCATCGACGCGCGGGTCGGCCGGCGCGGCATCGGGCGGCGCCTGCTGGGCGTCTGCGAGGCAGTGGCAGTCGAGCGCGGCTGCGCATCGCTGCGCCTCGAAGTGCGACCCGACAACGAGCGCGCCATCGCCCTCTACCTGTCGGCTGGCTACCAGTCCTTCGGCCGCCACGAGGCCTATTATGCCGACGGCGCGCCGGCGTTGCGGCTGCAAAAGCCGCTGTGGCGGTCGGCCGCCGCCCTGCCCGGCGACCCGCCGCACTTCCACCAAAGCAAGCCGTTCACCTCCGGGCCGGCCTGCATCATCATGGTCCTGCAATGGGCAGGGTGGCACCTGGATCCAGGCGGGGACGACGAGCTATTGCTCCGCAAGGAGATGTCACGAGCCGAACCAGCGTCCGCATCGGAGGCGGATCGATCCCTGGCGCTCGCCGAAGTGCTGCGGCGGCGCGGCCTTGATCCGCTTGTTCATCTCGCCGAGGCGAAGGCATCACCCTCCGAAAGGCGCCTCAACCTTGGCCATGGTCCGCATGAGAAGGGCCTCCGGGTCATGAGCTCGAATCTTGACGAGGCGGAGCTCAAACGCATCTGCGACGGGCATGGCCTTGTTCTGACGCTTGCCACACGCCACTTCCTCGACCGAGGTCGGCGCAAGCGCTGGGTGCTCGTCCATCGCCTTGAAGGCGGCTTTGTTGTCTTCAACGATCCGCTCTTCGCCGAGCGGCCGGTGGACAATACGCCGAGCGGCCGCAATCGCATGTTGTCGCTGGAATTGTTTCGGCGCATTACCCTGCGCGGCAGGACGGGCCTCAGTGTGGCGATCATCGTGAGGAAGGGTTCGGCATCATGACGGGCTGGGTGATCCTGGTCGATCACGAACGTGATTTTCCCAATGCAGATACTCCCCATAAAGTCATCACCACGGCTGACTACCTGGCCCGGCCGAAGCTCTTCAACTCCGCCTTCCGCACCAAGATCGTCAATCTCTCCCGGTCCTACAACTATCAATCCAAGGGCTATTACGCCTCGTTGCTGGCTGAAGCGCGCGGCCACCGCATTCTTCCGACCGTCGAGACGATGCTCGAGCTGCGCCAGCAGAAGCTCTACGAGCATGCCCTGCCGGAGCTCGAAGCCGCCCTCAATCGCTGCGCCCACCGCACCCGCGCCACCGACACCGGCACGTTTGACCTCATGTTCTGCTTCGGCATCGGGCAGGACCAGCGGTTCGAGCCGTTCGGACGCCTGCTCTTCGACTGGTTTCGCTGTCCGGCGATGGAGGTCACCATCACGGTCGGCCGGACCTGGAAGATCGACCGCATTCGCGGTCGGCCCTTGTCGAAGCTCGGGCCGGAGGACTCGCAGTTCTTTCGTCAGGCCCTGCAGCAGCACACGCAGCGCGACTGGCGCAACCCGAAAGCGCGCGCCGTCGCCAAATATTCGCTTGCCGTTTTGCACGACCCGGCCGAGCCGATGCCGCCCTCCTCCGGCGACACGATCCGCTATCTGGCGCGCGTCGCCGAAAAGCTGTCCTTCGAAGTCGAGGTCCTCAACAAACGGCAGCTTGCCGAACTTGCCGAGTTCGATGCGCTGTTCATTCGGTCCACGACCTCGATCGACAACTATACTTACCGATTTGCGCGGCGCGCCTGGAACGAGGGAATGCCGGTCATCGACGATCCCGTGTCGATGATCCGCTGCACCAACAAGGTGTACCTGAAGGAGCTCCTCGAAGCGCAAGGCGTGCCGATCCCCCCGACCGTGATGCTCGCCGAGAACGAGGATCTCGACCGCGCGGCCCAGCAGCTCGGCTGGCCGATGGTGGTCAAGATCCCCGACGGGTCGTTTTCACGCGGCGTGCACAAGGTCGAAACGCGCGACGAGCTGAAACGATTGACCGATCAGCTCTTCCAGGACACCGATCTTCTTCTCGCCCAGAAATACATGCCGACGACCTTCGACTGGCGCGTCGGCGTGCTCGACGGCGAGCCGTTGTTCGTGTGCGAATATCACATGGCGCAGGGCCATTGGCAGATCATCAAGCATGGGCCGAACGGCAATCGCCGCGAGGGCTCGTATCGAACCGTCGCGATCCAAGACGCCCCCACTGACATTCTGAAGGCGGGCCTGCGCGCCGCGCAGGCCATCGGCTCCGGCCTCTACGGGGTCGATCTGAAGGAAACCCCGGAGGGCGTCTTCGTCATCGAGGTCAACGACAACCCGAACCTCGAACACGGCGTCGAGGACCAGGTCGGCAAGGACGAGATCTGGACCCGCCTACTGCAATGGTTCGTCAAGCGCATCGACGCCTGACGAATCCTTTCCGCCCGCCCGTCACTGCGAGCCGGAGCTGCAGCTCGCGGCGCAGGCCAAGGCGAAAACGAGGCGCAACGTCCCGGCGAGGAGATGAACCTCGCCGAGGTGCGCCGCGCCTTGAAGCTGTCCCAGCAGGAAATCGGGCAAACGCTTCAGATCGGACAGGGGTCTGTCGCCAAGCTCGAAGAGCGGGCGGACATATATGTCAGCACGCTGCGCCGCTTCATCGAGGCGATGGGCGGCGAGTTGGAGATTGTCGCACGATTCCCCGATCACGCGGTCAAGATCAAGAATTTCTCGGATCTCGACGAGGAGAAGCGCGCCCGAGATCTACAAAACACTTAGGTTCATTTGTTCACGACGGGGCTGAGCGTCCGGCGGAATCACGCCATCAGAACGCGCCGGCCCAGAATGGGGCATGGACATTGCATCGCGAATGACCATCATGCGCCCGTGCCGCGGACGCAAACGCCTGTGCCCACGCCACGATCGGAGACAGCCATGAAGCCTCTCGCAACGCTCGCTCTGGCCGCAGCGATGCTCGCCGCGTCGAGCCCCGCGGCTCTTGCGCTCGACAAGGTCAGCTTCGGCACCAATTGGTTCGCCGAGCCCGAGCACGGCGGCTTCTATCAGGCGGTGGTCGACGGCACCTATGCGAAATACGGCCTCGACGTCACCATCGTGCAGGGCGGCCCGCAGGCCAACAATCTCCTGCTCATGATCGCCGGCAAGATCGATTTCTACATGGGCGGAAATATGATCCAGACCTATGCGGCGGTCGAGCAGAAGGTGCCGAGCGTCGTCGTCGCCGCGATGTTCCAGAAGGACCCGCAGATCATAATGTCGCATCCCGGCGAGGGCCTGGACAAGTTCGAGGACCTGACCAAGTCGCCGATCTTCGTCGGCAAGGAGGGGTTGGCGTCGTTCTTTTTGTGGATGGAATCAGCCTACGGCTTCAAGGAGGAGATGGTCCGGCCCTACAACTACAATACCGGTCCGTTCCTGGCCGACAAGAAATCGGCCCAGCAGGGTTATGTCACGTCCGAGCCCTTTGCCGTCGAGAAGCAGGCGGGCTTCAGGCCCAACGTCTTCCTCCTTGCCGATCTTGGCTTCAATACCTATGCAACAACCATCGAGACCCGGCAGGATCTCATCGACAAGAACCCAGACCTGGTGCAGCGCTTCGTCGATGCTTCGATCATCGGCTGGTACCACTATCTTTATAGCGACAACGCGAAGGCCAACGAGGCGATCAAGAAGGACAACCCGGACATGACCGACGAGCAGATCGCCTTCTCGATCGCCAAGCTGAAGGAATACGGCCTCGTCGATTCCGGCGACACGCTCAAGCTCGGGATCGGCGCCATGACCGACGAGCGGATGAAGAGCTTCTTCGACAAGATGGTGAAGGCGGGCGTGGTCAAGGCCGATACCGACTACAAGCAAGCCTATACGCTGCGCTTCGTCGACAAGGGCGTGGGTCTCGACCTGCGGCCGAAGTAGACGTGCCATAAACTGCGTGCGCGCCCCTTCTCCCGGATGCGGGAGAAGGTGTCGACGCGAAGCGGCGACGGATGAGGGCGGTGCTGCCCCAACGATCGTCGGGGCGGGCGGGCATGGATCTTCGAGCGAACATCGTTCTCAGGCGGGATTGGGGTGGCGCGAACCCTCATCTGCCCGGCTCAGCCGGGCACCTTCTCCTGCATGCGGGAGAAGGGGCGCGCACGCCGGATAGCTCTCCAGGTTCAATTTTCTCGCCAGCTCCTTCACGCCCGCGCTCATGACAGCCCCCTCCGAAACGGACGCGCCGATGCTCGCGCTGAGCGGCGTCGGGAAGGCCTTTTCCAACGGAATTGTCGCGCTCGCCGCGCTCGATCTCGAGGTCCGGCGGGGCGAGTTCCTCACGCTGCTCGGACCGTCGGGGTGCGGCAAATCGACGGCGCTGCGGATGATTGCCGGCCTCACCGAGCCGTCGGCCGGGGCGCTGACCTGGGCCGGCGGCGAGCGTCCCGAGATCGGCTTCGTCTTTCAGGAGCCGACGCTCATGCCGTGGGCGAGCGTCTTCAACAATGTGTGGCTGCCGCTGCGACTGCGCGGCATCAGCAAGGCTGCCGCGGCCGCAAGCATCACCGACGCCCTCGCCCTCGTCGGCCTCGCGGATTTTGCCAAGGCCTATCCGCGCGAGCTTTCCGGCGGCATGAAAATGCGCGTGTCGATCGCCCGCGCGCTTGTTCTGCGCCCGCCGCTCCTCCTGATGGATGAACCGTTCGCCGCGCTCGACGAAATCACTCGTTTCAAGCTCAATGACGATCTCTTGCGTCTCAAGAGCGAGCTTGGCGCAACCGTCGTCTTCGTCACCCATTCGGTCTATGAGAGCGTCTATCTGTCGACGCGCATTGCCGTCATGGCGGCGCGACCCGGCCGCATCGTCTCCCAGATCCTCATCGAGGCGCCGCTGCCGCGCGGCGAGGAATTCCGCACGACCGCCCTCTATAACGAGCGCTGCCGGGCGGCCTCGCAGGCCCTGATGGAAGCGCTCTCGCCGGAGGATCGGTTGTGAGCGAGGCGGCGCGCGGCAGCGCCGGCGGGCGGGTCCTCGACGTCATCCTGCCGATCCTGGTCTTTCTTGCCGCCGTCGCCGGTTGGGAGGCGGTAGTGCGCATCAGGAACATCCCGCACTACCTTGTACCGGCGCCAAGCCTCGTCGCCACGACGCTTGTCAGCGATTGGCCGACGCTGTCGGGCTCGCTCTGGGTCACTCTGAAGGTCACCTTCTCGGCCCTGTTTGCGGCGGTCGTGGGCGGGGTCGGCCTTGCGATCCTGTTCGCCCAGTCGCGCTGGATCGAGCGCTCGTTCTATCCCTTCGCGGTCATCCTCCAGGTTACGCCGGTCATCGCCATCGCTCCTCTGTTGGTGATCTATCTGGACCCGCCCACGGCCGTCCTGGCGTGCGCTTTCATCGTCGCGTTCTTTCCGATTCTGTCGAACACGACCCTCGGCCTTGCCTCCGCCGATCATAATCTCGTCGATCTTTTCAAGCTCTACGGCGCCTCGCGCTGGCAGCAATTGATACGGCTCCGGCTCCCGGCGGCCCTTCCGTATTTTCTCGGTGGGCTGCGCGTCGGCGGCGGCCTCTCGCTCATCGGGGCGATCGTTGCGGAGATCGCGGCCGGCACTGCCGGCCAGGGCTCCGGGCTTGCCTTCCGCATCGTCGAATCGACCTTCCGACAGAACATGCCGCGCGTGTTCGCCGCGCTCGTGCTGATCGCGGTCACCGGCATCACGATCTTCCTGTTCTTCACCCTGCTGACGCATCTGCTGCTGCGCCATTGGCACGAGAGCGTTCGCCGGCGCGACACATAAGAGCAGCGCGCGCATGGCTGGCTCACGGAAAGGATGGTCGTCGCCGAAGAGCCAAAGGTCTATACCATTGGCGATCCTCGCGCTTCGCGCCGCAGTGGCGGCGCTTCGGGCGGGATGCCACCCAAAGCCGATCGCACCAGCGTGACCCTTACCGCCGAAGAAACAACATCACCGACCCGCCTTGCTCTGGAGAGCGCCCGTCCCCGCTCCATCGAAGCGCGCAGCGCAGCCGAGCGGCGCTCGCGCCTCATCGGCATCCTTCTCTTTTGCGGCGCGCTGATGTGCTTTACCGGCACGGACACGTCGGCCAAATGGCTCAGTCGGACCCTGCCAACGCTCGAAGTCGTGTGGGCGCGCTACTTCGTGAGCGCCGTTTTCGTCTTCTGTGCGGTCAATCCCTGGACCAGTGCACGGGCGCTGGCGACAAGGCGCCCGGGCCTGCAGGCCCTGCGCTCGCTGCTGCTGCTCGGCTCGACGGCGATGATCTTCCTGGGGCTGAAATATCTGCAGCTTGCCGAGATGACCGCGATCGGCTTTTCGCTGCCGCTGATCGTTGCCCTGCTCGCCGGGCCCCTTCTCGGCGAATGGGTCGGCCCGAGGCGGCTCGCCGCGATCGGCATCGGATTTGCCGGCATCCTCATCGTCACGAGACCCGGCAGCGTCGGCTTCAGCGTCGCGATGCTCTATGCGCTCGCCGGCGTTCTCTGCAATTCGCTCTACTATATCGTCACGCGCGTCCTCGCCGCGAGCGATCCGGCCCACACCACGCTCGCCTACACCTCGCTCGCCGGCGTTCTTGTCCTGACACCCATCCTGCCCTTCTTCTGGGTTGCACCCCCCGACGCGCTCTCGGTCGCGCTCATCGTATTCATGGGTCTTTGCGGGGCGATGAGCCAATGGCTCGTCATCCTGGCCCATCACCGCGCGCCCGCCGCCATTCTGGCGCCCTTCGTCTACGTCCAGATTCTCTGGACGACCGGCCTCGGCTACCTGATCTTCGGCGATGTGCCCGGCCTCTCGATGCTCGCAGGCGCGGCGATCGTCGTGTGTTCCGGGCTCTACCTTTGGTACCGGGAGCGGGTCGTCACGTCCGGAGGAAGCCTCTAAGGCTCCCGCCGTTGCTCGCCTGGGCTAGCTAACTAGCTAGCTAGGAGGTGGGAGCCAAGAGTTTCCAGATTCCCGCCCTCGCAGGAGCTCCGCATCCAGACTGCTCATCATCGAGCGAGCAACTTGCGCCGGCAGAAATTCCCTTCACGGCAATTTATTCCTTCAAATTTGTGCTGATATGAAGTTGTACCTCCTGTTGCTCTGCCACAGGGGTGCTTGGCCCAAGCGATCCGTTATTGATGAGGGAATTGAGGAATCGACGTCCCAGGCCGACAATTGTAACGAGAGACGCGCCCTCGGGATCCTGTATCAAAGATCGAAGCGCCACTATGTCGGATGGCTGCATCCGGACCACAAGATCGGTTTGGCCGGCATCGATTGCACGTATTATTTGCGGGTCAATCGTTTCTAGTAAGTTTCGGAGACGGGTTTTGACGCTGTGATCGGCTGCAACCTGTTTGCTTGTCTGCCAAAGTTCCTCCTCCAATCTAGCGATCTGCGTAGCATCGCTCTCACGCTGTAATTTGGCAGGGTCGTCCGCCTGCTGCCGCTGGATGCTGGCTTGGCGCACCGCTTCATTGACCAGCCAATCACGACGATGTCCATAGAAGTAAGCTAAGAATTCAAAGAGCACAACTATAAGAAAAAGAACAATACCCCAAAACTCAAAAAAATTGTGGAATCGAGCAGTACTATCGGCGGAATTCCATCCGGGTAGATGCATCATTGTGTGACGATATCCAAGCCTAGTGGTGCTGGAGACTAGACAGGGGTAAACGAGCTGGGCGTGAAGCCTGTCGGTGGAGGCGTTGTGGTCGGATACAGCTCTAGGCGAGCTTCGTGCCGTTGAGCTGCGCCACGAAATCCGAGATCATCGGCACGTAGTCCTCGCCGCGCCCGCTCTCGACCGCTGTTGCATAGGTGTTCTTGACGGCACTGCCGACCGGATTGGCGATGCCGGCCGCATCCGCCATCGCGGCCAGATAGCGCATGTCCTTGCAGGCGTTGTTGAGGGTGAACTTGTGGGCGTCGCGGTCGCGCTCCAGC
>JAFAME010000498.1 GCA_019233695.1 Methylobacteriaceae bacterium
GGGCGGGCTGGCCTTCGTCGGCGAAATCGCTATGTTGCGCGCCAACTTCAACACGGGGCGCGCGCGGGCCGGCCTCGGTCGCCGCGACAGGGGAAGAATGTGAGAGTCATCGCCAGCTCCATCCGCAAAGGCAATATCATCGAACGCGACGATGGTCAGCTCTACGTCGTCCTGACCGCGGAGAGCTTCCATCCCGGCAAAGGCACGCCGACCACCCAGATCGACATGCGCCGGATCAGCGACGGCGTGAAGGTTTCCGAGCGCTACAAGACCACCGAGCAGGTCGAGCGCGCCTTCGTCGAGGATCGCGAATATTCATATCTCTACGAGGACGCCGACGGCTTTACCTTCATGAATACCGAAAACTACGATCAGGTCACCGTGCCGAACAGCGTGGTCGGCGACCAGGCGGTCTATCTGCAGGAAGGCATGCACGTCATGCTGTCGGTCTTCAATGGGGTCGCCGTCGCCATCCAGCTGCCGCCACGCGTCGTCCTCGAAGTGACCGAGACCGAGCCGGCGATGAAGGGCCAGACGGCCTCCTCCTCGTACAAGCCCGCCAAGCTTTCGAACGGCCAGCGCACCATGGTGCCCCCGCATATTACCGCGGGGACCCGCGTTGTCGTCATGACCGAGGATGGATCCTACGTCGAACGCGCCAAGGATTAGGCCGATCGCTTCGATGGAGCCGATCGTCGTCATCCCGGAAGCCGCTCTTGCGGCTATCCGGGATCCGGAACGCGGCGTCGCCGATGATTGGCTTCACCGGATCCCGGCTCGCGCACCGCTTCGCGGTGCAATGGCCGGGATGACAGCCGCGCGTAATTCCAGGCCAGGAAACACAAACGAATGCGCATGCGCGCCGACACCTCGGCGACCAGCATGACCCGCTTCGTTTTCGATCCCGTGCCGGTGCCATCGCTGCCGGTCCTGCGCAGCCAGGATCGCGTCCCCGTTCGGCGCATCTTCTGCGTCGGCCGCAACTACGAGGAACATGCCAAGGAAATGGGCATCGCGGTCGACCGCGAGACGCCGTTCTATTTCACCAAGAGCCCGAGCGCCGTCGCCCTCTCCGGCACGACCATCGCCTATCCGCCGGGCACCTCGAACTATCACCACGAGATGGAACTTGTCGTGGTGATCGGCGCGCCGGCGTTCTGGGTCGAGATGGGGGCCGCGCTGTCGAAGGTCTATGGCTATTGCTGTGGGCTCGACATGACGCGGCGCGACCTGCAGCTTTCCGAGCGCGCCAAACAGCGCCCCTGGGATCTCGGCAAGGACGTCGAAATGGGTGCGGTGCTCTCGGGCGTAGCGCCTGCGGCCTCGATCGGCCATCCACAGCACGGGCGCATCGAGCTTCGGTGCAACGGGGCGACGCGCCAGTCAGCCGATATTGCCGAGCTCGTCTGGTCGGTGCCGGAGCTCATCGCCCATCTCTCCTGCTTCTATCATCTGGCGCCGGGCGACCTGATCTATACCGGCACGCCGGCGGGCGTCGGCCCGGTCGAGCCAGGGGATCGGCTCGACGGCTCGATCGAGGGGGTCGGCGAGATTTCCGTCGTGATCGGCGCGCCGGACGGCGGCTGACCCGGGCACCGCTTTGCGGCTTGCAGGAGTGGCACGAGCCCCGGAACCGGACGATTCCTGCGATCAGGCGACGCGGGCCACGAGGTTCGTGAGCTCGTCGAGCTCGATCTCGTCGCGGCGGAAATGCGCCGCCACCCGGCCCTGGGCGAGCACGGTCAGGTCGTCGGCGACGGACAGGGCGTGGCGGAAGTTGTGGGTGATGAGGATCACCGCCTGCCCCTGGTCGCGCGCCTGGGCGATATGATCGAGCACCCGCCCTGCCTGGCGCACCGCGAGCGCGGAGGTCGGCTCATCGAGCACCAGCAGGGAGGAGCCGAAGAACATGGCGCGGGCGATGGCGAGCGACTGGCGCTCGCCGCCCGAGATGTTGACGCCGCGCTCGTCGAGGCCGCGCTCCCAGCGCACGCCGAGATGGTGTAGGGCCGAGCGCGCCATCTCGTCGGCCCGCTTCATGTCGAGCCATTTGAAGGGACCAAAGCCTCTTTGGGGTTCCCGGCCGAGGACGACGTTGCGCGTCACCGACAGGAGCTCGCAGACGGCAAGGTCCTGGAAGACGGTTGCGATACCGCGCTCGCGCGCCTGCGCCGGGTTGGTGAAGGTCACTGGCTCGCCGCGAAAGCGCAACTCGCCCCTGTCCGGGGGAAAGACGCCCGACAGGATTTTTATAAGGGTCGATTTGCCGGCGCCGTTGTCGCCGAGCAGCGCCAGGATGCGGCCGGCGTAGGCCTTGAGCGAGACATCGACCAGCGCCGTCGTCGCCCCGAACGCCTTCGACACGCTGACCGCCTCGATGACCGGCACGGCTCCGGGCGGGATGGGCTCGATGTTTCGCAGGCGCAGATGGAGATCGTCGGAGCCGCTGCCCGCCGGCGGTCGAACCGGAGGATCGGGCACCCCGCCAGGCGTCGGGCTCATCGTCCGGGCTCCCTGGCAGCATCGCTGCCCGTGGCCGGGCTGGCCGCGCTCCCGTCCTTGCCTTCGGCGATAGTCGCGATAGCCGCGTCGGCGGCTTCGCTGCTACGCCGGAAGCCGGCCAGCGGCTTCGATCTCGCCATCCGGCGG
>JAFAME010000503.1 GCA_019233695.1 Methylobacteriaceae bacterium
AATTCCGAGATCCATGTTCCTCGCCTTCTCTGTTATCCAATGGTGATATAGTCGGGACGGTGCTTGCACTGCGGCCACGCTTTTGCTTTGTCATGTGATCGCCACAGGAATCTGTTGTGAACGCTTATGCCTCCGGCAACGCCAACGATGGGAATTCCCTTTGACGGATGACCTCGCGCCGACCCGCTACCGTTCGCTCTTCGTGTCCGATGTACATCTGGGATCGAAGGGCTGCCAAGCGGAGCTCTTCCTGGACTTTCTCAAGCACAATGACGCCGAGACGATCTATCTGGTAGGTGACATCGTCGACGGCTGGCGTTTGAAGAGCGGCTGGTACTGGCCGCAGGCCCACAACGATGTTGTCCAGAAGCTTCTGCGCAAGGTGCGCAAGGGCGCGCGGATGTTCTACATCCCCGGCAACCACGACGAGTTCGCGCGCGACTATGTCGGCTTGAATTTCGGCGGCGTCGAGGTCGTGCCTCGCGTCATGCACACCACCGCCGACGGCCGGCTTTTTCTCGTTACCCACGGCGACGAGTTCGACGTGGTCGTACGGCACGCCAAATGGCTGGCCTTCCTTGGCGATTCGGCCTATACCGTGGCGCTGGTGACGAACACTTACTTCAACAAGGTTCGCCGCTGGTTCGGCTTCGAATACTGGTCGTTTTCCTCCTGGGCAAAACTCAAAGTGAAGAATGCGGTGAACTTCATCGGCACGTTCGAAAAGGCGCTGGCCGATGCGGCCGTCAGCGAAGGCGCCGACGGGGTTGTTTGCGGCCATATTCATCACCCGATGATCCGCGCCATGCGCGGCGTGACCTACGTCAATATCGGCGATTTCGTGGAATCCTGCACGGCCGTCGCCGAGCATCAGGACGGCCGGCTTGAGATTCTTCGGTGGAATTCGCTGCGAACCGTTTATACGCCAAGCGCCGTTCCCGAGTTGACGACCGCGGCGAAGGCCGCTGCATGAGGTAGACGCCAAGCGAGCTCAACCTTCATGCGGATCCTCGTTGCCACCGACGCGTGGCTCCCCCAGGTGAATGGCGTTGTGCATACATTGCAGGCGACGGCTGCCGCCGCGCGCCCGCTCGGCGCCGAGGTCCATTTTCTCACTCCCGCCGGCTTTCGCTCGTTCGGCCTGCCGACCTATCGCGACATCCGGCTTGCGATTGCCCCGGCGGCGGCGGTGGCCCAGCGAATCGAAGAGATCGCGCCTGACCACATCCACATCGCGACCGAGGGCCCCCTCGGATTTGCAGCGCGCCGCTATTGCCGGCGCCTGGGGCGCCCGTTCACCACGAGCTATCATACCCGGTTTCCGGAATATGTGTCGGCGCGGGCGCCCGTTCCCGAGCGATTGACCTATGCGCTGCTGCGCTGGTTCCACAGCGCCTCCATCGGCACGATGGTGGCGGCACCAAGTGTCATCGCCGACCTCGAACGGCGTGGCTTTCGCAAGCTGATGCGCTGGTCGCGGGGCGTCGATCACGAGCGCTTTCACCCCCGCGCCGCCTCGATCCTCGATTTCCCTCGACCGATCTTTCTTTATGTCGGTCGGGTCGCGATCGAAAAGAATATCGAAGCCTTTCTGCGGCTCGATCTTCCCGGAACGAAGGTCGTCGTCGGCGACGGCCCGGCGCGCCCAGCGCTCGAGGCAGCCTATCCTCTGAGCCGTTTCCTTGGCATGCAGGTCGGAGAAACGCTCGCCCAGATCTACTCCAGCGCCGACGTATTCGTGTTTCCGAGCCGCACCGACACGTTCGGCAACGTGCTTCTCGAGGCGCTGGCGAGCGGCTTGCCGGTCGCGGCATTTCCGGTTGCCGGCCCCCTCGACGTCCTCGACCGCAGCGGGGCGGGCGTGCTCGACGAGGATCTCGGCCAAGCGTGCATGGGCGCCCTCGCCATTTCGCGCGATGTTGCGCTCGCTCACGCGGCGACCTTCACCTGGGAGGCAAGCGCCCGCCAGTTCATCGAGAACATCAAGGGCTTTCGCGCGGTAGCCGGGACGTCAGAGAAATAGGGCGAGCTTTTCCGCAGGCGTCAGCGCGTCGATATGCGCGAGCGCGGCGAGCCGCTGATCTCTTGGCAGTTCGGTTGGGCCAAGCTCTGGCGGCGGGACGGCAGGGGTTGGCGGGCCGGGCTGCGGCGGGTCGGCCGCCAGATCGAGCGGCCGCACGGTCTCGATGGCAAGCCCGGTCGACCTTGCGAGGTCGGCGAGCTTGGCGGTCTCCTCTTCGACCGCCTGGCAAACGTCGCCGGCGAAATTGCGCTCGCGCAAGCGCCAAACGACGTCCTGCAACCGTTCCGCGATCATGCGGACGGCAGCGCGCAGCGCGGCGGTTTCGGCCGCCACCTCTCCGGCAATTGCGCCTTGCCGCCAAGTCACGGCCCGTTCAAGCCGCGCCATTACCTCGAGCATGCGGTCGGTATCGGCGGCGCGCATGCGACGGGCGAATTCCGCAAGAAACCACCGCCCCCGCGTGGTCTCCATGACCGCGCCCTCGATCGATTCGTAGTCTGCCTCGGTCAACAGCGGCGGGGAGGTTTCGTCGGGCATTCGCCTGCCAATGTTCTATAACTGGCGCCGAATCAGTGTCCGCCGGCGCCCGCGTCGAATCAAGCGATGCCGTCGCCATCGCGCTTCTTCAATAGGGCCGGCGGACACCCACCTCGTCGAGATGCCGCAGCAGATCGGCTGGGTCCTCGTAGACGCGGTAGGCGCCGGCCCGCACGAGCTCGTCCTCCCCATAGCCGCCCGACAGCAGGCCGACGCCGATTGCATGGGCGCGGCGGGCTGCAAGCAGGTCCCATACGCTGTCGCCGACCACGACCGAATTGAGGATGCTCCTGCCGAGCCGCTCCGCCGCGGTGAGGAAGAGATCCGGATCCGGCTTGGCGTAGCGTACCTGGTCGCGGGTCACGACGGGCACCTTCTTTGGATCGACGCCGAGCATCGCGATCGTGATTCGGGCCGTTTCCATTCGGCCGCTCGTGGCAATGGCCCACGGCACGGCGAGGCTCGTCAGCGTGTGCAGCAAATCCGTGGCGCCAGGCAGAGGCCGCACGTCGCCCGCGCGGCGGGCGAAGGCCGCCGTATGGCCCAGGCGCAAGCCCTCGATGAGTTCGGGCGTGATTTCCCGCCCCATCTCGCGCAACAGCGCATGGGCGAAGAGCCCGCCGGACATCCCGATGCGGCGGTGGATGCGCCAGACGGACAGGGGCAGGCCGGCCTCGGCAAGCGCCTCGTGCCATGCCAACACGTGCTGATAGACGCTGTCGACAAGGGTACCGTCGAGGTCGAAGAGAAAGGCGTAGCCTTCCTCCGCCCGGTCCGCGGGCGCGCTGATCGTCTGTGTCATGCCCGACTTCCGCAACGAACCGGCGTAACGCACGCTGATAGCGAGCCGCATGCGTCAAGTCCATGCCAGGGTGCTTGGGCCCGATTGGGCCCCACCCGCCTGGGTGATGCATCCGACCCATGGGGACAACTTTCGCTTGCGTGTCTCCTTCCGCGCGGTGATACTTGCGGATTGCCAGTTCATCCTGGGGGGCGGGGATGGACACGTTTCGTGTTTTCATTGCAATTGGATTCGGGCTCGCCGTTGCGGGCTGCAACACGCTGAGACCGACTGACACCACTCCACCCCTCCTGGTCGATCCCGGCCAGGTGGAACTTGCGGTTCGCGCCTATGTCGAGGCGACGAGAGCCTTGGCCGTCGAATCGGGGCTCACCACCGGACAGCTCGTCGCGAATGCCAGCGCGACCGCGCCGACGAACTCCTTCAAGTCGTTTCTATCGACGCGTGGCGCGCCTGCAGCGAGTCTTGCCGTGGAGCTGCCCGGGGACAGCGTGCCCATCCTCGTCCCACCGCATTTGGACCCCGATCTTGTCATCCATTTTCTGCGCACCGGGAGTGCCGCCGCGTTCATTCTCTGCCAGGAGTACGTTGCCGGGCTGGCCGACAAGACCGATCTGCTTGAGTACCTGCGCAAGGAATACAATTATGCTGGCACGCTCACCAGCACGGCTTTTGCCATTTTCAGGGCGTCTTCTACCGCAAAATCGGTCCTCGATGCCGTGAACTCCTTCGCCAACAATTCTCTCGACAACTACGAAGAATACAAATTCTTCAGGCCGACGGATGAAGCTGTCTTGGATGTGGCGCTGAAAGCGCAAGCCGAGCTCAGGGACTATTACACGCAAATGGGCGGTCATCAGGACGACGGGCGCGTTCCTGTCAATCTTGGGGAATTATATACTTGACTCCCTCGCCTTTTCGGTCTATGGTTTTGATCAGAAAGTGAGGGTAGAGGGATGAGCAAGTCGACCATTTCAACCTTCCATCTCTTCGAGATGTTCCCGGACCAAGAGTCCGCGCGCGTCTATCTTGAAGGTCGCCTTTGGCCGAACGGCCCGCGTTGCCCTATCTGCGGCTTGGGCGAGCGGATCACGGCCCGGAAGGAAGGTTTCTATCGCTGCAACCAATGCAAGGAAGACTTCACGGTTCGCACCGGAACGATCTTCGAGCGCAGCCACGTTCCTCTGCATAAATGGGTTTATGCGATGTACTTGCTCGTCACGGCGCGCAAGGGCATTTCCAGCATGCAACTCGCCAAAGAGATAGGCATCACGCAAAAGTCGGCGTGGTTCGTTCTGCATCGTCTTCGGGAAGCTTGCGGCCCGAATCTCAAAAAGCTCGCAGGTATCATCGAAATCGACGAAACCTACGTAGGCGGCGTCGAGAAGAACAAGCACGAATCCAAGAAGCTGAAGGCCGGACGCGGGACAGTCGGCAAGACACCCGTGCTTGGCATGCGCGAGCGCGGTGGCCGAACCATCGCGATGCCGATCGCCAGCGCCGATAAGGCAACGATCCAAGGCGTGATCGCTGAGCACGTCGAGGCCGGTTCTACGCTCAATACCGATGAGGCCGGCGCTTACGTCGATATCGATGGTCTGTCCTTCAAACACGAAACGATCAATCACGGTGCCAGCGAATTCGTCCGCGACGATGTCACCACAAACGGCATCGAGAGCGTCTTCGCGGTCCTTAAGCGCGGCCTGATCGGTGTCTACCATCACACCAGCCCGAAGCACCTTGGCCGCTACGTCGACGAATTCGCGTTCC
>JAFAME010000345.1 GCA_019233695.1 Methylobacteriaceae bacterium
GCACGGCGTATGCCGGCCGGTGGCCGACGCCGTCCTGGGGCGACCGCTCGATGACGCAGACGACATCAGGCGCATGGCGGCGCGGGTGGCGTATGACAGCATGGACCTGCTGCAGGCGCCGCACACATTTTCCGGAGTGGAGATGGCGCTCTGGGATCTGCTCGGCAAAGCCCGCGGGGAGCCCGTTTGGCGATTGCTCGGCTACGACAGGAGCCACGGCAAGACGCCCTACGCTTCGCGGCTCTTCGGTGACACGCCGCAGCAAACGCTCGAGGCCGCGCGGGCGTCGCGCGACGCGGGCTTTGCGGCGGTCAAATTCGGTTGGGGACCGATCGGCCGCGCCACCGTCGAGGCGGATGCCGACCATCTTGCGGCGGCAAGGGAGGGACTGGGGTCCGACGGGACCCTGCTGGTCGACGTCGGCCAGATTTTCGGGGAGGACGTCGGTGCGGCGGCCGCACGGCTGCCGGCGCTCGAGGCGGCCCGCGCGCTGTGGCTGGAGGAGCCCTTTCACACGGCCGCGCTCTCGGCCTATTCGGCGCTTGCACAGCGCAGCCCTCGGGTGCGGCTCGCGGGGGGCGAGGGCGCCCACAATCGGGCCATGGCGCAGCACCTCATGGGCTACGGGAGCGTCGGCTTCATTCAGATCGACTGCGGCCGGATCGGCGGCATCGGCCCGGCAAAGCTCGTGGCCGACGAGGCGGCTGCCCGCGGCATCACCTTCGTCAACCACACGTTCACCTCCCACCTTGCCTTGAGCGCCTCGCTGCAGCCCTACGCCGGGCTCGCCGATCATCGCATCTGCGAATATCCGGTCACACCAAAACAGCTTGCGCTCGATCTCACCGCCGGGCACCTCAGGCCCGACGGGAATGGCGAGATCCGCGCGCCGGATGCTCCCGGGCTCGGGCTTGATGTCAGCCTCGAGGGCGCTCAGCCCTATCTGCAGGACGTCGAAATCAAGGTCGGTGGAAAGGTGCTCTATCGGACGCCGTCGCTCGCCTGAGACAATGTCGGCGGAGCCGCTTGATGCGTCCGTTGCTCCTTGCAGGCATACTCCCCCCTCCATATATCAGCGCCAGCCCGTATATCACGCGGGGAAATTGGGGACCGGCTGGACGTCATGTCTGCCGTCCGGTGGTGGCCAGGTTGCTTCGGGACCCGGCGGGTCTGCTGAAATAAGGGGAACTACGTTATGGCAAAAGTCATCGGCATCGACCTCGGTACGACGAACTCGTGCGTCGCCGTCATGGAAGGGGCGACGCCTAACGTCATCGAAAACTCGGAAGGTTCGCGCACGACGCCCTCGATCGTCGCCTTTACGGACGACGGGGAACGTCTCGTCGGCCAGCCGGCCAAGCGCCAGGCCGTCACCAATCCGGAGCGCACCTTCTTCGCGATCAAGCGCCTGATCGGGCGCACCTTCACCGACCCCATGACGCAGAAGGACATGGGACTCGTCCCCTACAAGATCATCAAGGCGCCGAACGGCGATGCCTGGGTGACGGCAAACGGCAAGCAATATTCGCCTTCGCAGATCTCGGCCTTCATCCTGCAAAAGATGAAGGAGACGGCGGAGGCACATCTCGGCACGCCGGTGACGCAGGCCGTCATCACTGTGCCGGCCTACTTCAACGATGCCCAGCGACAGGCGACCAAGGATGCCGGCAAGATCGCCGGCCTCGACGTCTTGCGCATCATCAATGAGCCGACGGCCGCCGCGCTCGCCTATGGGCTCGACAAGAAGAAGTCCGGCACGATCGCCGTCTATGACCTTGGGGGCGGCACCTTCGACATCTCGATCCTGGAGATCGGCGACGGCGTCTTCGAGGTGAAGTCGACGAATGGTGATACCTTCCTCGGCGGCGAAGACTTCGACATGCGCCTTGTCGAATATCTCGCCGAGGAGTTCCGGCGCGAAAATGGCATCGATCTGCGCAAGGACAAGCTCGCCCTGCAGCGCCTGAAGGAAGCCGCGGAGAAGGCGAAGATCGAACTCTCCTCCTCGGCCCAGACCGAGATCAACCTGCCCTACATCACGGCGGATGCGACCGGTCCCAAGCACCTGACGCTGAAGCTCACCCGCGCCAAGTTCGAGGCGCTGGTCGACGATCTCATCCAGAAGACGGTCGATCCATGCCGCAAGGCGCTGAAGGACGCCGGGCTCTCGGCTGGCGAGATCAACGAAGTGGTGCTCGTCGGCGGCATGACCCGCATGCCGAAGGTGCAGGAGGTCGTCAAGCAGTTCTTCGGCAAGGAGCCGCACAAGGGCGTCAATCCGGACGAAGTCGTTGCCATCGGCGCAGCGGTTCAGGCCGGCGTGCTCCAGGGCGACGTCAAGGACGTGCTGCTCCTCGACGTGACGCCGCTGTCGCTCGGCATCGAAACGCTCGGCGGCGTGTTCACGCGCCTCATCGACCGCAACACCACGATCCCGACGAAGAAGAGCCAGGTGTTCTCGACTGCCGAGGACAACCAAACGGCCGTCACCATCCGGGTGTTCCAGGGCGAGCGCGAGATGGCAGCCGACAACAAGCTGCTCGGCCAGTTCGATCTGGTCGGCATCCCGCCGGCGCCCCGCGGCATGCCGCAGGTCGAGGTGACCTTCGATATCGACGCCAACGGCATCGTCAATGTGACGGCGAAGGACAAGGCCACCAACAAGGAGCAGCAGATCCGCATCCAGGCTTCGGGCGGCCTGTCGGAGG
>JAFAME010000009.1 GCA_019233695.1 Methylobacteriaceae bacterium
GGCAGGAATTCGCCGAGCGTGAAGCCGCAGGCAAAGGGGACGAGAATGCCGCAGATCGAGGCGCTCACGGCGGCCCTGCCCGCTTTCCTGGCGAGCCCCAGATCGGTCTCCATTCCCGTGAGCAGCAGAAGCATCAGCACGCCCAGCTGGGCGATGCCCATCACCATCGCCTTCTGCTCACCATTCGGCGGGAAGATCGCGTGCTGCGCCTGCGGCCAAATTGCGCCAAGGACCGAAGGGCCGAGAAGGAGGCCCGCGAGGAGCTGACCCATCACCGCGGGCTGGCCGATGCGCTGCATCAATTCGCCGAGGAGCCGCCCCGCCAGGAGGAGCGCGAGGAGCTCGGCCACGAAGAGCCCTTCAGAGCCCCCGGACCGCGGCGCATCGGCGGCAAGCGCCGCATCGGCAGCAACGAAACCGAGGCAGGCAAGGCAAGCCGCAAGAAGCAAGAACAGGAAAGGGCCGGCCGAGGCCGGTGCCAGCAAGGGCGCGCGCAGCTTCATCGTTGCCCGCACCCGCAGGCTCTCGGCCTCAATACCGTCATGTCCGCTGCTCCATGTCACCGAGGCCTCAATTTGCGCGTCCGGCTCCCCGCAGCGTAGCTTCATATCGGCTCTTCGGGTCGGCGAGGATAGCACCTGCAGGCCGCACGCACCCACCCGACGCACGGGGTGGCCTGTCCCGTTGCGACACGACCCGCATCAATCTGGAGGATGGCATGGCGATCGACGTGAAGTCCCCCGAATTCGGCCTGCTTGCCCAGACGGACCTGATCGACGACCGCGTTCGTGGTGTGCCTCCCGGAACTGCGGCCATTTCGCCCTCGGAGGTTCCTGCACAAGGCTGGCGCCCCGCCGATGGCGTGATGGCGCTGCCGGTGCTGACGCTTGACGAGGCGGCGTTCGCCAACAACCGCGACCTGATGCTGCGCTACGTCAAGGAACATGGCGTGGAGATTGCGCCGCACGCCAAGACGCCGATGTGTCCCGAGCTTGCCGCCTCACTGGTCAAAGCTGGCGCGTGGGGGACCACCGTCGCCGATATCCGCCAGGCATCGGTCATGCTGAAGGCGGGTCTCATGCGCCTGCTTCTTGCCAACGAGGTTGGCGGCAGAGGTGGAGCACTCAGGCTCGCAAGACTGCTTGCCTCCTATCCAAAGGCCGAGTTCTTCATCTTTGCCGACTCGGCCGAGGCCGTGGCCGCCTTGGCAGAAGCCTGGCGCCTGGAGCCGGCTGCGCCGAACATCGGGATCCTGGTCGAGGTCGGCGCCGGCCGCGCCGGCGCGCGCGACGCCGCGGCGGCCGACCGCGTCATCGAGGCAATCCGCGATCCAGGTCCCGATGCCCGATTGGCGCTGGCGGGCGTTGCGACCTACGAAGGGACCGTGGCGGTAGCCGATGCGGTGAAGACGAGGGCCGCCATCGACGACCTGATGGCGCTCACCCACGAGGTCTACGGGAAGGTCAGGGGTCTCGTCGGGCCTAAGATTCCGCTCATCCTGACCGCCGGCGGATCAAGCTATTTCGACTGGGTGGTTGCGGCCTTGCAGCCCATGATTGCCGCGGATGGCAATGCCAGGCTGATCCTGAGAAGCGGCGCGATCTTCTTCCAGGACCACGGCGGCTATGCGCGGGCGATGGCGGCCATCGATGAGCGGGACGGCTTTGCGATCGGCGGCCGCAGGGTCGCGGCGGCCGAGGCCTTCAGGCCGGCGCTGCGCCTTTGGGCCGAAGTCCTGTCGCGGCCCGAGCCGGGCCTCGCGGTGTGTGGCATGGGCATGCGCGACGTCTCCTACGACCAGGACCTGCCGCGTCCGCTGCGCGTCCACCGCGACGGGCGCCCGCTTGTCGAGATCGCCGGGCCCGAGGCGATGCAGGTTCTGAAGCTCAACGATCAGCACGCCTTCGTGGCGGTGGACCCGCAAAGCCCGATTTGCGTCGGCGATGTCATCGAATTCGGCATCTCGCACCCGTGCACCTGCATGGACAAATGGCGGGTCCTCTTCGGGCTCGACGAGAAAGGGCGCGTGGTCGCCGCGCACCCGACGTTCTTTGGCTAGAGGCGTCCGGTCGTAAGCGCCCTTCTCCCGCGAGCGGAAGAAGGTGGGCGCTCGCGTGACCACTACAACGTCACCACCTGGCCGGTGCGTACCGATTTGTCGGCCGCGATCACGATGCGCAGGCTCTTGACGGCATCGTCCATATGGTCCGACAAATCGACGTTTTCATCGATCGCCTTGAGCAGATAGCGCTGCTCGCGCTCGCAGAGTGCGTCGTGATCGGGCTCGTCGGCCATGCTGAAGCGCTCGTCTCCTCTGATCGGATTGTTCTGCGCATCGAGCGCCGCGTGGTGCCATAGGATCTGGTTGGTCTTGGTGTGCGCGTTGATGTCGTCGGACTTCACGTCGCCGCTGCCGTCGGCCATGACGATCGAAACGCTGCCCTTCGGCCCGATCACGTCCTTCACGAAGAAGGCTGTCTCGCTCATCATCGGGCCCCAGCCGGCCTCGTACCAGCCGACCGAGCCGTCGTCGAAGGCGACCTGCAGCTGGCCGTAGTTGTACATGCTCGCCGGTACTTCGTCGGTCAGCCGCACGCCCATGGCCTGCACGCGGATCGGCTTGGCCGGCGTGATCTGGCACATCACATCGACATAATGCACGCCGCAGTCGACGATCGGCGAGAACGTCTCCATCAGGCGCTTGTGCCAGTCCCAGTTCGGCCCGCGCGACTGCTGGTTGAGGTTCATGCGAAAGATGAGCGGCGAGCCGAGCTGGCGCGCGATCTCGACGAATTTGATCCACGAGGGATGCTGGCGCAGGATGTAGCCGACGACCAGCTTTTTGCCGGTGCGCCTGGCGGTATCGACCACACGCTGGGCGCTCTCGACGGTTTCGGCGAGCGGCTTTTCGACGAACACATGGGCGCCTGCCTCCAGCGCCTTGATGGCATAGTCGGCATGGGTATCGGGCAGCGTGTTGATCGACACGACGTCCGGCTTCAGCTCGGCAAGCGCCTCTTCGTATTTGGCAAAGCGCTTGGCGCCCGCCAGGGCTGCAGGGAGTTCGCGCTCCGCGATATGGCGCGTGCAGACGCCGACCACGTCGAACTCCGGGATGCGCGCATAGGCAAGCGCATGCGACATGCCCATGTTGCCGACGCCCACAACCAATACCTTCTTGCTCATCGCTTCCTCCCTGCCTCCCGCCGACGCCGTCTTGTTCAGCCGATTCTTGCCACCTCGCCGGTCCGAGCGGATTCTTCTGCAGCGAGTGCCGCTTCGAGGGCGGCCATGGCGTCCTGCGGCGTGACGAGCGAGGGCTTGCGGCCGTCCTGGATGCAGCGCGAGAAATAGGCGAATTCCTCCCGCAACGCACCGGCGCGCACGCCGTCGAATTCCGGCCAGTAGGTCGTGTCGGGGCTGTAGAATTTCTCGCTCGACACGATGCCGAGATTGGGAAAGGTGTCCTGGACGTGGATGAAGCCCTCGCTGCCGATGATGGTCATGCGCTCGTCGATGTCGAAGGGCGTCTTGGCGGGCATGCACCACACCGTTTCGAGCGTCGCCGTCGCCCCGCCGGCGAACCGGTACATGGTTTGCCCGATGTCCGGATGTTTCAGATGGCGCAGATCGACGGTCTGGGCGTAAGCGCTGACCACCCTGTCGCCGGTGAACCACAGCATCAGATCGGTGTCGTGGATCGCATCGCCGACGATCGGCCCGATCTTGTTGAGGATCTCCGGCGTCCAGGCCGCCGGAATGTTGCGGCGCGAGCTCATCGACAAGATGCGGCCGATCTTGCCCTGCTCGATCGCCTGTTTCGCCGCCCGATAGCGCGGATTGAAACGGCAGATGTGGCCGATGAACAGAATTCCCCTGGAGCGGTCGGCAGCGGCGATGATTTTGCGGCAGTCGGCGAGCGTGCTCGCCATCGGCTTTTCGAGGAAGACGTGCTTGCCTGCCTCGAGTGCGGCAATGGCGGGCTCAGTATGCTGGTCCCACATGGTGACGATTGAGACGGCATCGATCTGCGGATCGGCGAGGAGTTCGCGATAGTCGGCAAAGGTCTTCTTCACCCCGAATTTCTGAGCCAGCGCACGCAATCGCTCGGGCGTTCGCGTACAGAGCGCCGCAAGCTCGAGCGTCGGCACGGCGAGAATTGTGTCGCAGTGAATCTCGCCGAACCATCCGAGCCCGATCACGCCAATGCGGATTCTGTCCATTGCGTCCTCACCTCACCCGCGGATCAGAACTCCTCCAATGTCAGTTCGCGCGCCATGACGATGTTGCCGGCGGAGAGCCCGCAGTCGACCGGCAGGACGACACCGGTGATCGCGGCCGCCGCGTCCGAGGCGAGAAACGCCGCCGCGCGGGCGATGTCGATCGGATCGGCGACGCGGCCCAGCGGATACCAGCGCGACAGCTGTACCATGATGTCGGGATTGCGGGCCATCCTCTCCTCCCAGATCGGCGTGCGCACCGTGCCGGGGCAGATGATGTTGGCACGGATCCCGAACCTGCCATATTCGAGCGCCAGCGCCTGGGTCAGGCTGATCATGCCCGCCTTGGCGGCGCTGTAGGCCGGATCGCCGAGGGCAGAGAGGCCGTTGACCGAGCCGATGTTGACGATGGCACCCGAGCGCCTGGCCTTCATGTTCGGCAGCACGGCCGCCGCGCAGAAATAGGCGCCGTCGAGGTTGCCGTGAACGTCATGGCTCCAGTCCCGAGGACTGGTGCGCTCCAGGCTCGGGCGGGTGGAAAAGCCGGCATTGTTGATCAGGACGTCGATCGGCCCGAGGCCAGCCGCAAAGCTGGCGAAGGCCGCCTCGACGGCCGGCGCCGCGGCGATGTCGACGACCTGCGAGGCGATCTTCTTGCCGGATCGCCGCAGCGTTTCGGCAAACTCCGTGACGCGCTCGCTCCTGTCGAGGGCGGCGATGGCGGCGCCGTGCTCGCCGAAATGGCGGCAGAGCGCCTGGCCTATGCCGCCGGCCGCCCCGGTGATCGCCACGACCTTGCCGTCGAACCGCATGCTCAGGTCCCGGAGCCCGCGAGCGCCGCGCCGATCCATTCGAGGCTCGAGCGGCGGACATGGCCGTAGTTGTAGAAGGCAATCTCGGTGATGCCGAGGGCGCGCAGGCCGGCGACGGCAGCCACCACCTCAGCCCTGCTCTTCAGATCGGGGTGGGCCGGGCGCAGGATACCGCGCAGGTGCCCGACGCCGCCAAGTCGCCGGCGCACGTCCCAGGCGTCGGCGCGCACCCGCTCGGCGCTCGGCTCGTAGAAGCAGGCCTCGATGATGCCGGCAGCTTCCGCGAGCCCGCGCAGGTCGCTCCCCTCGTACCAGGCACCGGCCGACGGCCGCGCCACCGAGGGAATGACGGCGACCGACGCATCGGCACGCACGGCCCCGCGGATCTCGCGCACCAGCGAGGTGACGACGTCGCAGCGCCAGCGCAGATAGGCCGAGAGGTCGCCGTCGGTGCGGCTGTCGCTCAGCCAGAACGCCTCGGCCATGTCGTCGGGAAAATCGAGGTCGCTGGCGAGATAGGCTTCGATGTCCTGGGCGACCCGGGCGCGCAGGCGCCGGGCGTCGATGCCCGCCGCGGCGGCACCGTCAAGGCAATGATCGCAGAAGCACAGGCCCAGATGATTGTCGAGCCAGCGGTTCTGACGGACGAGGGCAAATTCGTGGTGGAAGCCGTGAACGTAGGGCAGGAACCCTGGCGTCTCGAGCGAGATGCCGGCAACCGGATAGCTCTCGGTGATGTCGCGGCAGAGCGCCGTTGCATATTGCCTTGCCTCGGGAGCCGTCGGGCAGAGGCTGTAGATGTAGCGGTCGCCGAAGGCGCTGCGGACGGTCGATTGCGGATGGGCCTGCCCGAGCCGCGTATTGTGCATGAGCACCAGCCAGGCGTTGGCGGCGATGCCCGATGTCGCGCAGATCTCGCGCAGCACATCGCGCTCGGCGACAAGACCGTTCTGGATCGGCTTGATCGTTGCGTAAAGCTCCGGGCGCGCCTTGAAATAGACCGTGCCGTCATCGGGAAAGTAGACTTTTCCGGCGCTTCCCTTTGGCCGCAGGAATCTGCCGGCGTGATAGCTCGAGGCGAGCGAGATCGTATCGAGCCCGAGCGCCCGAACCTCATCGACGACGGCGGCCACCCCGCGTTCGGCAAGGTCCCAGGCATAGGCATAGATCGCCCTGTAGCTCATCTCATTGTCCTGCGAGCGGCTTGTGGTGCGCGGAACCGTCGGCTCCGAAAGCGCTATTTGTCGAACCAGCTGTCCTTGAGATAACGCATGTATTCGAAGACGGTGTCGTATTTCCAGATGAACACCGCCTCGACGAAGCCGGCGACGACGAACGGCGGGATGATGATTTCCTGGCCCTCGATATGCGGTTCGAGCCGGTCGACGCGAAAGGCGATGTGCGGGTTGTTCTTGACCCGCTCGGGAACCTGGCTGTCGGGCTCATAGCGCAGGAACTCGATGCTTTCGGGATGATTGCGCGGGTTGGTCACCCAGCAGCGGCTCTGCTCGATCCAATTCTCGTCAGGCTTCGGCTCCCTGGTGGTGATGCCGATGTGGTCAAAGGCGAGCATAGAGGCTCCTTCGGAGCAGACGACAGACGACGGAGGACCGACGACAGACGGAAAGCGGAATCCTTCCGTCCTCTTTCCTCCGCCGTCGGTCGTCAGGCCTTCACAGCCGCTTGGCGATCTCGTCGACGTTGACGGACTTGTACTCGTCGGGGAGCGCGTAGCCGGCCGCGTCCGCCTTGACCTTGGCGGCGTCGAAGCCGTTTGCCTCGTCGACGAGATCGTTGAAGATCACGTCCTTCGCCTGGATCGGGTTGGGGATCTGGGCGATCTTGGCGCTGGTGTCGAAGAACAATTGCCAGCTGTCGAGGATGTGGAAGCCCCATTTCTGCCGCTCGGGCCAGCGGCCGGCAAAGACGTTGCCAAGCTGCATCATCGATTCGGTCGCGACCGACGGATTCATCTGCGAGGCAAGGCCCGGGAACTGCAGCATGACGATATGGGTCGCCGCACGCGGGTTCTGGCGGCCGTATTCGAGCCCTGCCGCCCAGCCGCGCAGATATTGCGCATAGACCTTCTTCTTGGCGGCATCCTGGAAATCGGCCTTGCGGATGACAAAGCTGTTGGCCGGCAGTTTCGAGAAGGTGCGCCCGAGAACATAGTCGAAATCGAGCCCCTGCCCCTTCCACTGCGCCCGCAGTCCCTCCCACGACAGGGCGGAATCGGCTTGTCCTTGCGCCAGCGACTGCGCCCAGCCGTTGCCCGCCTCGACATAGTTGACCTTCGAGGTGTCAACGCCCGCCTGCGTCAGCAGCGGGTTGCAGATCGCCTGCCATCCGGCGCTGCCCAGGACAATGGTCTTGCCCTCCAGAGCCTTCAGGTCGGAGGGCGCCTTGCCCTTCTGGAAGGCGAAATCGAACACGTCGGCGCCGCCCATCTCGAATACCGAGACGAGCGGGATGCCCTGCGCCAGCGCGAGGGAAAACACGCCGGGCGACGGATAGCCCATGTCGGCCTGGTTCTGGTCGACGAGCTTTACGGTTGCGGTTGCTTCGAGCGGCCCGGGCTCGAGCGTCGTCTGCAGGTCGCCGAAATAGCCGTATTTCTTCGCCACCCAATAGGGGTAGTCGTCGAGCACCTCGATGGTGCCACGCGGCGACACCCAGCGCACCGTCTCGCCCGCCGCGAGCGCCTGGCGGCTGCCGCCGAGCCCGAGTGCGCTCGCCGAGACGCCCGCAGCCGTGAGCGTCAGAAGCCGGCGCCTGTCGATCGTCCAGCCAGTCGATGTACCCATTGTCGCTCTCCCTCCGTTAAGTCTTTGAGCCTCACGCCTCCCACCCGGCCCATTTCTTGCCGAGCCAGTAGAAGAAGATGTAGATCGAAATGCCGATCAAGGCGAGGATCAGGATCACGGCGAAGAACTGCGGCATCCGGATCAGCGAAGAATAATAGGTCAGGCGATTGCCGAGGCCCTGCGCGCCGCCGACCATCTCCGCCCCGACTGTCGTCAGGAGACCGAAGATCGAGCCGACCATGAGACCGACGAGGATCATGGGCATGGCCATCGGGATGCGGATCTTCGTGAAGATCTGAATGGTGTTGGCCCCGAACGAGCGGGCGAGCGCGATCTTGGCGAGATCGACGCGGCGAAACCCGGTCGCCGAATTGATCATCACCATCGGGCCGCTGGCGAGCGCCACGGCGATGATGCGCGGCTCGCTGCCGAAGCCGAAGCGCAGGATGAGCAGCGGCACGAGCGCCAGCATCGGCGTCGTGACGAGAAGGAGGATGTAGGGGGTGACGATCTTCTCCACGAAGGGGAACTGGGTGATGACCGCCGCCATGAGGAAGCCTGCCGCCGCGCCGATGGCAAAGCCCGCGAACAATTCCTCGAGCGTCGTCAAGAGATGTGGCCAGATGAAGTGAAACTCGGTGAAGAGCGCGGTGACGATCTGGCTCGGCGTCGGCAGGATATATTGGGGTACGTTGAAGGCGCGCAGCAGCACCTCGGCGCCCCCGACGATGATGACGGCGACGACCGCGATGACCGCGGTCTCGAGGCTCGTGCGCGCGCCGCCCGTGCCGAGCGACCAGCGCGACAGGCTGACGCCGCCGGTTTCGCCCTCCTTCTTGCCGAAGCTCGGGATCTTGTCGCGCAGTTCCCTGTCCACTCAGCTCTCCAGTCAGTCATCCCGACCGCGGCACGACGCGACCCTTCTCCCGCTCGCGGGAGAAGGTGCCCTGCCAAGCACGGCGGATGAGGGCCCTGCCCGCCCCCATCCGGCTGGCAAGCGATTCGCTCCGACGTGGGCTCTCCACGCCGAACGGCTCGTTGCGGCCAAGCC
>JAFAME010000183.1 GCA_019233695.1 Methylobacteriaceae bacterium
GAGGTCATGCCGCGCTCGACGAGGAGGTTTTTCAGGCGCCCGCGCAGGACCGCGCGAAATTACGGCTCGAGCTGGCCCATCGGCTCGTCGAGCAAATAGAGATCGGCCCGCCGCACCAGCGCGCGCGCGAGGCTCGCGCGCTGCTGCTGCCCTCCCGATATCGACGAGGGATAGCGGTCCAGGATCGGCTCGATCTCGACGAGCCGCGAAACTTCGGCGACCAACTTTTCAACGCCTTTGGGCGCCATGCGCGCGCTTTTGAGGGCAAAGGCGATATTGTCGCGCACGGTCAGCGGCGGATAGAGGGAATAGCCTTCGAAGGCCATGGCGACGTTGCGTCTTGCCGGCGCCAGATGGTCGATCCTGCGGCCGCCAAGCGTGATGCCCCCTCGGGTCACCGCCTCGAATCCCGCGATCATGCGCAACGTCGAGGTCTTGCCACACCCCGATGAGCCGAGGAGCGCGACGATCTCGCCTCTCTCGACGGTCATCGACAGGGCCTGCACCGCGTGCACCGGCGGCTTGCCGGGCCGCCGGTAGATTTTGTCGACCTTGTCGACGCGCAGGGCGGTGTCACGCGGCACGCGGCGCCCCTAAGCTGCCCGGCGTTCGATGCGCCGGCCACTGTCGCGTTCGAAGATGAGCGCCGCGGCGGGGTCGAAGGCGGCGTAGGCGCGACCATTGGCGAGGCGCACCGATGATCCGCTCGGCCGTGAGGCAAGCAGCTCCTGGCCGTCGGCAGCTTTGGTCAGGACCACGGTCTTCTCGTTGAGCGGCGTTTCCGCGATGATCTCGACCGGCAGGGAGTTCGGCTGCGGCCCCGCGTGCAGGTTGATCGCCTCGGGGCGAACGCCGAGCGTGCAGGAGAGCCCGACGGCATGGCGCAGGCCCTTGCCCAGGTTGAGCCTGGTGTTGGCAATGCTGATTGCGACCTCCTCCCGATCGGCCACGGGATCGACAGCGACGAGATTGATCGTTGGATCGCCGAAAAGGCGCGCGACCTCTACACTGGCAGGCAGCTCGTAGATCTGCGCCGGCGCCGCCACCTGGGCGATGCGGCCATGCAACAACAGCGCGATGCGATCGCCGAGCGCCATCGCCTCCTTGTAGTCCTGCGTGACGTAGAGCACTGCCGAGCCGAATCGCTTCAGGATGTTGGGGAGTTCGAGTCGCATCTCATAGCGCAATTTCGCATCGACGTTACGCAACGGATCGTCAAGCAGAAGCACCTTCGGCTCGGCCACAAGCGCGCGGGCAAGCGCTGTGCGCTGCTTCTGGCCGTTCGACAATTCGCGGGGATAGTGGCTCAGCACGTGGTCGATCTTGAGCAGCCTGCCGACTGCCTCGACCTTTTCGGCAATCTCGGTCCGCGTGGCCTTTCTCGCCCTGAGGGCGCTCGCCACGTTGTCGAAGGCCGTCATGTGCGGAAACAGCGCAAAGTTCTGGAAGGCCATGCCGAGCCCGCGCGCGTCTGGGCTTTCGGTCGTCACATCCCTGCCGTCGATCAGCACTTGGCCGGCATCGACGTCGTGGATCCCGGCAGCGATGCGCAACAGAACGGTCTTGCCCGTACCCGAGGGGCCGAACACCACGACGATCTCGCCGTCGGCGACGTCGAGCGACACATCGTCGACCGCGACGTTGGTCCGAAACGCCTTGCGAATGCCTTTCAGCTCCAGACTCACCGCCTATCCCTTCACTGCGCCGAGCGACAGGCCTTCGACGAGATAGCGCTGCGTGTAAAGCGCCAACAGCAGCGTCGGGGTGACCGACAGGACGATTGCGGCTGCAATCTGCCCATACTGGATGCCGGAAGCCGTGACGAAAGCGAGGGCGCCCACCGTTACCGGCTGCTTGTCGGCCGAGGCGAGGACGAGTGCGAAGACGAAATTGTTCCAGCAGAAGATGAAAGCCAGAAGCCCCGCTGCTGCGATTCCCGGTCCGGCCAACGGCACCGCGATTTTCCGGAATGTATTCCACCAGCCGTGGCCGACGATGCGGTGCGCATATTCGATGTCGCGATCGATGTCCTCGAAATAGCCGCGCACGATCCACAGAATGAGCGGCAAGGCAATGAGCTGATAGACCCAAACGATTCCGATATAGGTATCGGCAAGGCCGATGTATTGATAGATCTGCAAGAGCGGCACGAGGACGAGAAGGGGCGGCGCGAAGCGGAACGACAGCAGGGTGAAGGCGATGAACTCGCCGAGTCGGAACCTGAATCGCGCAAACGCATAGGCCGCGGGGACGCCGAGCAAAAGAGCGATGACGACGGCGGCGGCCGATAGCACCACCGAGTTGAAGAGATTGTGAGTGAACGGGATGTCGAGCGTGCCCGCGGCCGTCTTGAGCTTGCCGGAAATGAGCGCAGCGTAGTTCGCCAGCGTCGGCTCGAAGAACAGGCTCGGCGGAATGCGCAGGATCGTCTCGTTGTCCTGAAACGACATGAGCAGGATCCACAGAATCGGGAAGATGAAGAAGGCGAGCACGAGCGCCAGCGCCAACCCGTGCAGGACTTTGCCGACAAGCGAACTATGCTCCATCGCGCCTCACGCGTGGCCGTGCGCGCGCTCGCGCAGGCGCAGCCAGTTCTTGATGAAGATGTTGGAGAGAATATTGGTGATCAGCCACAGGACCATCAGCAGCGCGGCCGAGCGGCCGACGTTGGTATACTGGAAGCGCTCCAGATAGGCCTGGACCTGGAACACCATCAGCCGATCGCCCGGGCCGCCCTGGGTCATGGCGTAGATGATGTCGAATTGCTGGATCGCATCGAGCATGCGGAAGAGGCTTGCGGTGATGATGTAGGGCATCAGCATCGGCAGCGTGATGCGAAAAAAGACGAAGCTTGCCGGCACGCCGTCGAGGGCGGCGGCCTCGAAGGGCTGGCGCGGCAGCGAGCGCAGGCCGGCGAGCAGCAGGATCATGATGAAGGGCGTATAGACCCAGATGTCGACGAGCACGACCGTCAGGAGCGCCGTGCTGGGGGCGGAGGCCCAGCGGAAGTCCGTGAGGCCCGCAAGGCCGACCAGGTAGGAGAGGATGCCGAAATTCGGATTCGTCATCAGCTTCCACATCAGCGCGGCGAGCGCCGGAGCGGTCATCAGCGGCAGAAGCAGCAGGATCGAAATGAAATTGTTGAGCCGCGTCGGCCGCCGCAAGAGGAGTGCGATGCCGAGGCCGAGCAGCAATTCGAGCAGTACCGCGAGCGCGGTGTAGAGGAGCGATATTCCGACGGTGTTCCAGAAGGCCGGATCGGTCAGGAACTGCCTGTAATTGTCGAACCAGATGAAGCCGCGCAGCATCGGCAGGTTCAGCCGATAGCGCATCAGCGAATAGCCAACCGCGACGGCAAAGGGGATGAGGATCAGGACGCAAGACAGAAGCGCGGGCAGGCTCAACAGATAGGGCAGCGCACGCCGGCCGAGGCGCGCGCGAGGTCGGCGATAGGCGATCGGCTCAGCTGCGGCGGTCACGGGGGAGTATCGCCGGGGTATCCTTCTCGCGGTGGGAGAAGGTGCCGCCACTTGGCGGCGGATGAGGGGCCTCGATGCTGAAAACAAGCACGCCTTTGTGAGCGCCTCGCGTGTAGAGCCCTTCCTTTCGGAGGCTTTCGGAGGAAAGCGTTGCCCTCATCCGGCCGCTCCGCGGCCACTTCTCCCCGTGGGAGAAGGATGTGCCCAACTGGGCGCTGCGCCCGGGAGGAAAGGATCTCATCCTCATTCACCAAAGATAAAGGCGCGGCCCGCCGGGAGAAAGAGCGAGCCGCGCCCTTTCAGCCGACCTCAGCCGAGGCCGGCATCCTTGAGCTGCTTGTCGATGCTGTCGGCAAGCTGGTCGAGGCCCTCGTCGACCGGCAATTCCTTGGCGACCATCTTCTGCAGTGTCGCTGCCCATTCGGTGGTCAGATCGAAGAACAACGGCTGGGCGGTGAAGTAGATCTTGGCGCCGGGCGAGGAGGCTTCGAACTGTTCGAGATAGCCCGGATAGGATTTGGCGATGCGGCCGCGGAACTCCTCGTCCTTCCACACCGAAGTGCGCACCGGATTGACGAAGTCCATCTTGCGCGCGCCGAAGAGGTCGTGCTCCATCGAGGAGGCCCATTGCAGGAAATACCAGGCCGCGTCCTTGTTCTTCGAGAAGCTCGACAGCGCCAGCGACCAGATCCAGACGTTGGGGGTGGGCGCCTTGGCCGCCGGGTTCGGCGCGAAGGCCGTAAAGCCGAGGTTGCCGGCTTCCTTGTTGCTGCCGCCGTTCATGAAATAGCCGAGGATGTCGGCGTCGTAGATCATGCCGGAGGCTCCTGCGCCGAGGTCGGTGCCGACCTGATACCAGGTATAGGTCGACCAGTTCTTCGGGCCGGAATCCTGGATCATCTTGACCCACTGGGCGTGGAAGGCCTTGGACTCCTTGGTGTTCATGGCGGCCTTCAGCTTGCCGTCGCCGACGGTAAAATCCTTCTGGCCGAAATTCGAATAGGCCGACAGAAAGCCCGGGTGGATCGTCGCCCACGAGCGCGAGCCGCGCACGCCGATGCCGTAGGGTCCGCCGGCATCCTTGGTGACCTTGCCCGCAATCTGGATGAGGTCGTCCATGTTCTTGGGCGGCTTGAG
>JAFAME010000327.1 GCA_019233695.1 Methylobacteriaceae bacterium
TGGCCGTCGACGTCGCCGCCCTTGCGCTGGGCATCGCTGCCGGGCGCGCGCTCATTGCCATTCTGCTGCCGCAAACGGACCTTGCCCACAGCGCCGCGTTGGAGCTTCTCGAATATCTCGCCGTGGTTGGTCTCTACGTTCTTGCCGGCCGGCTCGCTCTCGCGCCGCAGGCACCACAAAACCGGTTGATGCCGCTGCCGCGGGCTGAACGGCATTTCTGGCTGTTCGTGCTCTACGGTGCCTTCGGTTACGCGGTGACCCCGATCGTCCATCTCCTCAGCGAGGCATCCGAGCACAAGGCGGGGGTGGTCGGCTTTCTCAGCCTCGCGGGCATCCTGGTCACGATCTACAAGGTCTGGTGGTTCTGGACCGGCCGGCATGACATCTCGACCCTCGTGCGCACGACGGGTCCGGATCCCGACCATCCAGGTCTCTTGCGGCGCGTGGGCGCCTCGATCATGCCGATCCTGTTGGTCGCCGTCGCGCTTGGCATCATGGTGATCGCGCATCTCTTTGCGTTCTCGCAGCGGGCCGGCGAGCTTGCCAGGGTCGCGGGCATCACCCAGCTTCTGGTCATCTTCCTGCCGATGCTGACCGCCGGGGTCGACGCATTTTTCCGCGATCTCGCGGCGCGGCGCCATGCGCAGAGGAACCGGCTCCTCGAGATCGCCCTGGCGATGGCGGGGCGCACGCTCCTCGTCTCGGTGCTCTGGCTTGGTGGCCTTGCCATCGTCGTCAGCGGCTGGGCCGGCCTCTACCTTCCGATGGAGGGACAACAAATGACGGCCAGCGCGCAGATGCTATCCCGCGTTGCCGCCATTGCCGTGGTCGGCATCGGGCTCTGGGTCTTCCTGCGCACGATTTTCGACGCCTACGCGGAGCAGCACCAGCACGCCAGCATACCGGGCGTGGACGAAGACGCCATTCCGCCCGTCGAGTCGCGGCTCGGCACGGTGATGCCGCTCCTGCGCGGACTGGCGCTTGCCGCCGTCATCGCCGTGACCGCGCTTCTCATTCTCTCCCACCTCAACGTCAACATCTCGCCGCTCCTTGCCGGGGCCGGCGTCATCGGGCTCGCGCTTTCCTTCGGCAGCCAAGCGCTCGTGCGCGACATCGTCTCGGGCATCTTCTTCATGGCCGACGATGCCTTCCGCATCGGCGAATACATCGACACCGGGCGCCTGAAGGGCACGGTCGAGAAGATCACCCTGCGCTCCGTCCAGCTGCGCCATCAGAATGGCCAGGTGCACACCGTGCCGTTCGGGCAATTGCAGGCGATCACCAATTTCAGCCGCGACTGGTCGACGGTGAAGTTCAATATCTCGATCGAGCACGGCAGCGATCTCGACAAGGCCCGCAGAGTGATCAAATCGGTCGGCGCGCAGATGCTCCAGGACCCGGAGCTTGGCCCGGAATTCATCCTGCCCCTGAAACTCCAGGGAGTGGCGCACATCACGGCCGTGGCCATCGTACTCCGGCTGAAATTCACCGCAAAGCCCGTGCACGCGAGCTGGCTGCAGCGCGAGGCGATGAAGCGCGTCTACAACGCTCTGCGCGCTGCCGGGATCGATTTTGCCTCGAACGCGGTGACCGTGCGGGCCAGCCATCCCGAGCTTTCGGCGCCCGCTGCCGCGGCGCAGGCCGCCACGGCGCCGGTGAACCCGGCTTGAGCGCCTGTCAGGAATAGGCGCCGGATGCTCCCCCGCCTGCGGGGGAGCTGTCGGCAAAGCCGACTGAGGGGGCCGGGAACCGCCTTCATGTCAAAGCGCGGAACCGGTCGCAGCGCGACGCCCCCTCCCCCGCCTGCGGCGGTCCCCCTCCCCCGCTGCGCGGGTGAGGAACTGGCTGCTCGGCGGATGGTCAGTATACGGAAAGGAAGTCAGGCTCGGGCCGGGGCGGCGGCTCCGGGGGGGCCGGAGCGATAAGGCCGGCAGGCTCGGTGTTCTCGGCCGGCGCCGATCGCTCCGTGGTGGAGACCTTCTCGTAGAAGGCATTGCCCCCGGCGACCAGAACGTAGTGCATGTTGTGGTAGGGGAAGTGGAGCCCCGCTGTGTGGAAGAACATGACGCCGTCCATGCCGGGATGGCGCTGGCCGGAGAGAACCGCGGCGGCGATGCGTTCGGCCCGCGCCCGCCCCGGTTCCAGTATGGGCGAGGTCAAGGCGCCGGCCGCGAACTGGCCCGGCTGACCGACGACGCCGCACACCGAACGCGGGTATTTGCCCGACTCGAGCCGGTTCATGACCACCGTGCCGACGGCGAGCATGCCGTCGTCGCTCGACCGGTTCGATTCGAAATACATCACGCGCGCCATGCACTCGTGCTCGTCGGTCGCCATGCTCGATTGGAAGGGCAGCGTGGCGCAGCTCCCGAGGCTCGCTGCGGTCACCACCGCCAGCAGGGCACGAGAAACTGCTCGCAGTCGGCTACTCTGCATCAAGCCATTGTGGCGGCGGGGGGTTAACGGGTGTTGACCGGGCATCAATCAGTCGACGCGATTGCCATAGCTCTCGGATGCGGAAGGGCTTTGCCCAATATCGAATTTCGCACCCGCGGGCAATCCGGCCGACAAAAGAAGCAAAGTGGCGGCATTCCGATTGCAGAATGGTTTACCGACTTTGTCGACGCATCCTTTAAGCCTTGCCCGTAGGATCGTCGCAACCAAAGCTGGGATGGCGGGGGCGTCATGCGTTTTATCGTTCTGATTGTCGGCTGCGCCGGCACCGGCGCGCTGTCGATGGGCACCATCCAGCAGTTCTTTCCGCAGACTGCGCAAACCTTCCAGGCAATCACCGCGCTCGGCGGCAATCCGGCAAATTTCAAGATCAGCATCAATGGCCTGAACATCAGGAGCGTCTACGACGACGTGGTAAAGAAGGTCACGTCGGGCGAAATCAACTCGTCTTTCAACTTCGCCACCTCGCCGGTCCCCCAGCTGAGGTTCGACCCCGATTTGCTCAAGTCTGGGCGATTTGCGATCGAGCCGAGCATCCAGCGAAGCTTTGCAGCAGGACTCAGCGCCCGGGCCCAGGCGGTCCCGCCGCACTGACCGGCTGCGACACGCCAAGCGCGCTGGCTGGCTTGGCGGCTGTTCCTCAGCTCGCCACGCGTGCGGCCTGCTGATTGGCCACTATCGCGTCCGCCTGCCGACCGACGATCTCCGCCAGGTGATCGAAAGTCGCCATATAGGTGCCGACCCCGGACGTTGCGGAACGCAATTCGACGATCAGCGAGCCGATTTCGGCTTCCGGAATGAGCGTCTTGAGCACATCCCAGCCGGCCCAGCCGGGACGCGCATCGTAGCCGAGCAGCTGGCCGCGACGCGACGAAACGAGTGCGGTCGCCCGCGACATCGCCTCTGACGGGACGAGGATATCGACGGCAAGGATCGGTTCGAGGAGCACCGGACGGGCCTTGCCGAGCGCATCCGAGATGGCGATCTTGCCGGCGGCGCGGAAGGCCATATCGGAGGAATCGACCGAGTGGTAGGAGCCGTCGGTGAGCGTCACGGCGACGTCGACTACCGGAAAACCCAACGGCCCGCGTGACAGACCGTCGCGCACGCCGATCTCGACGGAAGGAAAATACTGGCGCGGCACGACGCCGCCGTGGATGTCGACTTCGAAGGCGAAGTCGCCGCCGCGCGGCAGCGGCCGCACAGTCAGCGCCACGTCGCCGAATTGGCCGTGGCCGCCCGATTGCTTCTTGTGCCGGCCGCGAACATTGACGGTGTCGCGAATGGTCTCGCGGTAGGCGACGCTGCGCTCCTTCGCCGTCACCTGGACGCCGAAACGGGCGGCGAGGCGTTCGATTGCGACCCGCAAGTGCATCTCGCCTTGCCCCATCAGGCGCAGTTCGCCCGAGGCCTGGTCGTGCACGAAAGTCAGCGAGGTGTCCTCCTCGACGAGCTTGGCCAGGGCTGCTGCCAGCCGCACGTCATCCTTGCGGTCATTGACGACAAGGGCAAAGGCATGAACCGGCTGCGGCGACGGCACGGGCGCCAATGCCTCCGGAGCGGTCTTGGCGCTCGTGAAGGTCGCCCCGGTTGCGATGTGATCTAGGCGGCCGAAGGCGACCGTGTCGCCCTCGACGGCGCTCGGCTGCCGGGACGCGGAGCTTCCCGTCAGACGCGAAATTCCGGCAATGCGATCCTCGCCGCCGCCGGATCCCTTCACCGTCTGGCCGTCGGCAAAGCTGCCGCGCAGCACGCGCGCCAGTGACAGTTTCCCGCCATGGGCGGTGTGAACGCTGCGGATGACGTGGGCAAGCGGCGGGCCCTCCGCGGCAATCCCATGCCTCTCACGGGTTTCGACGATGCCCGGCGCTTCATGCCGTAAGGCCTTCAGAAGTCGTGTCACTCCGTTGCCGCGATCGGCCGAGCCGATGAGGAGCGGCACTACGTGGCCGGCCCGCAGGTCGCGCGCCAAGCCGTCGAATATGCGGTCCCTCGGCGGCTCGATATCACCGATGAGCTGCTCCATGAGCTCGTCGTCGTAATCGGCCAGACGCTCCAGCATGGAATAGCGCGCGTCTTTCTGACGCTCCGAATCGTCGTTCGGCAGATCGACGACGGTCGAGGGCGCATGCTCCCGGTAGACGAAGGCACGCTCCAGCGCGAGATCGACAAAGCCCGTCGCGGTGCCGTTCTGCCAGATCGGGATCTGGCGCAGCAGCAGCGGCGTGCGGGAGGCCGGTTGCAGCATCGCAAGCGTTTCGCGAACGCGCGCCGTCGCCTGGTCGATCTTGTTCAGGAAGAGAAGGCGCGGCACGTTGAGGTCTTCAAGCTCGTGCAGGATGAGCTGCAGGGCGGGAATCTTCCTCGCATCGGCCTCGCAGACGACAACCGCGGCATCGCACACCGGCACTGCATGGCGCATATCCTGCAGAAACTCGATGGACCCTGGGCAGTCGAGGAAGGTATAGCGGTCGCCCAGATACTCGGCCGAGGCCACGTTGGCCTCGACGCTCATGGCATGAGCGCGCGCCTCGGGGCTGGCATCGCCGATGGTGGTTCCGTCCTGCACCCGGCCCTGGCGCTGCAGCCCACCCCCGCGCACCAGGATGCTTTCGAGGAGCGTCGTCTTGCCGCTCTGAAAGGGACCGACGATGGCGATCAATCGCGGTCCCGTCGTACGTCTACCGTTCGTAGCCTCGCCTGTATCGGACATGGCGCACCTCCCGCGTGAGCGGCGATGGCGGGTTCCGGCTGCGGCCGGCGCCGCTCTGTGACGGTATCGTTACAGCCCCGCGGGACAAGCGCAAGGGTCGTGTATCGCGGTCGGCCAAGCTCCGGGCCAAGGGGATTGAAAGGCGGCGATCCGGCGGCATGTTTATGTCGCAAAGCAGCATTTTTGGCGCGGCGGCCGCGTGCGCGACCCAAGGCGCTGTCCCAACCTCGCCGCAATCCGTATCGATAGTCACAATGGATTTCGCTTGGGGCGAAGACGTCAACGCAGGGGTTGTCCATGATGCGTTTTGGCCGATCGTTCGCCGCCAGCGTGCGCGTCGCCTCGCGCCGCCCGCTTGTTTCGGTATCCGCAGCCCTTGGCTCCGGCCTCCTGTTGTTTGTTGCGACGGGGTGCGCCGAGGCCCAGTTCTTCGGGCCGGGCGAGCCGGAGTGGGGCACGCCCGGCCCCTGGGGGGCGCAGCAACCGGGCCTCGCGCCGGGCGAGATCCACCGGCTCGTTGCCGGGCGCGGCTTTCGCTTGCTGACACCCCCGTTCCGCAACGGCAACGTCTATGTCGCCGACGTCATCGATCGTCAGGGCATCCAGGAGCGCCTCATCGTCGATGCCTATTCAGGCTCGATCATGCAGAGGTTCCGTGTCTCACCGCGGTCTGTCGAAACCGCGCCGCCGTGGCCCGACAGCAACGTCGGCGGGGTGCCGCAGCCGCGCGTCGTCCCGGGGATCGGCGAGCCGTCGGAACGGATGGTACGGGCACCGAACGGTGACGAAATCGAGACCCCCGTCGTGCCGGACGTCGGCGAATCCCCGTTGAGCGAGCCGGTCAAGCCGAAGCCGAGGCACGTGATCAAACCCCGGCCGAAGCTCGCTGCGCGCCCGTTGCCCAAGCCCGAAAGCGCCGTCCCGGCGACCGGTCCATCGCCCACCCCCCCGCCGAGCGCCTCAGCCCCCGCCGAGGGCGGACAGAAATCGGCGACACCCCCCTCGCCACCCACTCCATCGGCGACCGGCACGACCGCGCCTGCGGCCCCGGCAACGACGCCATCGGCCCCCGTCGCGTCCGGGCCGACCGGCCCGGTCACCGAATCGCGCACGCCGCGCGATGACGCGGTGCGGAAAAAGGAGGAGCTGCCGAAAAAGAAGGTGGCGCCGGCGCTCAACGACGTTCCGCCTGCCCCACTGGAGTGACCGAAAAAGGGCGCCTCATTGAGGCGCCCCCGAGAGTTTGGAGCCGATTGCTGAAGGTGGGCCGACCGGATCAGGCGGCCTTCCTCTCCGGGTTGACATCGATGGCCTTGCCGCCCGCAACCCCGATCGGGATGGTGCGCGGCTTCTGGGCTTCCGGAACCTCGCGCACGAGGTCGATATGCAAAAGCCCGTTTTCAAGGTTGGCGGCCGTCACCTTGACATGATCGGCAAGCTGGAACCGGCGCTCGAACGCCCGGGCCGCGATGCCCTGGTGCAGGACTTCCAGCTTGGACGCGCCCTTATCGGCCGTCTCCTTCGAGCCGCGCACGGACAGCGTGTTCTCGCGCGTTTCGATGGCGAGATCGGTCGGGCCAAAGCCCGCCACAGCGATCGAGATTCGATAGGAATTCTCGTCGGTTCGCTCGATGTTGTAGGGCGGATAGCCCGGCGCGCTGTCGACGGCGCCGACCTGATTCAAGAGCGAGAACAGCCGGTCGAAGCCGACGGTCGAGCGATAGAGGGGGGAAAGATCGTAGGAACGCATGACATATCCTCCATAAGAAGCGACATGGGATTGGGTCATCACCGCCAAGTGGCCGACGAGACCCGGATACGCGTCCGGATGGACCGCGCAAGCATCAGGTGGGATCGCCCTTCGCGTTTTGCAAGATCATTTGGGTCGGTTCCGACGCGAGCCACGGTCGAGGCAGTGGACTATCAGGCATCAGGCAGCGAGGGGCGAATACAGGTCGACACGCAAAGCTCGCCACCTTCTTCCGGCTACAGGCCACCCGGGTACATCAGGCGCTTCGCCCGGTTGTCGATATAGTTCCAGTACGCCAACAGCGCCGCGATCCAGAGCGCGCTCAGCAATATGAGGACGTAGGCCGGCCACTTTCGGCGGTAGGATCTGAGGATATGCATGCCGCCGGCCAGCAACAGGAGCGGTGCGCCAAAGCAGAGAAAGACAACGAGAGCCAGCCCCTGCCAGAATCGGTGTCGCATCGAATCGGCTCAACCGCCCAAATCAGGTGCCGCTTCCCGAAACACGGCCTTTTGGCTGATCAGTGCGCCGAACATCGGGTGGACGACGTCGAGCGTGAAGATGAACCGGCCATCGCCCGCTTCCATGTGCGTGACGGTGAGCGATCCTGGGGTTGCCCATGCCGGCAAAGGCAGGCGCCTGCCGAACAACGTGACAAAATAGCCGGCGCTGCGAAAGACCAGCGCCTCGTCCGATACCGTGATCGTCAGCGCCATGCCGATGCGAAAGCCGATGCATTCTTCGAGACCCGTGGGTCCAGCGAATCGTTTGCGCGAGTGGATGATCTGAGGAAACCCGTGGCGGCGCACGTAGAGGCGCGTCCAGTTCTGACCGCCCGTCGCCCGATCCTCGGTAACGGCAACAACGCACGCCGTGCCCGGGCCCTTGATGCGGGGAAACGGACTGCCGATCAAGCGCGCCGCTTCGGCAAGCAGGCGCCCGGCGGAGGTCATCCGGGTTCCGAGCACCTCGCCGACGTAGATGATCGTCTCGCCCGCCGCCAGTTGCTTGGAAAAGCGGCGGCGGATGGGTAGCGGCAGCGCGGCCCACTGCGCTTCCGTCATGAGGGCGCGAAAGCGCAGATCACCCAGATCCTCGGACGCCAAGCCGCCGGCAGGGAGGCAAGCACCAGCGGCCCGAACAATTGCGCGGGCTTCCTGTCCCATCACCCGCTCGAATCGCGTGGCTGCGGCGGGGGTCTCGTCTGGCGCCTCGGCAGGAAGCTCGCAACCCGCGCGCCAAGGCGAACAAGCGCCATGAGCTTGGGCCTCGGCAAGCCCAGCATCTGGGCATACCAGCGCTCCATTGCCTCGATGAACTCGAGCATGTCGCGCAGCCTCCTGCCGGCGACGGGATGAACTCCTGCATCGCCTTCCGCCTCCGCCAGGCACTTGCGCAATGTCGCCACAGCTGGATCGATTTCCCGCTCCTTGCGACCTGCGGCGATCCTGGTCACGACCTCCCAAATGTCTGTTTCCGCCTCATAATGATCGCGGCGCTCGCCCATGATGGGCACGCGGCGGATCAGATTCCACGTCAACAGCTCTTTGAGCGAATTGGAGACGTTGGAGCGCGCAAGCCCGAGCGTGTCGGAGATCTCTTCGGCATCGAGCGGCCGCTCCGAAAGGTAGAGCAGCGCGTGAATCTGGCTCACCGAGCGGTTCACCCCCCATTGGCCGCCCATATCCCCCCAATGCAGGATGAACCGCTCGATTGCCGACGGCAGCGTTTTCGGCTTATCGGATATTTCTGTCATAACAGAATTATGTGAAAGAAGATCCGGAATGTCGATGCGCCGCTGCTGATTGCTCGGGAAATTTCGGTCGGCTGGAGCTCAAGCAGAACAGCAACAATTGGGCTTAGGCCCCACAACTGATTGGGCTGGCCGCCTTCCGTGCGGCGGCTCCCGGTCCATAGTTGCTCTTTTGTCGCAGGATGGCGAAGTTGCGTTCGATCCGAGGCCGCATCCTTGACTCCGAATGTCGTGGCGCTACCGTGGCAATTGCTAGTCGGTTTCGTGGCTTATAAGGGCATTCTCGCGCTTGGCAGCCACCGCCATCTGGCCCGGGCGATTGCCCTGCGTGAAGACAAGTCGACGGAGCGGGGCACGCGGGGGTGGGGCCACCGATGCAGAGGGGCAAGCCGGGTGCCGGGCAAGGCCGCGGCCGCATTGTTGCCGCGATCTTCGCATTGGCACTCGCGGTTGGCGCAGGAGTGGCACACGCCGAGCAGCCGCTTCCTGACGATCCGGCGCGTCTGCGGGCGGAGGCCGATCTTCTCTTCAAACAGATTCTGGTACGCCCCAACAACCTCGATGCGGCGTTCAGATACGCCGAGATCGAAACGCGGCTCGGCGACTTCGAGGCGGCCATTGGCGCGCTCGAGCGGATGCTCTTTTACAATCCCAATCTGCCGCGCGTGAAACTGGAACTCGGCCTCCTTTATTTCCGCCTCGGATCCTACGAAATGGCCCGCAGCTATTTCGAAGCCGCCAGCTCAGGGCCCAACGTGCCCGACGATGTGCGCGGACGCGTGGCAAGCTTCCTTGCCGAAATCGACAGGCGGCTGTCGGCCAGCCAGTTCGCCGCCTTCGCTCAGACCGGCTTCCGCTATCAGACCAATGCCAATGCGGGACCGCAGAGCGACATCGTCCGGGCGCTCGGCCAGGACGCCACGCTGTCCAGTCAGTTCCGTCGACGCGGCGACTGGAACTGGTTCATCACCGGGTCGTTCCATCACGTTTTTGACTTCGGCGACCAGCGCGGCACGGTGTGGGAGACCGACGGCGTCGCCTATTATGCGCGGCAGTTCCAGGTCACGACGCTCAACCTCGGCATCGTCGAGGCCTCGACCGGGCCGCGGTTTGCGATCGGCGATGCCACCGGCCTCTCATTTCACCCCTATCTTCTAGCCAACGACGTCACGCTCGGCGACCGGCAGTATTTTGCTACCGGCGGGGCGGGCGGCTCCTTGCGCTACCTGATGAGCTTCGGCGCCGCGGTCGAGCCCCTCGTCGAATTTCGCGCCAGGAGCTTTGCCAATTCCGGCCCCTATCCGACGGCGACCAACCAGACCGGCGATCAGACGATCGCCGCGGTCGGCGTGTCGGGTCCGCTGTTCCTCGACAATTTCACCTGGCAGGCGCGGTTCTCCTACACCAACGACACGGCGCACTATCACCCCTACGCCTATGACCAGTTCGGCATCGAGCTGGCAGTTCCCTATCAGTTCACCGGCTTTATCGGCGACAGGAGCCGCGTCTGGACCTTCGCGCCGTTTGCCTCCTTCTTCGACGTGGGCTATG
>JAFAME010000436.1 GCA_019233695.1 Methylobacteriaceae bacterium
CCTTGTAGAGCGCGTTCGATTTCGGCGCCGTTGCGCAATAGACGACGGCCTCTGCGATGGCCAACTCGCCCTCCGGCGAGCCCAAAAAATCGTAAGCCTCCTTGGCGGCGTTGGCGATGAGGAGGGCCTGCGGATCGGCAAGCCCGATGTCCTCGACGGCCATGCGCACCACGCGCCGCGCGATGAAGAGCCTGTCTTCGCCGCCGTCAAACATGCGGGCGAGATAGTAGAGGGCAGCGTCCGGATCGGATCCGCGCACCGCCTTGTGCAGCGCGCTGATCAGGTTGTAGTGGCCCTCCTGCGCCTTGTCGTAGATCGGGGCGCGCCGCTGCACGATCTCGACCAACGTGGCCGGCGCGATGATCTCGCCAGGTTTGGCCGCCCGCCAGATTTCCTCGGCAAGTGTGAGGGCTGCGCGTCCATCGCCATCGGCAAGCCGGACGAGCGTGGCCCGCGCCGCAGCATCAAGCGGCAGGCTTTTCTCCTCGAGCGCCTCGGCGCGCGCCAGCAGCCGCTCGATCGCCGCCTCGTCCAGCGGCCTGAAAACCATCACTCGGGCGCGCGACAGAAGCGCGGCATTGAGCTCGAACGACGGGTTCTCGGTCGTGGCACCAATGAGCGTGATCGTGCCGTCTTCCATCACCGGCAGGAACGAGTCCTGCTGGGCGCGATTGAACCTGTGGATCTCGTCGACGAAGAGCAGCGTCCCCTGCCCCGTGGTGCGTCGGCCGCGCGCTTCCTCGAACATCTTCTTGAGCTCGGCAACACCGGAAAAGATCGCCGAGAGTTGCACGAAGGCGAGCCTGGTCTCGTTGGCGAGAAGCCGCGCCGCCGTGGTCTTGCCGGTTCCCGGCGGCCCCCAGAAGATGAGCGATCCCAGGGCCGCCTTCTCACGCCCGGCCTGCAACAGGCGGGTGAGCGCGCCGTCGCGGCCGAGCAGGTGGTCCTGCCCGGCAATGTCGGCGAGCTTTGTGGGGCGCAAGCGGTCGGCGAGCGGGCGCGGCGCCTCCTTGTCGAGGCCCGCAGCGGTGAAGAGATTGGTCATTCGCGCACCATTCTCGCCGTTATGATCCGGCCATCGTGTTGCCTCACCGCCAAAGTATTCGACTTGGGGTAGGGCATTGCAACTTGCATCTCTATTCAAGTTGCTCTGTCTTGATCAAACTACCTAGCATAGTGATTCGCCGGCTTTGAACGGTGTATCGCCGGCCAGGACGACGCCACACAACCGAGGGCAGGACATGCAGATCATTTCGTTCGTCACGCAGAAGGGCGAATCGGGAAGGAGCACGCTGGCTCTCCGCGTCGGCGAAGCTGCGCATGCCGCCGGCGAGCGCGTCTGCGTGATCGATCTTGTTCCCAATGGGGCTCCGGCGAGGTCGTTCAGGGAGGAGCACTCCGATGGCGACGTCGCCCTCGCAAGCCTGCCGGCGGCGAGACTTTCCGAGGTCCTCGCGGAGCTTTCCCGAGCGGGGACAAGTCTCGCAATCCTCGACAGCTCCGGAGGCGCGCATGAAACGGCCGCCGCCATCAATGCCGCCGATCTGTGTGTCGTTCCGTTGCGACCCACGGCATTCGATTTGTGGGCTGCGGAATTGACGTTCAAGGCCGTGTGCGGCGCAGGCAAGCGGTTCGCCTTCGTCATCGACCAATCGTTGCCAAGCGAGCAAGGCATACGTCTCCGGGAAGCCGCTCACGCGCTCGAAGCCATCGGAGCGTTGGTGGGGCCGATCGCGGGGGGCCGCGAAGATTCGCCCGAGGCGTCGCGCAATGCGGCCGCGAGCGGGGGCGAGAACAACGAGGCGATGCGCTCGGAAATGCGCGAACTATGGAATTCGCTCGGGCGCCGGCTCGAAACATCACGCAGGCAGGTCAGGCGCGCAGCATAGGGCCTTTCCCGCCTGGGCCGTCCGGCCCCACAGCCGCGCGCCCTATCCCCCGAAAACCGTGGTCAAGACTTGGTTGCCGCGCTGGATGACGAGCTTCCAGTAGTTGCCGTGACCGGACGTCACCTTGGCAAGATCGCGCGAGGAATCGATCCTGTCGTCGTTCACAGCGACGACGACATCGCCCTTCTGCAGGCCGACTTCGGCAGCGGTCGACCCTTCCTCGACATCGGATACCACGACACCCTGCCGGGCGCTGGTGAGCGAAAATTCCTCGATCACCGCCGGCGACAGGTTGATGACGGTGGCGCCCGAGAAGGGCGAGCGGTTCTTGAGCTTGACCGGATCGCGCGGAGGTACCTCGGGGGCGGCCATCAGCTTCAATGGCACGATGAGCGATTTGCCCTCCCGCAACACGGTCAGCGAAGCGATCCCGCCAAGCGGCTTGGTCGCGAGGCGGAAGCCGAAGCCTTCCGGGTCGTCGACAGGCTGACCGTCAACCGCGGTGATCACGTCGCCGCGCTTCAGTCCGCCATCGCTCGCGGGACTCTTGTCGAGGATATTGGCGATAAGCGCACCCGCCGGCCGGGGAAGGCCGATCGAGTCGGCGATATCGGCCGATACCGTCTGCAGCGTTGCGCCGAGCCACGGCCGCCTGACCTTGCTGCTGCCGCCCTTGGCGGCGGCCACAACGACCTTGACCATGTTGACGGGGATGGCAAAGCCGATCCCCATGCTGCCGCCGGAGCGCGACAGAATCGACGAATTGATGCCAACGAGCCTGGCGTTCGTGTCGACGAGTGCTCCACCGGAATTGCCGGGATTGATCGCCGCATCCGTCTGGATGAAGAACTGATAGTCGCTGACGCCAACCTGCGTGCGCGCCAGCGCCGAGACGATGCCCTGCGTCACGGTCTGGCCGACGCCGAAGGGATCGCCGATGGCAAGAACGAAATCACCGACTTCGAGGGCGTCCGAATCGCCGAGTTCGAGCACGGGAAAATTCGAGCCGCCCTTCAGCCGCAGCACGGCGAGATCGGTCCGCGGATCGCGCAGCACGATCTCCGCTTCGAACTCACGCTTGTCGGCGAGCGCCACCTTCACGTCAGTCATGCCTTCAATGACATGGTGATTGGTGACGACCAGGCCGGCGGCATCAACGATCACGCCGGAGCCGAGCGAGCGTTCGGTCCGGCCGGTCGGCCGATCGCCGTTGCCGCGATCGAGCCCGAAGAAATGCCGAAAGACCGGATCCTCGACCAGCGGGTTCTCCGGAGTGCGCTCGATGCGGGAGGCATAGACGTTGACGACCGCGGGCTGAGCCTTCTTGACTACCGGCGCAAAGGAGACCTTGAGCTGCGCAGGGCTCGTCGGAACGACACTCGTCGGCTGCTGGGCCAAGGCCGCGCTCGCCAGGACGACGGCGGCGGCCGCCCCAGCCAATCCCGACGCGACAGAGCGGCGCATGGCGACCCTCATGATTCGATTCGTCTCACTCCGGTCGCAGGCTGCGCCTCGAAAAGCGGCAAAGCGGCAATTTTCCATCTCGGACCTGACGGCTCCCTCAGGCCGCCTTTTCGGCCGTTTCCGTTCCTTGCACCGGTCCTGATTCCTTGCCCTTTGCCTCGACGTCGCGGTCGACGAACTCGATGACCGCCATCGGCGCGTTATCGCCGTAGCGAAAGCCCGCCTTGACCACCCGCAGATAGCCGCCTGCGCGGCCCTTGTAGCGCGGACCAAGCACCTCGAAGAGCTTGCGAACCATGGCAAGGTCGCGGATCCGAGCAATCGCCAAGCGGCGGGCATGCAGATCGCCACGCTTGCCGAGCGTCACAAGCTTCTCCACCACGGGCCGCAAATCCTTCGCCTTCGGCAGCGTGGTGATGATCTGCTCATGCTTGATCAGCGCCGCCGACATGTTGGCGAACATGGCCTGGCGGTGCTCGGCGGTGCGGTTGAACCGCCGGGCCGCTCTGCCGTGATACATGGCCTTCTCCCTCGTAAGATCGCCTGGCCCGGCAAGATTTCGGTCTGTCGGGGCGCGGCAAGCCTCAGTAATGTTCCTCGAATCGCTTGGCGAGTTCTTCGATGTTTTCGGGCGGCCAGCCGCTGACCTCCATACCGAGGTGGAGGCCCATCTGCGCCAGCACCTCCTTGATCTCGTTGAGCGACTTGCGGCCGAAGTTCGGCGTGCGAAGCATCTCCGCCTCGGTCTTCTGGATCAGATCGCCGATGTAGACGATGTTGTCGTTCTTCAGGCAGTTGGCCGAGCGGACCGACAGCTCCAGCTCGT
>JAFAME010000044.1 GCA_019233695.1 Methylobacteriaceae bacterium
CGCGATCTCTCCTTTTCGCGGCAGCGGGAGAAGGTGCCGCGGCTCTGGTGCGGGAAAGTCAGCACTATTTGCGAAGGCCTCTGACTTACCGCGTTACCTTCCTGCCAATCTGACCAATCTCAACTATACTGCTTCAGCCGGGGGCGACGATTGCCTGTCCAGCAATAATAGTATGGGAGATCGATCATGAAGAACATCAATATGACGATCCGGGACAGCGTCTCGATAGGAAACAGATCCAACGGCATCGTCGGCACGACGAACGCCGGCGGCACTCCGATCGTAATGATGATCGACAATAGCGCCTCGTCGCACAACGCCGCGGCTACGGAGTGATCGCCGACGGGGCCAGGACGACAATCAGGCTCGGGGGTTCGTCGATAACGGGCAATCCGACAGGGGTTGGCAGCACCAATGGCGGCGTGATTCAGTCGTTCAAGACGAACCAGATCAAGGGCAATTCGGTCGACGGAACACCGTTGCTGGCAGTTGGACGGACTGACGGGATGGAGCCGCGCTATCAAAGCTGGCCGTGGGTGCAGACCATTCGGCGCCCTCGGCACCAAATCCCTTTTTTGAACTACAGGGAATACTCCAGGAACGGCGCGGACCACCTTCTCCCGCTGGGCCTGCTGGGAGAAGGGGCGCACCCGTGGTTTGGTCCATTCCTTCGTGACGGTTGAGGTCGCCGTTCTTCACGGCGAAGGGCAGGGTCCCTGGAGGTGTTTCCATGCTCCCCAACAAGGTCAAGGCGGCAGTCATGACGGGGCCGGGCCGGATCGAGGCCCAGGATTTCCCCTACCCCGATGTGGGCGATGATGCGATGGTCATCGCCCTCGAAATGTGCGGCATCTGCGGGACGGACAAGCACACATATCGAGGGGAAACGACCCAATATGGCGGCACCCCCGCAGAGGCCTCGACACCGTTCCCGATCATCCCGGGTCATGAGATCGTCGGCACCGTTGCAGAAATCGGCCGGCGGGCGCGAACCCGTCTGGAGTATCACGGCAGGGAGTTGAGCGTCGGGGATCGGGTGGTCATGTGCCCGGATATTCTTTGCGGCCGGTGCTACTATTGCCGCAATTTCTCGGGTTTTCCGTTGTGCGAGAATATTCGCGGCTACGGCAATCACTTCACCTCGGTCGAGGCGCCCCATCTGATGGGAGGCTGGGCGGAGCACATCTATGTCCGCCCGGATGCGTTCGTCTACAAGGTGCCCGACGGTATCGACGCCGAGCTCGCCGTGATGACCGAGCTCATGGCCGTCACCTATAATCTCGACAAGGCCAAATCATTCTATTCGATGGACGGAGAGGGATTCGGCTCAGGGGGCTCGATCGCCGTCCAGGGCGTCGGCCCGATGGGCCTCCTCCACGTCTTCAAGGCCCGGATCATGGGCGCCGGCGACATCATCGCGCTCGATCGTTCCGACTACAGGCTTGCGGTGGCCAAGCGATTCGGGGCCGACCACGCGATCAACGTGACCGGTCTTTCGCGCTCGGACATCGTCGATCGGGTGCGCAGCCTGACCGAGGGTCGCGGGGTCGATCTCGCGCTCGAATGCACCGGGGTCGCGGAGGCGATCCCTCAAGGGATCGAAATGGTGCGCAGGGGCGGCATGTATGTCGTTGCCGGCGTCTTCGCGGATGTTGGGACCGTCACCCTCAATCCCCATCACCTCGCGGCGCGCCAGGTTCGGCTGATCGGCATGTGCAACCACCCATCGACGGGCTACGTTGCCAGCCTCAAGCTTCTGGAGAAATTCCAGCACCGCTTTCCGCTGAGGGAATTCGTGACCCACAGGTTCAAGGTCGCCGAAGCCGACGCCGCGATGGCGCAGGCCATGAAAATCGACGAGACGATGAAGGTCGTCATCACGCCCTAGCCGATCGCTCGGAGGGAGCCCGCCCCGCTAACAGCCTCAATCGCGCCGAGAAGCTCGGCGGTCGCCTGCGCGGGGTCCGTGGCGCGCATGACTTCGCCCATCACCGCAACGGCCGAGGCCCCGGCCGCCATGCACTCGGTGACGCGGCTGGTGCAAATGCCGCCGAGCGCGACGATCGGGATGCCTAGTCGTGCGGCCGCCGCAATCGCTGCCGCCCCGAGCGGCGGTCCGTATCCGGGTTTGCTTGGCGTCGAGAAGATCGGGCTCAGGCAGGCATAATCGGCGCCGGCCTCGGCTGCTTGCCGCACGTCATCGACCGAGTGGGCCGAAAGGCCGATGAGCGCCCCCTTGCCGAGTATGCGCCGGGCGGCCGGGATGAGCGGGGCATCGCCAAGGTGCACGCCGTCGGCCTGCAGGCGCAAGGCGAGCTCGACGTCGCCGCCGATCGAGAGCGCTCCCTTAGCCTGGCGGGCGAGGTGCATGAGCTCGGTTGCAAGTGCCGCGCGCTCGCCTGCCGCCAGATCCCGGTCGCGCAGCCAGATCCACTTTGCTCCTGCGGCCAGGATCTCGGCGGCAATCGCCGGCAGCGGTCGCAAGGCCTGGTGCCTGTCGGTGACGATCAGCAGCCGGTCGGGCAGGCAATTCACGATCCGACGAGGCCGAGCTGCGGGCTTGACGGTTCGGCGTGTCCGCGGCGCGGGATGCGGCCGGCCCGACAGGCGTGTCGTCCCGCCTCGACCGCATGCCGCATGGCTCTCGCCATCGCGACCGGATCGGCGGCTTTCGCCACTGCGGTGTTGACGAGAACGGCGGCGGCCCCGAGCTCCATGGCGATCACGGCGTCCGAGGCCGTGCCGATCCCGGCATCGACAACGACGGGAACGGGCGAGCGGCGGCTGATCAGTTCGAGATTGCCTGGATTGGCGATGCCGATGCCCGACCCGATCAGCGACCCCATTGGCATCACCGCCGCGGCGCCGCAGTCGGCGAGGCGCTGACAGACCACCGGGTCGTCAGTGCAGTAGGGCAGGACGACGAATCCGGCCTCGACCAGCTGGCGCGTCGCCCCGCTGAGCTCGACGACGTCCGGGTAGAGCGTCTCGCGGTCGCCGATGACTTCGAGCTTGATCCAATTGGTGCCGAGGGCCTCGCGTGCGAGCTCGGCGGTGAGAACGGCATCGCGCGCGGTCTCGCAGCCGGCCGTGTTCGGCAATATGCGATGGCCCGAGAGGAGCGAGAGCGTGTCCGTCGCATGCCCGGCAAGCGAAATCCGCCTGATCGAGACCGTGACGACGTCGCAGCCGCTCGCCTCGATGGCCGCTTTGAGCGCGCTCTGGTTGGGATAGCCCGCCGTTCCCAGGAACAGGCGGGAGCCGAGCCTCTCGCCGGCGATGATCAGGGGATCATGCATGGTGCCTCATCCTCTCTCATCCTCCGGGCATGACACGAATGATCTCGATCCGGTCGCCCGCGGCAACCGAGGTCGAGCCCCAATCGAGCTGCCGCACGACCCTGCCGTTGCGGGCGATGGCAAAACCGCGCGGCCCCGCCAGATCGAGGTGCTCGGTTTCCGACCGCCACAGCTCCTGCAGCGTCGCAGGCTCACACTCGCGCGCCTGCCCGTTGATGGTGATCCGCATGAATTTGTCTTTCGTGTGCCGTGCTCCCGCCGCCCGCGAAGCGGGCGAGACCGAAGGGTTCCGCTGCCGGCGGAACCGCGCCACGGGTTACCAGAGCTTCGATGGCAGCTGCCGTCACTGGCGCCAGAAGGTAGCCGTTGCGGTGATGGCCGGTCCCCAGGACAAGGCCGGAGACCCCCGTTGTCCCGATGATCGGCGCGTCGTCGACCGAGGTCGGCCGCAGTCCCGCCTGCAACGCCTCGATGCGCAGTTCCTCGAAGCCCGGCAGGATGCGTCGCGTCGCCTCGAGGAGAGCATAGAGCCCGCCGGCGGTACGCGAGGCGTCAAACCCGGCCTCTTCGACGGTCGCTCCGACGACGAGGCGATCGGCCTTGGGCGCGATGTGGACCTGATCGGTCCACACGACACGGCTCGGGCACTCCATGCCGCGTGGAACCCACAAGCTCAGCGATTGGCCCTTGAGGGGGCGCACCGGCACGCCGACGCCGGGCGGCAGGAGGCCGGGCGTGCCGCTCCAGGCGCCCGCAGCGATGATCGCGATCGGCGCCGAGACGATGCCGCCGCCCGACGTGCGTAACCCGCACACGCGGCCGCCGGCGAGCTCGACCCCTGAGACGGTGCAACCGTCAATAAGCACGCCGCCGGCATTGGTGAAGGCCTGGCGAAGCGCCGGCAGCAGGCGTCGCGGCTCGACCTGGTGATCGTGAGGGCAAAGGATGCCGGCCGAGATCGAGGGCCTCAGCGTTGGCTCGAGCGCCCGCGCGTCGGCCGCATCGAGCCATTGCGTCTCGGCTCCCGCGCGGCGTTGCAGGTCGAACCGGAAGCGCAGCCGATCGACTTCGTCGCGGCCGATCGCGACGACCATCGTGCCGTGGTCGCGATAGTCGATCGCGCTCCCGCTCGCCGCTTCGAGCGCCGTGCGGAACCCCGGCCAGAGGCGCTGGCTTTCGATCGCGAGGTGAAATAGGTCGGCTGCGCAGGGCTCGATCTCGGCCGCCGCCGCCAGCATGCCGGAGGCCATCGGGCTTGCCGCATTGGCAGCGCCGCAGTCGAGGATTGCGACCTTGAGGCCGCGCGCTGCCAGTCGCCAGCCCACGGCAAGCCCGATCAGCCCGCCGCCGGCGATCGCCGCATCGACCGATCGGGGAAGCTTGCCGGCCTCGCCGAGGCCTGACTGCTTCCTCAAATCGCACGGTGGCCTGGTTGTCGCGCGGTCCATCCCGCTCCTCGCCTTCTCGCGGCGACTGGAGTTCGGGATCGAGGTCAACCCTGATTTCCAGTCCCTACGCCGGCACGAACCGGATCAGGTTCTAAGGATTCCCGCGCTGCCGAGGCCCGGCGGTGTCTCAGCCCCCTGTCGGGGCTCTCCCTGGAATGACTTGAGAGTGGTGGACCCGATCCCTCTCGTCAAGAGCCGACGGAAGCGGACCAGAGCCGGGCCGCCGGTTCGGTCTCCGTCCTTGTCGACTGTGGATAGCCGGGAAAAGTGCGCCGGCAACAGCAACGCTGCGCAATGGCTCAGCGAACGCTATATGCATGGGCCCAGCTCGCAGGTGCGTATGCGATTCGCTCCCTCCTTGCTCGACGACATCAAGGCCAGGCTGCCTGTCTCCGAGGTCGTCGGCCGGCGCGTCAGGCTCGTGAGGGCGGGGCGTGAATGGAAGGGCTTGTCGCCCTTCAACGCCGAGAAGACGCCGTCCTTTTTCGTCAACGATCAGAAGGAGCGGTGGTTCGACTTCTCTGCCAACCGCAACGGCAACATCTTCGATTTCGTCATGGCGACCGAAGGGTTGAGCTTCACGGAGGCGGTCCAGCGCCTCGCGGCAGAGGCCGGCGTGCCGCTTCCGGCAGCCTCCGCGGAGGACGAGGCGCGCGAAAAGAAGCGCGCGGGATTGCACGAGGTCCTCGAATACGCCACCGCATTTTTCGAGGCCACCCTGCAGGGGCGAGAGGGCGCGCGGGCTCGGGGCTATCTCGCCGATCGCGGCATCGCGGCATCCGCCGTGAAGGAGTTTCGGCTCGGCCATGCGCTCGAGGAGCGCTTTGCGCTGCGCGACCATCTCGCCGCCAAGGGCGCCTCCGTCGAAACGATGATCGAGGCGGGGTTGCTCGTTCACGGCGATGATGTAGCCGTGCCCTATGACCGGTTTCGCGGCCGGGTGATGTTTCCGATCGCCGACCGCGGCGGCCGCGTCATTGCCTTCGGAGGCCGTGCGCTCGACCCCGATGCACCAGCAAAATACCTGAACTCGCCGGAAACGCCGCTCTTCCACAAGGGCGCGGTTCTCTACAATCATCACCGTGCCCGCATCGCCGCCCGCGACAAGGGCACGGTGATTGCGGTCGAGGGATATGTCGATGCCATTGCAATGACGGGCGCGGGTTTCCCGCACACGGTCGCCCCGCTCGGCACCGCCCTTACCCCCGATCAATGCGAGCTTCTGTGGCGGATGGCGCCCGAGCCGATCCTGTGCTTTGACGGCGATCGGGCCGGCCGCAAGGCGGCGTACCGGGCAATCGAGCTTACGCTGCCGTTGATCCGTCCCGACAGGTCGCTGCGCTTTGCCATGCTGCCCGCCGGGCAGGACCCTGACGACGTGGTCCGTTCCGGAGGCTCGGCCGTGATGGTGCAGATCATCGACAGCGCCAGGCCGCTCGTCGAGATGCTCTGGGCGCGGGAACTGGAAGCCGTGCCGCTCGACACCCCGGAGCGGCGCGCCGGATTCGAACGCCGTCTCGCTGAGGCCCTCAGGCAGATCTCCGACGAGGCGCTGCGCCGACACTATCGTGCGGAAATCGATGCGCGGCTTGCGGACTTGTTTGCTGCCGGGCGCGGATCCGGTGGTCCGCGCGCGTCTTCGGGCATCGGGCCCGGCTGGCGGTCCGGCCGATCCGATCGCCGGGCGGGACGCGGCGCCCAACCGGCATCGCGTATTGGTTATACCGCCGACCCCCAAACGGCGAGCCCGGGCCTGCTGCACACCCCGGTCGTGCGGCGCGGCGCGGGTCTGCCGAGCCGGGAGGTTCTCATCCTGCTCGTAGCCCTCAACCATCCGGATCTGCTTCGCCGGCATGCCGAGGACCTTGCCGGTCTTGACCTCGCAAACCGCGACCTCGCCCGTTTGCGCGACGCGCTCGTGACGCTCGCGGCCGAGCCGATCGAGGATCACCTCGCGCTCAAGCAGGCCGTCGATGCGATGGGACTTGTTGTCGTCCGCAAGAAAATCGAAGATTCCGCCGCAGATTTGTCGTTTTGGTGCGTCAGGCCCGAAGCGGCACCCTCTGACGCGGCGGCGACGTTTGCACAGGCGTTGACCTTGCATCACAGGGCGAGGGCGCTACATAACGGGTTGAAATCGGCGGAACTCCGGTTCGCCAACGAGAACACGGAAGCAAGTTTCGCCGAGTTGCAGCAGATCCTCGCCGAAATATCCGCCATCGAAGGGGTGGAGGCTATGGTCGACGGGTTCGGTACGCAGTCGGGCCATGCAAGCCGCGACGTGTGAGGCCGCACACCGTCTGTCGTTGCGATGCGATCGGACTGGGCGGCGCCATGGTTAACGGGGCGCTAGGGTGGGCCGGCTGAACATGCAACACGAATCGATTCGAACCTCGCCGTCGCGGTAGGATAGAAGGGCGGCGGGGGACGCTGGAATTTTGAGTATGGTGCAAAGACGTGGTGGGCCCGGCGGGCCCGGTGTGCGGGGTTCCCGCCGCGGAGTGGTGGCGATGGCGAAGAAGGACGACGAGAAGGTGCAAGGCGACGGCGCGACGGTCGAGACAACCGACAGCCCCTTGCTTGACTTGTCGGATGCCGCCGTCAAGCGAATGATCAAACTCGCCAAGAAGCGCGGCCACGTCACCTATGAGGAACTCAATGCCGTGCTTCCTTCCGAGGAAGTCAATTCCGAACAGATCGAGGACGTTCTCGCCATGCTGAATGAAATGGGCATCAGTGTCGTCGAAAGCGAAGATGCCGAGGAGGCGGAAGCCGCCGCCGCAAGCGAAGAGGGGGCCGACGAGGAGGAAAGCGAGGGCGGCGAACTCGTCGAAACGGCGCGTCCCGCCCCGGTTGCAACGCGCTCCTCCGAGCCTGCCGAGCGCACCGACGATCCCGTTCGCATGTATCTGCGCGAGATGGGCTCGGTCGAGCTGTTGTCGCGCGAGGGCGAAATCGCCATCGCCAAGCGCATCGAGGCCGGCCGCGAGGCGATGATCGCGGGCCTCTGCGAGAGCCCGCTCACCTTCCAGGCCATCATCATCTGGCGCGACGAGCTCAACGACGCCAAGGTGCTGTTGCGCGACATCATCGACCTCGAAGCGACCTATGCCGGCCCGGACGGCAAGAACGCGCCGAAGATCGACATGACGCTCCAGCCGAGCGCCGAATCCCTTGCCGCCCAGAATGCCGCTCCCGCGACCGCCCCGCGCACCCCGCCTGCCGGCCTCGACCCGATCGGCGAGCCGCTCGCCGAAGGCGAGCAGCCGGTCTCCGAGGACAATTTCGACGACGAGGACGACATGGAGAATTCCGTGTCGCTCTCGGCCATGGAAGCCGAACTGAAGCCGAAGGTCGTCGAGACCTTCAACCGCATCGCCGATGCCTACCGCAAACTGCGGCGGCTGCAGGACCAGAACGTCGAGAACAAGCTGCGCAACGAGACGCTGTCGCCCGCTCAGGAGCGCAAATACAAGCACCTGAAGAAGGAGATCGTCGTCGATGTGAAGTCGCTGTCGCTCAACCAGAATCGCATCGATGCGCTGGTCGAGCAGCTCTACGACATCAACAAGCGGCTGATCGGGCTCGAGACGCGCCTCATGCGGCTTGCCGAGGGGCGTGGCGTGGCGCGCGATGATTTCCTCAAGAACTATCAGAATTCGGAGCTCGATCCGAAATGGATCCTGCGCGTGTCGAAGCTCGGCTCGCGCGGCTGGCGCGAGTTTGTCGCACGCGAGAAGGACAGCATCAAGGAGACCCGATCCGAGATCCACAATCTCGCCACCGAGACCGGCCTCGAGATCATTGAGTTCCGCAAGATCGTCCAGATGGTCCAGAAGGGCGAGCGCGAAGCACGCCAGGCCAAGAAGGAGATGGTCGAGGCGAACCTGCGGCTGGTCATCTCGATTGCCAAGAAATACACCAACCGCGGCCTGCAGTTCCTCGATCTCATCCAGGAAGGCAACATCGGCCTCATGAAGGCCGTCGACAAGTTCGAGTACCGGCGCGGCTACAAGTTCTCGACCTATGCCACGTGGTGGATCCGCCAGGCGATCACCCGTTCGATCGCCGATCAGGCGCGCACCATCCGCATCCCCGTCCACATGATCGAGACGATCAACAAGATCGTGCGCACCTCGCGCCAGATGCTGCATGAGATCGGCCGCGAGCCGACGCCCGAGGAGCTTGCCCAGAAGCTCGCCATGCCGCTCGAAAAGGTGCGCAAGGTCTTGAAGATCGCCAAGGAGCCGATCTCGCTCGAAACGCCGATCGGCGATGAGGAGGATTCCCACCTCGGCGATTTCATCGAGGACAAGAACGCCATCCTGCCGATCGACGCGGCCATCCAGTCGAACCTGCGCGAGACGACAACGCGCGTGCTTGCCTCGCTCACCCCGCGCGAGGAGCGCGTGCTGCGCATGCGCTTCGGCATCGGCATGAACACCGACCATACGCTGGAGGAAGTCGGCCAGCAGTTCTCGGTGACGCGCGAGCGCATCCGCCAGATCGAGGCGAAGGCCCTGCGCAAATTGAAGCACCCCAGCCGGTCGAGGAAGCTCAGGAGCTTTTTGGACAACTAGGCCTTACGGGTGCGCCGGGCGCCATGACCGCCACGAAACGCACTATTGAAGTAGACGAGGCGACCGCCTCAGTCCTTGAATCGCGCGCTGCGGAACGAGGAATGTCAGTGTCCGACCTGCTCGCCGAGATGACGGCGTTGGAGGGACCGCGCTCAGACCTTTCGTCGAATGAACTCGCAGAGCTTGATCGCCAATGGGAGGCCATCAAATCGGGCGAGCGGACAATACCGCATGAAGAGGTTGCGCAGTGGCTTCAGACGTGGGGAACGCCGGTGTTTAGGCTCTGGCGCGACAGATGAATCTCGAATGGTCCGCCGCCGCATTGGCGGACCTCGATAGATTTGCGCTATTTCTTCACGATCGGAATCCACGCCTCGCTGCGATCGTTGGCGCCGAAATTCTTATGAAGGCTCAAATACTGATGGAGCATCCCAAGCTGGGACGACCGATACAGGGCCGCATAGATTTTCGCGAGGTTATGCTGCGGGTCCTGAACGCGACCTATGTCTTTCGGTACGCTTACGATGGCGAACGCCTCGTCATGCTTCGCGTATTTCATGGCCGCGAAGCGCGAGAGTGACACTGAGGATTTTCGGTGGACCAGCCCTGGCCGACCGCCGGAAGACATAGTGGCCCCATTGGGCGAGCGGCAGACTCCGGCAGCCGTTCGAACGCATTCCCCGAGCACTCACTCCCCAAGCAGCGGCTTGCTGGGCCAAATCGTGGGCCGGCTTCCCATCACCGCCCCGCGGCCGACTCCAGGTAGGCGATGATCCTCGCCCGCACGTCGGGGGCGGCGATGCCGCCGAACGGCTTCATGCGGTTGCCGGGAACGACCGCTCCAGGATCGGCGATGAAGCGGTCGAGCTTGTCTCTGTCCCACACGAAGCCGGCATCTTTCATAGCGCTCGAATAGGCAAAGTCGGGCAGCGATCCCGCCTTCCGGCCGATGATCGCTTGAAGGCTGGGGCCGAGGCGGTTGTCGCCCTCCTTGAGGGTGTGGCAGGTCCGGCAGGCGTTGTTGAACGCGAGCATCGCCGCATCCGCATCCGGCTACCTGTATCGGCAGCCATCGCCGGCGAGCACAGGAAAAGCCATCCGGCCCATCGAAGGGCGCCGATCCTGAAACGCGTCATGGAGGACTCCTGCGCATCGCCCGCGTCCCCATCCCAACCCGTGGAACTGGAGTAAGTTTCCTGCGCCGCTGTCACTCCTGCCCGAACAATGGCATAGTATGGGCATGAACCCCCCGACCACCATGGCCGCCGAGGGCTTGCCGCGGCGACGGTTTACCGTCGCCGAGCTGGAGGAGATGACGGCTGCCGGCATCCTGCGGGAGGACGAGCGCATCGAGCTGATCGGCGGCGAGATCGTGCCGATGTCGCCCAAGGGCGACCATCATGAGATGGTGAAAACTGCGCTCAATGTCTATTGGGCGCGGAAGCTGCCCAACGACCTGCTCTTCACTACCGAAACGACCTTCCGGCTTAGCGCCGACACTTACCTTGAGCCCGATTTCGTCTTTTACCCCAAGGCAAGCGGCCTCAGCGGGCTGAACGGCAACACGGCAGTTCTAGTGGTGGAGATTTCCGACAGCAGCCTCGGCTATGATCTCGGGCGGAAGGCTGTTCTCTACGCCGGGTTCGGGATCGCCGAACTATGGGTGATCGACGCTGTGCGCCTGCACACCCACATTCACCGCGAGCCGACGCAGGAGGGCTATCGTGCGATCGTCGATCTGCCGCCCCGGCGTCGCGTCGTGCCGGCAGCGGCGCCGGCGCTCGGCGTGGTGCTGGCCGAGCTTGAGCTAGGATAGAGGTTCGGTCCACCAAGGTGCCCTGACATGCGATTCGGGCCGTCTCCTATCGCCCGTTGCGACCGGAGCACGGGTTCACGACCGTCCAAGTCGGAACTTGCATATTTCCCTCGAAGCCGCACAGTGGGTGGAGAATCCTCGGCGGTACCATCGGGAGGACGCTCATGTCGTTCCTGAAATCCCTGTTCGGCCGCAAGTCGGCGGGCGGCGGCGACGCGCCGGCCGCCGCGGCAACCGTCAAGCAGCTGGAATACAAGGACTTCCTCGTCCGCGCGGCGCCGTTTCGCGCCGAAGGACAATTCCAGACCGCCGGCGTCATCGAGAAGGAGGTCGAGGGCGTGCGCAAGGAGCACCGCTTCGTCCGGGCCGATCGCTTCGCCTCTCTTGACGAAGCGGCCGATTTCGCCCTGACGAAGGGCCGCCAGATCATCGATGAACGCGGCGAGCGGCTGTTCGGCTGAACGGCGAAAGGCGGCGGCCTACGGCGTTCTTGCCCCTTTCGCGCAAACTTCTACTATGAATGACCGCAGCAACAACATCGAAAGCCTTCGTGCCAGACACCGGCCTGCGAAGATAAGTGCGTTGTTTGTCGGGGAGTCAGCCCCGGCTGGCGGTACATTCTTCTACGCTGCTAACAGTCAAGTCTATCGCTACCTCAGCTCCGCGCTTGCCGAAAACCTTGGGCATCCCGAGGATATTCTCGCTGCGTTCGCAGCAAGAGGCTACTTTCTGGACGACCTCGTGCGGCAGCCAATAAACTGCTACTCTCGCTCAGAGAGACGCCGGCTCCAAAGGGCAAGCGTTGCAGACTTCGCTGAAAGGCTGCGATCATATCGGCCTCTCGTTATCGTATCCTTGGGAAAGGCGATAAGCTCTTCGGTGGAGGAAGCGTACCGGATGGCGCAGTTGCAAGTTCCACACTTCTCAGTATCGTTTCCAGGGACTGGGCGCCAAGCCGCTTTCCGTCGCGAGTTCGCAGACGTTCTGCCAAGCTTGCGATAGAGACAATTCAGGGGGACGAATCATTATAGGGGGCCAGCGCGTGACTCTGCACAATGAGATTGCCGATATCTTAACGGAAGGGGGAAACGCTTGGATGACAAGGCAAGAGATTGCCGACGCTGTAAATCAGCGAGCTCGATACCGAAAGAAGGATAAGTCGCCGGTCACGGCATTCCAGGTCGCGAGGCGGACATTCAAATACTCGCAGCTCTTTCAGATTGAGGGCTCTCGCATCCGCCTGAAATCAATGACGGAAGCCTAGTCGGACCAGGTGGTCCCCCGCGGGCGGGCGACGCGTCCCCCAAGCTGCCTCCACGCGCTCCCTATCGCTTCCACTTGATGGAACAGCCCATCGAGGGGGACTGCTCCCTCGGCCCCTGTCCCGTCTCGGCGACTTGCTTCATCGCCTCGTAGAGATCGCGCCGGGCGCCGGGCACGAGCGTCGTCCGCGAGGCATCGAGCCGGCCGCGATACTGAAGTTCGTCGCGCCCGTTGAAGCCGAAGAAATCCGGCGTGCAGAGGGCGTCATAGGCGCGCGCCACGTCCTGCGTCTCGTCGATGACATAGGGGAAGGTGAAATTGTGCCGGCGCGCGAAGGCCTTCATGTTGTCGAAGGAATCCTCCGGATACGCCGCCGGGTCGTTCGGCATGACGGCGATGGTGCCGATGCCGATCCCCTTGAGGGTTCCGGCTTCCTCGACGAGACGGCCGATGACGGCCTTCACATACGGACAATGGTTGCAGATGAACGCCACAAGCGTGCCCTTCGGTCCGCGCACGTCGGCCAGGGAATAAAGCCTGTCGTCGATGCCTTTCAGCGAAAAGTCCCGCGCCTTCCAGCCGAAGTCGCAGATGCTGGCTGTCAGTGCCATCCCAATCCTCCCACGAGATCCTGCGCGGCAAGACCATCTCACTTTTGCCGGTGCCATCGCAACCATGCGCGCGGCGAGGTCGTCCGGATTTGGGCGTCGCGCCGGGCTCGCCGGTGCGATCCATAGAATTTTAGCCTTTCGGGTGGCCCGCTGTTGATCGTGCCGACAGGCCGCGTGGCCCGTTAGCAATTGCTTCGGCATCGCTCGTCTAAAAGTTTGATTCAATATGCGGCAATGAGCCGGACCTGACGGCCGTCTTCGCCGCAATCATCGCTCTCGTTGAGACGGAGACAATTCTCGTGCACGGCTTCTTTGACGGGAGGCTTGGCCGCGAGCGACGGCAGAGCGGGCGCTTTGAGCGCACCAATGCGCCGTTGCTTTTCGCCTCGGGCGCCTTGGTGCGCCAGTTCGAAGTCGCCCATCGGCACCCCGCCGGCCGCCGGCGCTCGCCGGTTTCAGGCCTGCGCTTGTTGCGCTCCGGGCAGAACATGGCGCTGGCGTCGGGGCTTGCCCTCATGCCTTTGATGGTCATGGGGGGCACCCTTGCCGAATGGCTGCACTGAGCCAGGCTCGCGCCGGTCTCGTCTCCCCGTCCGTCCAAGCCGGCCAGTCCTGGTTCGCATCGCCGCCGCTTTTGCGCACGGAAAAGCCGCCGTTGCGCGGTGAGCGACTTCCGGTGTAATGGCGCGTTCCCGCGCGGTTCGCGTCGGGCCGGTAGCTCAACGGTCAGAGCCGGCCGCTCATAACGGTCTGGTTGGGGGTTCGAGTCCCTCCCGGCCCACCACTTTTTTATGACTCGCGGTGGAGCGATGCGTCGATCTTCGGAACCGCCAGCCTTGCCAACGGATTTCCGGCCGCCGGCGCAGTCCCATAGCCAATCGCGCGCGCAGCATTGATCAGGTGATCGGGGTGGTGTCGTCGGTCATGTTCCTTATGGTGCACCGGATAAGACGTGATCGCGCGGTTATTCACGTGCTGGACGCTAGTATGTCCGTTGAGGGTGGGGTCATTGGCTCCGATGCCGAAAGCGGACACGAGAAGGTCTGCCGCTCGGCTCGTCTTTTGGGTGTTCCCACATCAGACGGAGCCGCACTTTCGGTTGTCCGTTTCACGACAACGCGATTGTGACTTTTGACGCACGGCATAGCTGAGATGTCCGTAAACCATAGTCGCGCCTGGTTGGACAGGAAAGGCGAGCGAGCAAGACCTTCTTGGGTCGGCTGCACGGCAATTGTCCTCACGAACGCAGCGCTTTCTATCGTGCCATCCGCAATTGAAAAGCACAAATGTGCTTGTCAGACGGTTGCTGGTCGGCGTATTGTGAAGCTGTATCGAACAAATGAAATTATCGGATAGTGGGGAGCGCGTGCTTACTGGGAGATCTATTTATATTTATCAACTTGCGTCCGTTCTCAGGCTTGCCGGCAGATTCGATGCAGTTGCCGCGCAAGCCGAGAAGGCCCGGGTGACGAATCTCTGGGTCAAGATCGCCGATGGCGCGGCCGCGTTCAGCAACACCAGAGGAAGGACGGGCGCAGCACTCAAGGCGCTGGTTGAAGCCTGCGGCGCGAAAGGAATATCCATTTTCGGCTACCACGTGCCGCATTGCGACGGCCCCGAGGCGGTCGACGCGGAGATTGCGCTTCTGGTCCAGCTCGCCACCGACTTCGCTCTCGCGGGAATCGTAATCGACAACGAAGAGGGCCCAGCCTATTTCCGCGGCGACGCGAACGCAGCCGAGGCCTATGGGTCGCGCCTTGCGGCGGCGATGCACGCTCAGGGCAAGCTCGTCGTCATGTCGAGCCACGATATCGTCTCCGAACACCCCAAGGCCTTTGCCTCGATCATCGGCAAGCGTGTCGATATCAACGCGCCGCAGGTCTATTATGGCGCGTCCCCGAGCGTGAAAGCCCGCCTGGATAGGGCGAGGCAAGAGAATGCGGCCATCGCCGCTCCCTTCTATCCTGTCGGCGTGTGCGTGGTGGAGCCCCACGGCGAGCATGAGGGGGCTTTCTCCGACGCGGCCAAATGCGCCGCTTGGGCGAAGCAGTTCATTCAGTTGTGCGGGGCGCTGCATGCCACCGATCCCAACAAATACCCGGGTTACGGCTTCTGGGACTGGGACCAGGCGCCGCCGGAGTTCTGGGACGTGCTGTTTTCCACCGACGTCTTCCCGCGCGCGGCGGTGAGGTCGGCGGCGCCGGCCAGGGCGGCTATGGTTGACGCGGCGGACACGTTTGCGCCCGTCGCTTTCGACCCCGAGGCCGCGGTCGCTTATGGCCAGTTCGTGCTCGCCGCCTACAGCATGTACAACGCCGACCCCAGCAACCTCACGCCCCGGCCCACGCCTGACTTCCCGCCCGGTTATCGCCTGACCGGGTGGGTGCAGATGAAGGATTTCGTCGTCTTCGAGACGGGGCCGACGTTCTACGGCTTTATCGCGCAGAGCGAACAGGATCCAGGTCGGTTCGTGCTCGCTTTGCGCGGCACGCAGACACCGGAGGAATGGTGGGACGATTTCGTCTCGCTGCTCAAGGTTCCGTTCTCCGTCCCGGGCTGCGGATCGGTGGCGGAAGGCTTCGACCGCATTTATCAGACGCTGGAGATCGTGGCCGTGCCCACCGGCGCCGCAGCCGCGTCGGCGGTCCCGATGTCGCTGAGCGCGGCGGGCGGCTTCTCCCGTCAGGTCGCGACGCTCGTTGCGCGCGCCTCGGCCGTCCGCGCGCAATCGGCCGGCGACGCCGCGTCGGTCATGACGGTGGTCGGCCATAGCCTGGGCTCGGCGCTGGCGACTCTATACACGCTGGAAAACGCACACGAGGACCGCGTCCGGCATCCGCTGTTGTGCACGTTCGCTTCGCCGCGCGTGGGTGACGACGCTTTCGTTGCGGCTTTCTCCGCGCTGCCGCTGACTTCGTGGCGGATCGTCAACAAGCCCGACGTCGTGCCGATGCTGCCGCCGGAGATCGGCGGCTTCGCGCATGTCCCGCAGGAAATAGCCTACGACTCGTTGTCGACGACGAAGCTGGACATTGGCTGCTGGCATGCCATGGCGACCTATCTCAGCCTGCTCGACAAATCGCGCCAGCCTGATCCCGCCTGTCGGATCGCGGCGGCGGAGCTCGCCGCGGCGCCCGAGGGCGCGGTCGTCCTGGCCGCCGCAGGATCGGACGCCGCGCAGATCGCTGGACTGATCCGGCGCGCTTCGGATCCGGCGTGGCTGCGGGCAGCCGAGACGGAGGCGGCGAAACGGCTGTTGGCCTATGACGGCGAGCAGTATCCTTCCGACGGCTGCGCCATAACGCTCTCCGTGCTGTTGCAGGAGAGTGGGATCGCGGTTCCCGACACGTTCCAGGCCATCGTGCTCGGCCGCGTCCTGGAGCAGAGGGGTTGGCGGCGCGTCGCGGTCGGGCAGCAGCGCGCGGGCGACGTCGGCTCGACCTGCGGGCCGGCGCCGCGTCACGGAACGGATCACATCTATCTCCTGCTCAAGCCGGTCAACGTGGACGAGATGATCGTCGCCGACAATCAGGCGCCGGCCCCGCATTTCCGGCTCGCCTCCGGCGGCGCCAAGTCTCCCACGACCTTCTTCCTGCGCGCTCCCGAGGCGCCGGCGCCGCAGAGCGCCGGGCCCGGCGCGCCGCTCGCCAACGACGATATTTTCCTGCCGCCGCAAGTCGACGGGTGACCTTGCCGCCGCGCCGACGCGCGGCCGTAATGAGCATCAAAAAAAGTGAATTGAGGAGGAAATCGGATGTCGAGATATCCGCAGGCGATTTGGACGCCGCTTTCGGGCATCGGCGACTACACGGTCGGCCCATTCAAGATCGTTCACCACACGACAGAAGGTGGCTCGGCGGCGGGCGCCATCGCCACCTACAAGCAGACCCGGGCCTACCCGCACTTCACCGTCGAGAACGACGTTGTCTACCAGCACGTCGACACCGACACCGCCGTCACGGCGTTAGAGCATCATCCCGGCACGCCCGAGACCAACCGCAGCCACGCGATCCAGATTGAACTCGTCGGGTTCGCGGGAAAGCCGAAATCGCCGACATCGCTGAGGACGATGGCGGCGCTGTGCCGCTGGCTGGAGCAGCAGCACGGCATTCCCCCGGTCTGGCCGAACGGGAAGCCGTATCCGCCGGCCGATGGCCGGAAGCCGAACGTCCCGTTCAACCGCGACGCCCAGACCTGGGCGACCAAGGGCGGCCATTACGGGCACTGCCATGTTCCCAACAACGTTCATTGGGATCCGGGCTACACGGAGGCTGAGGTCGCGCAAGTCATGGCCGGTGCGGTGATCGAGGCCGCAGTCGCACAGGACGCCGAGCTGTCGGACATTCCGGAAATGGCCGACGCCGCGGCGGCGCCCGGCGCGGCGAGTGCATCCCCTTACGTCCAGAGCCTCGTCAGGATCGCGACGGCGGAACACGACGCCTATTCGGATTTCGTGGAGACCGAGGAGCCGCTGCGCTCGCGCATCGACGACTATTGCCGCGGCATCGGCATCGCCCCGCCGCGGGATGTCAGCGCGTTTCCCTGGTCGGCCACCTTCGTATCGTGGTGCATCAAACAGGCCGGCGCGACACGCCAGGAATTCCACTTCAGCCCCGAACATTCGGTGTTCGTTCAGGCGGCGATCCAGAACGCCGACGCCGGAACGGGGGTATTCCGCGGGCGACGGGTCGAGGATTATGCGCCGCGCGTCGGTGACCTCATCCAGCGCAATCGCTCGGGCGGAACCATCACCTACGACCAGGCGCGCCGCATGGCGGATTACCCGTCACATAGCGCCATCGTGGTCGAGGTTGGCGAGGACCGCCAGGGCCGTTACGCGCTGACCATCGGCGGCAACGAGAGCGACACGATCGGGCGAACCCGCGTCGCCCTCGACGCCTCCGGCAAGGTCGTGCATAGCCAACGCCAACGCAATCCGTTCATCTGCATCGTCCAGGACTTGAAGATCGACGCTACGGCGAGCGTGCAGGCGCTGGCGGCGCCGAGCGGCGAGCGGCTCGCCATGGCAAAGCTCATCGTCGGCTACGAGGCCCGACGTGACAGCGAGGGCCGCCTGGCGATTGCCCGGTTGCGCCCTGGCGACGGCGGCGGCCGCTACGAGGTGGCCGGCATCAACGAGCGTTACAACAAGGCTGTTTGCGACGAACTGGTGGCGCTCATCAACGCCGGCCGGCAGGATGAGGCGGAGCAGCGCGCCATCGCCTATATCGCCGACCAGACCGACCGGGCGACGGACTGGACCGCCAACACGGCGATCGAGTTCTATGTGAGGGATTGCATCTTCAACCGTGGCTCCGGTGGCGGCGCGTGGATCCTGCAAAAGGCGGTCGGCGTCGCGACCGACGGCGCGATCGGGCCGCAGACCCGCGCGGCCGTCGCGCAGCAGGAGAGCGATCCGCTAGCGCTGCTCAACCGCCTGCGGGCCGCGCGCGAGGCGCGGGAGAGGCTGCATCGCGACGAATCGAGCCCGTTCTGGCCGGGGCTGGTCAATCGCTGGAACCGCGCCCTTGCCGACGCCAGGACGTTTCTGGCTGCCGGCGCGCAATCCGATGCTCCGCGGAACGGGCCAACAGGGCAGAGCGTCGGGCCGCCACCTGGAATAGCGATACCGGGAGGACAGACGCCTCCGCCGTTCCCGTCGCCGGCCGAGGACGGCGAATTCAACCCGCCCGACGTCGGCGCGGCCGCCCCTGGCGGCTCGGCGGCCAAGAGTCAGGCGGTCCCAGCGGTCGTGAAAGCGTCCTCCGCGCCCCGCGCCGAACTTCTCGACATGCATGGGCGGCTGGCGGAGCGGATTTTCGCCCATCACGCACGCGCCTCCGCCATGGCCTTCTCGGCGTCCGCCGAGGCGTCCCGGCAGAAGCTCGTCGTCGGCGTCGGGATCGGCGCGGCGCGGAGGGACATGGAATCCGTCGGGCCCGATGGCCCGGGGGCGCCGGTTCTGAACGTCTATGTCGCCGAGAAGATGGACATGGACAGTGTCAAGAAGGCGCTCGTCGACCACTTCGACATGCACGAGCTGACCCCGGACCAGCAGCGCGTCAACGTCTTCCACACTGGCCGGATTGCGAAGCGGTCGCAGATGACGTACGCCCGACCGAGCCCGTGTGGTGTTTCTGTCGGCCATATCAAAGTGACGGCAGGCACGCAGGGCGTGCTGGCACGCGGCCGGAGCGACGACCGCCGCCAGCGGCTGCTGATGCTGAGCAACAACCACGTTCTCGCCAACGTCAACGAGGCCCAGGCAAAAGACCCCATCTATCAACCGGGCCGGCTCGACATGGGCCAGGACGCCGCAAATCCCGGACCGTTCCAGGTCGGCATTCTCGAGCAATGGGTGCCAATCGATTTCACGCCGGGCGCGCAGAACGTCGTGGACTGTGCGACGGCATGGTGCTGGCCCGGGCGCGTGCGCAAGGAATTCGTGCGTCCGGACAATGCCGGCGGCGTGGAATATTTCCGCGTCGGCTCGACGCCGAAGGAGGCGGTGCGGCAAATGCAGGTCGGCAAGACCGGCCGCACCACGGAGCTGACGATCGGCGAAGTCGTGGACGTGAGCGCCTCCATCGTCGTCGACTACGACGGGCGCACGGCGAGTTTCGTCGACCAGATCACGATCAAGGGTCCCGACGTCAAACTCTTCAGCGACGGCGGTGACTCAGGATCGTTGATCTGGACCTGGGACGCGGATCGCGCGCCGGTCGGCCTATTGTTCGCGGGAGGCAACGAAATTACATTCGCCAACAAGATCCAACACGTTCTGGAAGCGCTGGACATCGGGCTTTACCCCTGAAGCCCACCGCGCTCCCGGCCCATTCGCGTGGAGCGCTTCATGGCGGACGACACTTCCTCCTCCGGCTTCGGGCCGGTGAGCTACAAGCCGAAGTTGGCGGCCTCGGCGCAGCGCAGCGAGGTCGAGGCGACGCTGCGCAGCATGCCGGGCGTGCAGGGCGTCGGCGAGGGTCGCGACGCGGACGGTGCCCCGACCTGGATCGCCTACTGCAAGGACTCCGACGCCGCCTCGCGGTTGCCGGCCACCCTGGCGCAGCGAACGGTGGTTCCGATTGTCTCCGGGGTGATCAAGGCGCGGTGAGCCAGGCAGGGCGCGTTCCGCGCCCTGGTTCGCGGGAAGCGCGTCGCAACCCGAATGTGACGCGGGTCGCCGCTCTGGCGCCCGCGCGCGTTATTGCGTCCCAACGTCTATTTTATTGGGAGATTTTCATGCCAGAGAAAACGGTCGAGGACCTGAAGGCGGAAACCGCGCCGTTCACCGCCAAGAAGGAGAAGCTTGACGCGCAAACGAGCCTGGAGAAGGCGCCGCTGGACGCCAAGAAGGACCTGGCTGAGGCCAGGATGAACGCCGGCGTGGCCGAGGCCAAAGCCGCCATTGGCGCCGTCACCGGGCCGCCCGGCATAACTCCGTCCGTCACCGCTGGAACGGAGGCCGGCAAGGGCGAAGCCATTCTGCTCGCCGCGGCGGCGACCCGCGAGGCGGCGCAACTCATCGCCAAAACGCTGGAAACGAAGATCCACGATAGGGATCTGGTGCTGCTGCTGGGAGCCGAGAGCGGCGCCTTCTCGAACTATCTGCAATTCACCCTTCAGCTGCGCGTGCTAGACGCCCAATTCGAGCGCGCCCAAGAGGACGCCAACGCCCTTGAGCGCAAGGCGAACGCCTTGGCGCATCGGCAGCCGAACGGCGTTGCGCGTCCGCAAGTCGCAGCAACCCCCGCCCTGGGCGGTGCGAGCCTGCTTCTCGA
>JAFAME010000064.1 GCA_019233695.1 Methylobacteriaceae bacterium
ACGAATGCTCGGCCTGATGCAGGATTGGCCGCTTCTCATCCATAAGGTCATCGACTACGCGGCGCTGCAGTTCGGCAAGCAGGAGGTGGTGTCGCGCAGCGTCGAGGGACCGATCCGCAGGACAACCTATGCCAACATCCGGACACGCGCCCTGCAGATGGCGCAGCGCCTGGAGCGCGACGGCATCAGGCTCGGCGACCGCGTCGCCACCCTCGCCTGGAACACCGACCGCCATCTCGAAGCCTGGTACGGCATCAGCGGCATCGGCGCGGTCTATCACACCGTCAACCCGCGGCTCTTTCCCGACCAGATCGCCTGGATCATCAATCATGCGGAGGATCGCCTCGTCCTGACCGACCTGACATTCGTGCCGCTCATCGAGGCGCTCGCCGAGAGGCTGCCGACGGTCGAGCGCTACGTCATCTTCACCGACGATGCCCATCTGCCGCCGACCAGGCTCAAGAACGCCGTCGCCTACGAGACGTGGATCGCCGAGGCCGACGGCGACTTCCGCTGGCGCGAGTTCGACGAGCGGACGGCGGCGGGCATGTGCTACACCTCCGGCACGACCGGCAACCCCAAGGGCGTCCTCTATTCGCACCGCTCGAACGTGCTCCACTCCATGGGCGTGGCCGGACCCGACATGTTCGCACTGTCCTCACGCGACGTGAGCTTGCCTGTCGTGCCGATGTTTCATGCCAATTCCTGGTCGCTCGCCTTCTCCTGCCCGATGATGGGCACCAAGATGGTCATGCCGGGCCCGAAGCTCGACGGCGCTTCGATCTACGAGCTTTTGGAGACCGAGGCCGTGACCTGCGCGGCCGCCGTGCCGACCATCTGGCTGATGTTGCTCCACTACCTTGAAACCGAGGGCAAGAAGCCATCGACCTTGAAACGGGCCTGCATCGGCGGCTCGGCCTGCCCGCGGCTGCTCATCGAGAAGTTCGAGAAGAACTACGGCGTTCGTGTCGCGCACGCCTGGGGGATGACCGAGATGAGCCCGGTGGGCACGGTCGGCTCCGTCAAGCCGACGCTCGGACCGCTCGGCGACGAGGCGCTCTATGATCTGAAGCAGAAGCAGGGCTACGCCTTCTTCGGAGTGGAGATGAAGATCACCGACGACGCCGGCCGGCCGCTTCCGTGGGACGGCAAGGCATTCGGCCGGCTGAAGGTCAGAGGCTGCGCTGTCGCACGCACCTATTATCGCGACGAGCGCCAGTCGATCCTCGACGAGGACGGCTATTTCGACACCGGCGACGTCGCCACCATCGATCCCGACGGCTACCTGCAGATCACCGATCGCGCCAAAGACGTCATCAAGTCGGGCGGCGAATGGATCTCCTCAATCGAGATCGAGAATCTCGCGGTCGGGCATGCCGATGTCGCCGAGGCCGCCGTGATCGGCGTCGCCCATCCGAAGTGGGACGAGCGCCCGCTTCTCATCGTCGTGCCAAAGGATGGCCGCACCGTCGACGGCCGCGCCGTCCTGCAATTCCTCGACGGCAAGATCGCCAGATGGTGGATGCCGAACGATGTGCAGATCGTCAGTGAAATCCCCCATACCGCGACAGGAAAGATCAACAAGCTGAAGTTGCGCGAGACTTTTCGGGACTATCGATTTCCTGCCTGAGGCTACAGGCAGGCGTTGAAGGTCCTCCGGATGCGCAGGTTGACGGCTCACGGCCAAGGCTGGCGAGAATCCGCCCTGAGCCCCATGTGGGCGAGGCGGATCATGGGGGCGGAAGAACAAGGCGGCAGGTGCATCAGAGACTGACCAGTCTGCGCCATCTCGCGGCTGACGAGCCGGTCTCCCGCGCCGCCGTCTGGTCGAGGCGATGCGCGCTTTTTGCGCTGGCCTTGGCGGCAATTGCCGTCATAGCGCTGCGCGGCGGTACGCTCGATGTCGTCCCCGGCCTCGCCATCCTTGCCGCGGCCTTCGCCTCCGGTCTTCTCGCCATCCTGTTTGCCGCAGCCGCGGTCGTCGTGATCTGGCGGACCGGCCGGCGCGGGTCAGGCGCTGCCATTGGCGGCTTCTTCATGGCCGCGGCTCTCCTCGCCTATCCGGGCTGGCTTGCCGCCAAGGCCGTCCGGCTGCCCCTCCTCTATGACGTGACGACCGACACGGCCGATCCGCCGAATTTCTCCCGGTCGGCGCGCGCCCTTGCCGCCCGCGGCGGATATGTGCCCGTCGATCCTGCCGCCGAGACACGCGAAGCGCAGCGCCGCGCCTATCCCGATGTCCAGCCGATCATCATCGACCTTGGCGCCGAGGACGCGTACCACTTGGTGCTTTCGGCCGCAGTCGCGCTCGGCTGGAAGGTGGTCGACCAGTCCCCGCCAGGCGGGCGCGCCGGCCTCGGCCATGTCGATGCCGTCGATCGCACATTGATTCTCGGCCTGCCGGACGACGTGACGATCCGGATCCGGCCGCTGGCCGACCGCACGCGCATCGATGTACGCTCTGTCTCGCGCTATGGACGGCATGATTTCGGCACGAACGCGGCGCGCCTTCGCCGCTTTGCCGACGAGCTCCAGGGTGAGCTTGCCGCCAGGTGACGGGGCTTCGATCACGCCGGCGCGTAGCGCGCGCTAAGCGACGGCGTTCTGTCGGAAGTGACGAGGCCTCGCGCGACAAGGTCCTCGATGTGGGCGAGAACCGAAAGGCCGGCGGCGCCCGCAAGCGCCGGGTTCAGCCCTTCGTAGGTACGCGCGACGATCGCCGGAATGTCCCGGTCGCCCGCCTCGATGCGGGCGAGAATCGAGGCCTCGCGCTGGCGGCGATGATGGATCAGCGCCCGCACGAACCGGCGCGGCTCCCTCACCGGGCCGCCATGCCCCGGCCAGTAGATCGTCTCGCTGCGCTCGCGCAGCTTTTCGAGCGAGGCCATGTAGTCGGCCATGGACCCGTCCGGCGGCGCCACGACACTCGTCGACCACGCCATGACATGGTCGCCCGAAAACAGCGCGCTTTCTTCCGGAAGCGAAAAGGCAAGGTGGTTGGCCGCATGTCCCGGCGTCGCGACCGCCGTCAGGGTGTAGTCTCCGCCCGCGATCCTGTCGCCGTCATGCAGCACGCGATCGGGCACGTAGTCCTGGTCGTTGGCGGCATCGAGAGGGTCGAGGCCATCGCCTCGGGACGCGCCCGATCGCCGATAGGGGGCGCAGCCGGTGATCTCGGCTCCCGTCGCGGCCTTGATGGCTGCCGCGGCCGGCGAATGATCGCGATGCGTATGCGTCACCACGATATGAGCGACAGTCTCATCGCGCACCGCGGCGATCAGGGCGGCGATATGAGTGTCGTCGGCCGGGCCCGGATCGATGATTGCGACTGCGCCTTGGCCGACGATGTAACTGCAGGTGCCGGTGAACGTGAAGGGGCCGGCGTTGCCGGCCACCAGGCGACGCACGAGCGGCGTCAGACGTTCGACCTTGTCGGTTGCGGCCGTGAAGGTGCGGTCGAAGGGAATGTCGTTGCCGGGAGGAGAAGGCGGGTGCTGGGTCGGCATTGCTGGATGCTTTGCGCTCTGAAGAAAATCCCCGGGTCATCTTGGCCCAACGCCGCGAAGCGGCGCGTAGCGCCGGGACCGGAAAATCGGGCGCGCTCGTGTGGCCCGGATCCCCGGATAGCGCTTCGCCCCCCCGATATGACCCTCGGCGGTCATTCCTACTGAAAGTTTCGGCCCTTGGGTAGAACGCGATGGATGTCGGCACGTTTCACGTGCCGGGCGACCTCGCCGGGGCGGCGGCTTTCGACCGACTTCGGTGCCTCGATGGCAAGGGAGGGAGGCCGGGCGGCCCTGCTTCCGGGGCTGCCGAGCTTGCCGCGCTGATCGCCCGTCGGCGGGCGCCTGATTTCATCGGCGTGCGCGAGCGCCGAGACGTCCGCCGATCCGGCATTCGAAAGCAGGCTCAGCATCGGCGTCAGGTCCTGCACGTGATCGGCGACGACGTGAATGACGCCCGACTCGTTCTGCAGCTTCCCGGTCACGGCAACGAAGCGGGCCCCGATGACGATGGTGCGCAGCCGCTCGAAGATCTTCGGCCAGACGATGATGTTGGCGATCCCCGTTTCGTCCTCGATCGTCATGAAGATCACGCCCTGCGCCGTCCCCGGCCGCTGGCGCACGAGCACGAGGCCTGCGACCGTGACGCGCTCGCCGGTTGCCCGTTGCGCGAGCTCCTCCGATCGCAAGATGCCCTTTCTCGCCAGCCGGTCGCGGACGAACGCGACCGGCTGCGCCTTCAGCGACAGCGACAGGCGCCGGTAGTCTTCGACCACATGCTCGCCGAGCGGCATCGACGGCAGGCGGGCGTCCGGCTCGCATTCCTGCGGTGCCCTGCCCGCAAAGAGCGGCAGGTCGTCCTTGTCGCCTGCCCGGTTGAGCCCGCGCACGGCCCACAGCGCATCGCGGCGGTCGAGCCCCAGCGAGCGGAACGCATCGGCCTGCGCCAGTCGCTCCAGGACGGCAGGAGAAAGGCCCGAGCGCAGCCACAGATCGCGCACGGAATCATAGCCGCGGCCGCGGCGGGCGACGAGCGTCTCCATGTCTTCTTCGCGCATGCCGACGATCTGGCGAAAGCCGAGGCGGATGGCGTGGGTGGTCCTGATGTCGCCCTGCATGCCGGCATGGCGCGGATGCAGAGCCCGAGCCGTCATGGCCGGGCTTGTCCCGGCCATCCACACGGTGGAATCAGCTTCAGTGCGGGAGGGCTGCAGGGGATCGCAAATGGAGCGGCCTGCACCCGCTTCCGGCTTCAAGCCTGGACCAAACGACGGTGCGCCTGTCGGCAACGATTGGTGCGGCTCGATGGCGTGGATGGCCGGGCTTGTCCCGGCCATGACGGTTGGGGCTGCGGAGATAGCCTCCAAAGTGCAGTCCCAATCCGAGCAATTGATGTCCACCTCGCGCACCTCGACGCCGTGCTCGCGCGCGTCGCGCACGATCTGGGAGGGTGCGTAGAAGCCCATCGGCTGCGAATTCAAGAGCGCTGCGGCGAAAACGTCCGGATAGCGGCATTTGATCCACGCCGAGGAATAGACGAGGAGCGCAAAGGAGGCCGCATGGCTTTCGGGAAAACCGTATTCGCCGAACCCCTCGATCTGCTTGAAGCAGCGCTCGGCGAATTCGCGGTCATAGCCGCGTTCGGCCATGCCCTCGATCATCTTGGTGCGGAACGTCCCGATGGTGCCGACCCTGCGGAACGTCGCCATGGCCCGGCGCAGGCGGTCGGCTTCCGAGGGCGTGAAGCCCGCCGCCACAATGGCGATCTTCATCGCCTGTTCCTGGAAGAGCGGCACGCCGAGGGTGCGATGGAGGACGGCTTCGAGCTCCCTCGATTCGTATTTCACCGGTTCGAGGCCCTGACGCCGGCGCAGGTAGGGATGCACCATGTCGCCCTGGATCGGCCCCGGCCGCACGATCGCCACCTCAATGACGAGATCGTAGAATTTTTGCGGCCGCAGACGCGGCAGCATCGACATCTGCGCCCGGCTCTCGATCTGGAACACGCCGATCGTGTCGGCGCGCGAGATCATGGCGTAGATGGCGCGCTCCTCGGCCGGCAGCGTCGCGAGTGTCAACCTCTCGCCGTAGTGCTTGTCGAGGAACTCGAAGCTCTTGCGCAGGCAGGTCAGCATGCCGAGCGCCAGCACGTCGATCTTGAAGAGGCCGAGCGCGTCGAGGTCGTCCTTGTCCCATTCGACTGTGGTGCGATCCTCCATGGCAGCGTTCATGATCGGCACCACGTCGTCGAGCCGCGAGCGAGTGATGACGAAGCCGCCGGTGTGCTGCGACAGGTGACGGGGAAAACCGTTGAGCTCGTCGGCAAGCCGGATCGCCTGCGCGAGCCGCGCCTCGCCCGGATCAAGGCCGAGCCGGCGGGCCTGCTGGTCTTCGATCGCGCCGGACGAGCCGCCCCAAAAGGTGCCCGACAGGGCCGAGACGGTGTCCTCGGTAAGGCCGAAGGCCTTGCCGACCTCGCGGATGGCGGAGCGTCCGCGATAGGTGATGACGCTCGCCGCAAGCCCGGCGCGGTGTCGCCCGTATTTCCCGTAAATGTACTGGATCACCTCCTCGCGCCGCTCGTGCTCGAAATCGACGTCGATGTCGGGCGGCTCCTTGCGCTCGGCCGAGATGAAGCGCTCGAACAGGAGCTCGTGGCGGGCGGGATCCACTTCTGTGATGCCGAGGCAGAAGCAGACGCTGGAATTGGCGGCCGAGCCGCGGCCCTGGCAAAGGATGTCTTGCGAGCGCGCGAACCGCACGATGTCGTGAACGGTGAGGAAATAGGGAGCATATTTGAGTTCGGCGATGAGCCGCAGCTCGTCCTTGAGAGCCTGCGCGACCTGAGTCGGCACGCCGTCGGGATAGCGTCTTTTGGCGCCCTCGAAAGTGAAGGCTTCAAGCGCCTCCTGGGGCGTCGTGAAGCCTTCTCGCGTCTCGTCGGGATAGTCGTATTTCAGCTCGTCGAGCGAAAACGTGATGCCGTCGAGGAAGCGCAAAGTCTCCTCGATCACCCCTGGCGCCTCGCGGAAGAGCCGCGCCATTTCCTCGCCGTCCTTGAGGTGGCGCTCGGCATTGGCGGCGAGCCGTCGGCCCGCGGCATCGAGCGTCGTGCCTTCGCGAATGCAGGTGAGGACATCGGCGAGCGGCCGGCGGTCAGGCGTGTGCATGAGAACATCGTTCGTCGCGATGAGCGGCGCGCCGGTCGCACGCGCCAGCGCGACGCGGCGGGCGAGCGCGCGCCGCATGCCGCGGCCGTAGGTCATGGCCGCCGCAAGCCACACCCGCCCGGGCGCCTGGCGCAGCAGGCGGTCGAGAAGATTCCCCTGCCGATCCCCTCTCCCCGCTCGCGGGGAGAGGGCTAGGGTGAGGGGGTTGGCGACTGGCCGCGATGCTTGCCATTCCTCTTGCGTAAAGCGTCGGACGCGAGGTGCTGGGATTGTCTCCACCACTTGCGTGCACTCGTCAGGCCCCTCACCCCTGCCCTCTCCCCGCACAGGGCGGGGAGAGGGGGAATGGGGGACGGGCGGACGCGTCAGGGTGCATGTCTCCATGACGATCAGCTGCATGCCCTCGCAATGGTCGAGAAGATCGTCGAAGGTGAGAATGCAATCGCCCTTCTCGGCGCGCAGATTGCCGATGCTGAGAAGCCGCGTCAGGCGCCCGTAGGCGGCGCGATCCTGCGGATAGGCGAGGATGTCGGGCGTGCCGTCGGCAAAGACGAGCCGCGCGCCGGTGACGACGCGCAGCTTCTCCGGCCCGATCTCGTGCTCTCGCGCATAGACATGGGCGCGCCCGACGCCGGCGAGGGTGTTGCGATCAACGATGCCGATGCCCGCAAGGCCGAGCGCGACCGCGCAGGCGACGAGCTCCTCCGGATGTGAGGCACCGGTGAGGAAGGAGAAATTGGTGGTAACGGCGAACTCGGCGAAGCGGCAGTCGGCAGTCGGCAGTCGGCAGTCGGGAGACATCGATTTCATCTGCCTACTCCGACTGCCGATTGCCGACTGCCGACTGCCGCCTCTTCATCCGAAGAGGCCATGCATGTACCAGCGGGCCGTCTCCGTCTCGCGCGCATAAAAGCCCTCGCGGTAGAGCCAGAAGCGCTGGCCTTGCGTGTCCTCGGCGCGGAAATAGTCGCGGGTGAGCGCGGGGGCTTGCGCCTTCCACCATTCCGGCGCGATCCGCTCCGGCCCTTCGACGGCGGCGACCTCGTGCAGCACCCGCCGCCAGCGGAATTTTATGGGCGGCCCGTCCGGCACGGCGGCGATCGCCTCGATCGCCTCGGGCCGTTGCAGCAGCCGGATCGGGCGGTCGGGGGGAGATGCGGCAGTGGGCAGTGGGCAGTAGTCTTCGATTGCCGATTGCCGACTGCCGACTGCCACCCTGCAGCCGCCACCGCCACCACGGCGAATTCCGGAATATGCGTATCGTTGGCGACAAGCCGCGTGACGCGCCTTATCCCCAGGCGAGCGCCGAGCCGATCGATGAGATCGGCGAGGTCGCCCGTCATGGCGCTATCCGCATTGTGCATGGCGAGCGAGGCCTGCGGGGTTGCCGCAGGCTCGACGGCGAGCGCTGCCAGGCGCACGACATCGAAGCCGTAGCCCGCATCGAGCCCTTCCTCGCCGCCCGCCTCCTCCACTGCCGCGATGCGTTCGCGGAAGAGCCGCCCCATCGCCTGCGGCTCGCGCAGCGGCCGGCTCGTACCGACGGCGATGCGCTTTACGACGCCGTCAACGCGAAACAGCGCGACTTCGAGCCGGCGGGCGCCTTCGCCGTGGCGCTCCAGCAGACCGCTCAGATCCTTTGCCAGCGCGAAGATCGTCCCCTCCACGTCCTCGCGTCGCGCGATGCCTTCGGCAAAGCGCCGCTCGACGAGATAGGCCGGCGCCTCGAAGCGCGGCGAGATGGCGCTCTTTGCCATGCCCTTGAGCGCATCGTGACGGGCAAAGACGTCCGAGCCGAAACGCGCGGCGATGGGCGCGCGCGGCCTCAGCGCAATGTCGCCGATGCGCCGCAGGCCGGCCTGCGCGAGGCCGTCGATCATGTCCGCATCGAGCCGCAGAGCGGCAAGCGGCAGCCGATCGAAGAGGAGCGCCCGCGTCTTGGCATCCGCTCCTGTCGGCGCGATGCGCGCATCAGAGAAACGGGCAAGCGCCCAGGCGGCCTCGGGCGTGTCGGCGATGGCGGCGCGGGCCGAAAAGCCTTGCGCTGCGAGCCTGCCTTCGATCTCATCGAGCACTTTCACCTCGCCGCCGAAGAGATGCGCCGCGCCGGCGATGTCGAGCATCACGCCGCGGGGCGGATCGAGCGCGGCAAGCGGCGTGAAACGCCGGCACCAGTCGGTGATCACGGCGAGAAGCTCGGCCTCCGCCCTCTCGTCGGCTTCCGCCACGAGGAGAGGAGGATGCATGGCGCGCGCATCGGCGAGCGCCATGCCAGGCTGCAGGCCGAGGCGTTCGGCAGCGCGGTTCAAGGCGACGAGGCGCTGCGCGCTCTTGATCTTGGCGATGGTGGCAAGCGGCGCTTCAGGCGCTCGCCTGCCATTGCCGCTCCTTCGCCGTTCGATGCGCTCGGTTGGAAGATACGGCAGGGCGATGGACAGGAAGCGGCAGGGTCGAGACGGATGGGGAGTAGTCACGCAGGCACCTTTCCGCTGGATCCCAGACGAGGTCGAAGGAGCGGTCACGATCGAAATTCAGGCCGGGCCCGGCCCTCGCCTTGACGAGCCGCACCGACCAGGTGCAGAGGCCCGGGAGCGGCAGGCCGCCGGCGGCAGGCTCCCTGCCGCTCACGCAGGTCCTGACCTCGAACCGCGTGTCGGCCGCACTCGACAGAAGCCCGCCCCGCCCTGCCGCTCCTGCATGGAGGAGAAGACAGGGCGTGCCGCCGGCACGCGCCGCAAGCAGCAGGCGGCGCGATTCCGTAAGATCGTAGTCCCGGGTGACGCTCCAGAGCTCGCCGAGGACGGCTGCAACCGCCTTGGCGCGCAAGGCTTCTTCCATGACCCATAGCGTTTCCTGCGGCTTTGCCGTGTTGACGAGGACGAGCCGGTCGGGAGCAAGGCCGTGGGCGGCAAGGCCGGGGCCATAGGGCGCGCCGGTTTCGAGCGCGGCGAAATCCTCGATCACCCAAAGGATGGGACGGTCTTCCCCTTCTCCCTCTGGGAGAAGATGCCCGGCTTTGCCGGGCGGATGAGGGCCTGCCCCGCTCCAAGCCCGGCTGCCCTCATCCGGCACGGCTGCGCCGTGCCACCTTCTCCCACGAGCGGGAGAAGGGACGCACGCAGGGGCCGAAAACCGCGCCGCGAGCGCCAGCGCGAAACCCGAGGCAGCCGCGGCATCGCCGGGGCGGGCGGCGACGATTTCATGCAGCGCGTTGCGCTCGAGGCCGCCGCCGAGCGCCGCATCGAAGATGCAGGCTGCATCCCCTGCCCCGCCGAGCGGGATTTTTTGCGCCCTGCGATCGCACACCTCGCCAAGTCCATGCTGGCCGCACGGGATCGTCAGCCCGGACACCTGTCCGGCCTCGATCCTGGCGATCGCCTCGCGGAGAAAGGCGACCCGTCCCGACCTGCCGCCATGCGACATCGGCTTGACCTATGCGGGTTGACCTATGTTCCTCTTTTGTTCTAATAGATTCCCCCTTCAGATCGGAGAGTCAAGAGGCTTGCCTCCGACAAGACGCAAAGCGCTGCTTCGATTGGCTACCAACGCCAAAAATCGAGTCTCAACCCTCCGCCATGCCGACACCAACCCTTCGAACCCTTGCGCTGGCGGCGCTGTTCTTGTCGATTGCGCCGCTGGCGGCGTTCGCCGCCCCTGCCAACACCATTCGCGAGCTCGCGACCGCGCTCGAGACCTGCATGCGGATTGGGGGCGCGCCGGAGGGATCAGAGATCACTATCGTGTTCAGCCTCAAGCGTGACGGCAACCTCCTTGGAAAGCCGAGGATTTCCTACGCCAGGCTTGCCGGCGATAGTGCCGCGCAGCGCGGCTTTGTCGCCGCAGTCGCCGCCGCCCTCGGCAAATGCTTTCCCGTCGGCATCACGGATGGCCTGGGAGGCGCCGTCGCCGGACGGCCGATATCGATCCGGATCGCGATCCGTCCGAAGCAGACGGAAACATGAGGGCGCCCCCGTGGGTCTTGGAGAGTGTGGCGGCGGATCGCGGCCGTCGCGTCAAAGGACCGCCGAGGCCCATGCTCCGGGCGTCAGCCCGTAGGCCTTCTTGAAATGCCTCGACATGTGGCTCTGGTCGGCAAACCCGGCTTCGGCCGAAGCTTGGGCGAGCGACATGCCGAGCCTCAGCGAGCGGCGCACGCAATCGAGCTGCCGCATGGTGCGGAAGTGGCTCGGGCTCGTTCCGAAGGCCGCCCGGAACTGGCGTGCCAGCGTCCAACGGTCGAGACCCGATATCGCTTCGAATGTCTCGATCGCGTGCCGTCGCGTCGGATCGGCGGCGATGAATTCCCGCACGCGCAAGAGTAGCACAAGCGCGAGCGGGGCAGATGGCTTTGCCCCGGGCGATGCGACATCGACCAGCAGATCGGCCCACCCTGCCACGAGGGCAATTCGCGCAACCTCGTCGATTTCCTCATCGATGTTCCAGATCTCGCGGTCAAAGCCGGCAGGGAGGCGGTCCGCCGTCACCACCGGATGCCCGACAAACGGCAGCGGCCCGCCGCCCAGCGCGGCTTGGATCAGGCAGGGGTCCACGTAGACGATCCGGTACCCGAAGCCCGCGTCGGTGGCCGCCCCGCCGTCATGCGTTTCGTCGGGATGCAGGATGTGGCATTGACCCGGCAGGCAATGCCAGCGCTCGCCGCGGAAGCGGAACGTCTGCACCCCCACAAGCGTGATGCCGATCGCATAGGTGTCGTGGCGATGCGGTGAAAAAGCCTGACCGTGGAAACGCGCCTCGAGGCGCTCGATACCCGCGGCGCCTGTACCGATCCTGACCCGATCGCCCGCGGGCCTGTCCGCGGACGCGCGTCCGCACAATCGTTCAAGACTACCCGTGGCTGCCCCCGGTAGCTTTGGCTCGGTGCCGCTTGGCTGCGGCAATTTGCGACGGCCTGCAGGGTGCCTTCCGGAATGGGGCGGTCTCTCCTGGCACTGATCCTGGCCTCTGCCGTCGTCATGGGCAGTCCGGGCCCTTCGACACTCAGCGTCACGGCGGTCGGCGCCGCCTACGGCTGGCGGCGCTCGCTGAAATATGCCTGCGGCCTCATCCTCGGCACGGCGGCCGTTCTCCTTGCCGTGGCGGTCGGCTTCGTGACATTCCTGCTGTCGATACCGCACGGCGCCTCGCTGCTCGTGGCTGTCGCCGCCGTTTATATTCTCTATCTGGCGTTCAAGATCGCCACTGCCCCTCCGCTCGCGGCCGGCGCCGATCAAGCGGCCGCGCCTGCCCTTGCCGGCGGTTTTCTGCTCGCCATCGCCAATCCCAAGGCCTATCTCGCCATCGCCGCCGTGTTCGCCGGGACAAACATTTTCGAGGAGAGCCCGGCGCTCGATGCAGTGGTCAAGACCGCCGTGCTCGGCGTGATGATCGTGATCATTCATCTGTGCTGGCTCATTGCGGGTGCCTCGCTGTCGCGTCTTCTTCGCGACCCGATCGGCTCGCGCATCGTCAACATCGCGCTGGCGGCGATCCTGGTCGTCACCTCCTTCCTCCCATTTTTGCGGTGAAAGCACGGGAGGCGGTATTGGGTCAGACCGGGAGCGTCTGACGCGGTCCGCTGCACGGGGATTGGATATCTTCATCTCGCCGATAAAATCTGTGCCATGCGCAAACGCTTCGTGGCTGTGCGGGAAGATGAGCCGGACTACGCACGACTATGGTGACCTCGATCCATAGCGCGGGGCGTCGCCATGCACGTTCGGCCCAAAGGAGAACACGGCACTCGTGCCTGTCGCCGCATCCTTGGCTTCTCCGAAGTCCGAGACTGCATGTTCGGCAAGCAGGCGAAGCCGCGCACGGGGCAGGAAGGGGCGGTGCGGATCGCCGATCAGGACCTCGATGCCGCACGCCAAGCAGCGATCGAGGAAGGCCGTGACCCGCCGGGCGAGGTCGCGTTCATAGAAGAGGTCGCCGACGCCGATCAGGTCGACTGGCGGCGGCAGGCCGGCGGTCAGGTCGTCCAGGAGCGCCTCGACGACAACCCCGTTTGCCTCGGCGTTCAGGCCGAGTGCGCCGAGCGCATAGCGATCGACGTCGGCGGCGATGACCTGGATTGCGCCTGCCATGGCCGCGGCGATCGCCACGATGCCGGAACCCGCGCCGAGGTCGAGCACACGTCGGCCTGCCACCGTTGCCGGCCGGTCGAGAATGTAGCGCGCCAGCGCCACGCCGCCGGCCCAGGGATAAGCCCAGTAGGGGGAGCCGAACCCCTGCCCGTCGATCCGCGCAAGACGCCACAGCCCGCTCGCCGGATGTGCCGTGTGCAGGCGGATCTCGGGCGCCAAGGGCACCGGGGCGAGCGGCAGGTTCGCCCGAATGAACTGTCGGGGATCGGGACGGGCTGCCCCCTTCTCCCGGCGGCGGGAGGAGGGGGCGCCACTTGGCAGCGGATGAGGGGGATGGAACATTGTAAAACAATCGCTATTTCTGTGATGTCTCGGATCTGGCAGGGCCCCAGTTCCGCCGACCGCTTGGGCCGCATCCGGCCGCCGCGCGGCCACTGCTCCTGGCGGAGAAGGGGCGCGCCCCCGCAGTTTGTAACAGTTTTCGGCGTACAAAAGAGCCTTAACCCGACCCGGGGCCGTCGGCCTCGGACCGAAATTCGCCGCCATCAAATTGCTGACGCATTTCGGGTGCTTACAGCGGCTTGGCTCTGCAATCGGAGGTTTCGCAAGTAGATGAGACTTGGCATCGCATTGGTGGCGGCGGCATCGGTCACGGCCGGCCTCTGCCCGGTAGAGGCGGCTACGACGACAAAATATGACGGAAGCTGGTCGGTCGAGGTGGTCACGCGGCAAGGCGTCTGCAACACCTACAAGTGGCGCGTCGAGGTCGGCGGCGGCAGGATCACGAGCGTGGAAGACAATATGGCCAGCGCGCTTGGCGGCATCGATCCGCACGGTCGCGTCGCTGTCACGCTCACCCGGGGCCCGGCCGCGCTCTCGGTCCACGGTGCCCTCTCCGAGCAGTCGGGCGCCGGCAACTGGGTATCCCAGAGCCTCGCCTGCTCAGGCGACTGGCGGGCTGAACGGCGCCAATAGCGCCATACCGGCCCGAAGGGCCGGTCTGGAGCCGCTCAAGATCGGGTCCTTGCTGCACCGGTGCATGGTGGTGGGGAGGAGAGACGTGCGGCCGCCTGCCGGAGCAGTTGCAAGACGTCCGAAGTACAAAGACCCGCGGCAGGGGCCACCAAGCCGCGGGTCAGCCGTCATCGGACTTCCCGCGAACGAGATGCCCGTACACGACCGCAGCCATCCTAGTCGAAGGCGCCAGAAGCGTCTCAATTTACTAAGTTTTTAGTTAATTCTGGCGATCCGTATCTGATGCGGATGGCGCCCTGCCGCAGGTCGAAATGCTAGCCAGGCGCGGCCGTTGACTCACCTCTGCACTCCCGGCTTGCGCTGGTCGCCAGCGCGGGCGAACCCTTCACGGACGAGTGCGTTCACGTGTTCATGAGGTCGGTGCGCAGGCGTTGCGCGGGCAGTGCGGCGGTTGCTAGATCAGGCCTCTTGTCCGAAAGGGATCGCATGCGGCTCTCGATCATCCTCCTTCTCACGACGCTCGGGGCAAGTCTGGCGCAGGCACAATCGCGACCCGATTCCCTGCGCATGACCTGCGGGCAGGCCTCGGCGCTCGTCCAGTCCCGCGGCAGCATTGTCCTCGGCACGGGCCCCGACATCTACGACCGCTTCGTCGCAAGCTGCGGCTTCTGCTTCAATTTCGAGTTTCTCGTGCCGTCTTGGATACGCACCGCGGACAGCCCGCAGTGCTTCGTGGGCTATCGTTGCGACAGCCAGACCCCCAGCCAGCCCTGGCCGAGCTGCGGCGTGACCGGATATCGCGGGCCATAGGTCCGGTCATCCCGGAAGCGCGAAGCGCTATCCGGGATCCGGCGC
>JAFAME010000111.1 GCA_019233695.1 Methylobacteriaceae bacterium
AGTCGATCTTCGCGCTGCCGATTTTGGCGCATGTCCAAACTTAGACTTGAAGTAGCGACAAACAGACTGGCATTCGTGGTTGAATGCGTATCGATCTCCAGACAACTGACCGAACTTTAGGCGCGAGTCGAGCTAATCGCCGAAAATTGGGAATTGCGCACTTCGGAGCCGGCGCCTTTGAGGTAGAGTCAGCGCCGACATCGACGTGGGGCGACCCGCGGCCATGTCGCTCAACTTCGACAGAAGCGATTCGTCGTTTAATACCTCCTCGATCTCAACGCGACGCAGGCCGCCGTTCGCGCTGGATAGGACCGCTCCCGTATCCAAAAGGGATCCCGATTGGCCGGGGCTTTTCGGGAGAGATGGGGTGACATCTGCGTCTCATGCGCGCATCTGCTGAGGGTTTTCCCGTCGATCCGACGACCCGTTCAGGAGACTCAGTGAAGTCCAACCGGAACGCTGTGTCCGCTGGAACAGCGGCCACTACAGCGAGTTTCGGAACACCGGAGTGAGGCTCACTGGGATCGCGTACGGGAGACTGCGAGTGGGCAAGTGCTCCAGGTCATACGACATACGCTCCATCGCCCTCCGGCGTCATCCTTAAGTCGGCGCTCGGACGATCCCGATCGTCATTGCAATTGCGGTATCCGAGGGACGGGAATCCACGCCTCGGTGAGGCGGTGCTGTTGATGGTCAGCAGGCGAGCGCGTGCGCCTGCAACGAGCGAGCTTCGTGAGCCTGTCGAACTTTTTCTTCTCCTCGCAGTGCGAACCGGTCTCGACCTCACGCGAACCGATCCTCGCCAGCGGTTCGTCACCCCGGCCGAAATTTGGAAAATGCGCGACAGAGACGAGGCTTAAAATGCCCTGCCCTGCAATCCGATCATCCTTCGTTGTTCGATCCGATCGAGTGGCAGGGTGGTAAGGCGCGCTGACGTCAGCCCGAAGAACCCTTGTGCACATCGCACGCTGCGACGAACATAAGCCCAACCAGCGTCGCCGAGGCCGCGCGCCGGACTCTCCGGCTTTTATGTTCAGTTCTTCAATGGCCTCATCGACCACCCCTGTGTGGATGAACGAGACGATCAGGGCCCCGATGGCACCTCCGACAGGACGATGGGGCTCGCTCAATGGATCGCCTCGGCTACAGCGGAGAAATATTGGTCAGCACTGCTCTCGGCCTCATAGTCAGAAGCGCCTCGGCTAAGCTCATAAGTGATCTTTTGCAGTCTCCCCGTTCTGATGCAATCCCCACGCTGACATTTGTCGAAGCAATTCTTGGCGATCCGCCACGTAGCGTGTCGACGAACGCACAATCTGAAAGCCGACCCGACGATAACTGGCGAGCGCTGCCGCATTGCTTTCACTCACAGAGAGGCGCATCAACCGGTGGCGATCTGGGGAAGGATGCAGCAAAGCTGCCTCGATCAGAGCCGTGGCTACTCCTCTCCGCCGGTGCTCACGCATCACCGCTATGCTTTCCAGCCACCTATCCGTCTCTTGCTCCTCGATGTGACAATAACCAATCACGTTCTCAGCCAAACGGGCTGTCCACAATTGAGAGCGTTCGGAAAGGAGGTCAGGAAACGTCTGAGCGCTCACGCGGACGAACGATCGAGTTCCTTCGTAAGCTTGGTTATGAATTTCCGCGAGGGAGGCGGAGAGCTCCTTCGATACGTTCTCTCGCTGAATACGCCATAAATTCTGAGATTCTGGATGGTGGATGTTCGGACGTGTGAGCGACATCTCCAGTTCGCGATCGGCGATCGTAAATATTCGCCTGTTGTAGAATGCTGCTGCCGTAGTCCATTTATCGGGGCAAACCGTCTGCAGGTATCCGAATGATCCCCGGTCGAGCTCCGCAATTTCTTTGAGAAGTGCAGATCCCATACCTCGGCGCCGGTGTTCAGGCTCCACCAGGATACGTAAATGGCGGCGCAGGTCTTCAGCGCTGTCGCGCAATGAGGATGTCGCGACGCCGATGATGCTTTCGCCGTGCAATACAGCAAGCCTGAAGTCTTTGCCTTGCTTGTTCTGTGGGAGGCGAAGGAAGTGCGCCCAATCTTCACTCGTAATCGGGTCGATCGTTGCGTCCTGGGCCGCCATTCTTGCATACAAGGCGACAATGCTCGCTGCATCGCCCGATCGTTCATGCTCGCGTACTCCATAATATGGCTGCATTCGGATCTGCCCTATGGTTCGCAGCGATATTCTAGTACCCGGAATCATAAACGTGTGATAGCGATATGTCCCGCTGGCGAGATCGTGAGCGTGACCGAGCCGCTCGTCGATGTGCCGTGTTCCTTTACAAATCCGGGCTCGACGAGCTCCTTGACCGCCTCACTGACGTTCCATCCCTCCGGGTGCGGGCCGATCGTCCCCGGTGCGGGTCGAACCGGTCTCCGAGACGGTGCGAACCGCCAGTGACGACGGTCGCGCGGAAAAGGAATTTTGCGGGCGGAGACTGAAGCGCGCGAAGCGATTGACAAGGTGTCGGAGAGCCGGAAACAAAGCCCAAGAGAGAGGTCACCACGGCGCTAAGCCTTTGAACCCGCGCGGATAGTGCGGAGGCCGGCAGAGACGCGGGAAGGCCGGGACTTCCTGGTGGAGCGGAGGGGGTTCGAACTCCCGACCGCTTCGCGCGAGATCCGGGCCGAGAGCCGCTATTTCGAGAAGAAATAGCCGTCCGTAAGGGGGGCCTCCTTCGGCCGATAGGCCTGGTATGTGCTCAGTACTGCTGCTCATCGCCATTTCCATTGCGCTGCAAGAGCCTCGGCGGCCCGCCTCGTGCGTAGATCACCCGATACGCGCATTCTGCGTTCTGCGAGAGGACGAGGGCCATACACGTGCCACCATCCGTCGCCCGCCGGCGGCTTCGGCCGAAGCTGCGGCGTGCATGGCCGGATGAAGCCCGCGGGAAGGCGTCGGCGGGGCATAGGTAAGCTAACCGGCTCAGGTCCGCCGCGTCTTCCTTCTCGACTATGGAGAGCGATTACACATGTATCGTCCTCCAACCAACCTGCATTGTATGGGGAAAGGCGGGAGGATTAAGCTCGATCGAAGATTGGGAGGCGTCGTAAACGGGATGCTGGCTGTGGGGGCTCTATGAGACGCGAAAGCCGAAGCAGCCGTGTTCGCGTCGGCAAGAGCGGCAAAGCCGAGGGCGACAGCCGAGAGGGTGAGTATTGTCTTACGCATGCCTGTGTTCCTTGGGTGCGCCGGCCGGCCTATCCGGCCCGCGGTCCGTTCCAGACCCGACGCTGCAAGACATGCAGCACTTTCGGGCGCTCACCCTGTTACTGGGGAAACAGGCGTGCTGAGCTGGTGATGTAGCGCACGCGGACGATCGCGGCCCGACAACACCGCCGGGCAGCCGTTGAAGGAATAGGTCCCGCTTCCGCCACTGGGACGGCACGCTTTGAACGACCTGGCACCGTCTCGGCGCCGCCTTCGGTACTTGTGCCAAGTCGTCGCGCCGGGAACGGTTCCCGCACCTTGGCCCGTATGCCATCACCCTTCCAGCCGTTCGTCAATCATCGAACCCTCGACCCGACCGCCAGCGGCGAGGCCCGTGACGCTCTCGAGCGGCCATGAGCTTTGCGCTGCGGAAAATGGCATAGACGGTCGGGCAGACGTAAGAGCGGCGTTTACTCCGGGAGGTGTGGTGTGAAGAAGATCGGCAAGTCTGCCTGAAAAATTCATTTCCGCAACTCAGCCTCGGTGAGCGTTTCGCACATTCTGAGAGACCGGTTCGACCGTGCCCAGGGGCCAGTTCCGGCAGGTCGTCTAATCGCGGGTTGGGTGGATCTGGCGAGCGCCACCGAGATCGCTGAGGTGATGCGCCAGGCCCGGATCAAGCCAAAAATGGTCGCGGACCTTTCTCGGGCGCCGGCTGGTCAGGGTGGCGGTGGTGGCGCAAGCCGTCAAGACCGCCCGCATCGTCTTCGCTTTTGAAATCGGGCGCGAGCTATCGGAACAAGGGGGTGGAGCGCTCGAATTATTCCAAGGCTTTCCGGACGCGGGTCAGTGCGCTGTGCCGCCCTAGTCTTCGCCGAGGAAATTCCTTTTCCGCGCGTCAGTCTCCGTGGGGAGGTTCGCACACTAATTCTACACGCCGCGGCCGGTAGTTCGCTTCATCGTCGAGGTTACCTTGACCTCCCAGCGACACTGGAGGCTATGGTTCGTGCAATGGCTCAAGCCCGCGAGCGCGAAGCCTTCCGTGAAGAACTGGAGCGTTGCCCGAAGAATGCTTTGCGGTCTCATGACGATTTCCTTCCCCATGCGGGCCAGGGCAGGCTGCTTGCGGGGCGCTGGTGCCGAGCTGCGGCGCCAGGGAGACGGTCGCCGCATCAGCGGCGACGTCCTTTTCGGGGCGGTGGGTCAAACCGACATCGGCATTTCCAGGCCTACCGCGGCGTTCTCTTCCGGAGTGGCGTTCCAGTAGCCGTATCGAGTCGCTGTCTCGTCGAAGTGCCGGATCCGTTCGGCCGTAGGCGGGGCCGGCGGCGGCCCGCCGGCAATGCATGGCTCGCCGATCTCGCGAAGGAACCGGGCGAGCCTCGGCGTAGTGATCACCATCACCACGGCGTCCTGGCGCGAGCGGTTGCGCCAGGCGTGCCTGGCTCCCCCCGGAACGTGGAAAATGTCGCCCGTCGTGAGGCCAACCCAGCACATGCCCTCGGACGACTGGGTGAGCCCTTCGAGCTCGCCTGACACGACGAAAAACGTCTCAGGATCGTGGTGACTGTGAAGGGGAACGCATCGGCTCGACGGCAACACCCCGCGCAGGACGCAGGGAGCGCCGTCCCTCTCCGTCGCAGGCGTGAGAAACTGCACCCTCGGACCGAGGAGGTCGAACGGCTCAAAATTGTCGGGATCGATGAGGTGGGCGATGGGTTCGCGCGAAACAAAGGTCGACATCAGGTACTCTCCAGTTTGAAGGGGTGGCGGGTATCGCAGTGAGCCGCCGAACGCGGCGACTGAGCCGGATGGGTCCGCAGCGAGCTTCGGGGCGCCTGCGGCGCATGGAGCAATGGAAGACCGGCCTTGGGCGCCGGCGACCGGCGGACGCAACATGGCCGCGCGGAATTCGGCGGCGCCGAACCCGATGTCCTTCAACAGGTGATCGCTCAAGGCGAGGAACTCGCTTGTCCTGCGCCTTTGACGAATTCCCTGTTCGAGCGCCCGGCGCAGTCGGCCCGCGGCGCTGACCCAAGCTTGGCGGGCGCGCATATCCGACCTCCATCTCAGCGGGTTGGTTCGCAGGCGGCGCTCACATCTGACGCCCTGAACAAGTGCCGGGACGAAACCAATGCGGTGCGGCTGCCGCGCATGGAAACATCCGGGCGGCCGAGCGGCCGTCTCTCCTGCCCCCGACGGGGAACGAACGGGAGTTTGGTCAAGGCGTCAGATTCCTCGCCGCGCCGCCGGTCAGCTTCAGAGGCCGGCGCCAAGTCGGCGCTTGTCGCGCGCGGCTCGAACAAGGCGAAGTCCGCATGCACGAGCAGCAACAATTCGCGACGGACATCGCCATCGGTTGCGCTCGATCTCCCCGGGGTGCCGGCATTCTCGCCGGCGCCCAAGACAGCAAGCGCGTGACTCATCGGCTTTCCGCCGATTGCATGGGTAGCAGGAATGGCTAGGTTCACGGGTGGCCCCCAAAGAGAAGATCGGATTATCGGATGTGGTGACTGCCGCGTTGACCTCAGGTGAGGCCGTTCACAGCGGTCGAGAAACACGCGATCGTCCCGAGGCCAGCGGCGGCCAGCAGAACGAAAATCGTGGTCCAGCGCAGTGCAGTCTGCGCGCGGTTCTCGGGTGGGGATGCGGTCGGCAGGATGTCGGTTGCCGCATCGATGGCGGCGAGCGACGACCAGGCATGGGCTTCGATGTCGATTGCCCGCAGGCTCAGGTTTTTCATCTTGGATCTCCTTGTGGATCTAGGTCTTTTCAATCGCCAACTGCCCTTGAGGGCCTGATGGCAACCGGTCAGGGGGCGAGCGCGGCGTCGTTCGGATCGATGTGCCGCCAAGTGCAGGTCAGCCCACCGGAACCGAGCTGATGCCAGCTGCACACAAGCGGGGCTCGCCCGAAGGATGTGCCCGCGACCTTGATTGGCGCGCTCGCCGACTGGGTCTCGGTTTCCGCTCCGAAGTGCAACAAGTGCTCAGGTTGAGAGTCTACCAACGTTCTGGTCATGGCGTGATCTCCTTTGCGTATCGAACTATTGCTAAAGTGGTGGTATTCAGCTACGGAAGAATTTCACTTTCCAACCAATCGAGCTACGACGGTAATATTCGTTAATCTACTGTGACGAACGAATAAACTGTAGGATCATGGTCATGGCGAGGGGCATGGCTGCGAAGCAAGCCAGCTCTCGTACGGCTGTCTGATGGCTTCGCGTTGCTCGCACTGGCGATTTTCATTAGGCAACAAAGTTCGGATCACCTGGAAGATGACGACGAGCCGCTACGGGAGAATTTCAATCGTGGAAGATTGCGTTACGTTCGTAACAGATGCGCCGACCGCAACGATCGAGCCAGCGCCGCCGCCAATTCTGCACTGACGAGCGGTCGCTGCAGCACTTCGGAGATCCCGGCCGCTGCCAGTTCGTCTGCACTCACATCGAGGACTGTGGAGGCGGCGAGCAGAACCGGCTGGCGTGGCCTGATCTCGTGCAGTTTTCGGGCGAGATCGAGCCCGGCCCTGGAGGCATCGCTGATGACGAAGATGTCGAAGCGGACGGGGCCTGAACGACATGCGGCGAGCGCATCGACCGGTCGATCGAAGCCAACGGGCTCATATCCGAGTGCGGCGACCATTTCCTCATCGCGCCGAAGCCTTTTCCCATCGCTCTCGACGATCAGTACAGCCTCGCCCCGGCCACGTGCCAGCTTTGCGGGTTTCACCGTCTGGTCGGCCCCCGCAACCGGGAGCCACGCTTCGAAGCGGCTCCCCTTCCCCACTTCGCTTTCGACATTGAGGGCGCCGTCGTGGTCACGCACGATGTCCTGGACGGTTGCAAGGCCCAACCCGGTTCCTGCCGCGCGGGTCGTGAAGAAGGGCTCGAACAGGCGTCGCGCCACGGCCTCGTCAAAGCCACGCCCTGTGTCGGTAACTGCGAGGCAGACGTAGCGGCCAGGGCCGAGTTCGCCGTGGCTCAACGAGACCGGGACGGCAGTCTCCTTCAGCTCCGCAGTGATCCGGATCGATCCTTGACCTTGCATCGCCTGAGCGGCGTTGGTGCACAGGTTGAGGACAATCTGCTGCAGCTGCGCCGGTTCCCCGGACACCGCAAGTTCAGCGGGAACTTCTCCGATGCTAAGCTCGATACCGGAAGGGATGGAGGCGCGCAGCAACGAGGCCGTTTCCTCGAAGATCGCGCCGATTTCGACGAGTTGAGTGCGCCTCTCGCGCTGACGCCCGAACCTGAGGATGTCATCGATGAGATCGCGTCCCCGCTCCGCCGCCCGCTTGATCTCGCCGACATATTGGGCAGGCTTTGTGCCGGGCGCGAGCTGTGGCTCGGTCATTTCCGAATAGCCGAGAATGGCCCCCAGGATGTTGTTGAAATTGTGTGCAATGCCGCTGGCAAGCGTGCCGATCGTCTGCATGCGGCGGGCCCGCTCCAATCGCACCGCGAGCCGCTCCCGATCGCGTTCGAGGTGTTCGCGCTCAAGCGCATTGGCGACGGCATCCGCGGCAAGGCGCACGACCGGGATTGGGAACGTGATTCTGCTCGCCGGCCGGAACGCGTCGAACCCGAGGATGCCTTGCACCCGGCCAGGTCGTACCAGCGGCACGGCGGCCCAGGCACGCAGGCCGGCTGCCTCAAGTCCCGCCTTCAGTCGGCCCGGCGGCAGCGCTGCGACATCCGGCACGCCGGCCATGCCCGGCCCTTCAGCCTGCGGCTCGCGTGCCAACGCCAGGGCCTCTTCCGGCCAACCCGGCGGGAAAGGGGCGGCAGGCGAGTACCAAGCGTGCACCCTCATAGGCTTTTCTGCGAGCACGACATAGGCGCGTTCCACGTTGATTGCCCGGCAGATCTCGCCGAGCGCCTGCTCCAATCGGCCGGAGATCTCCACCGGCGGGCAATTGATCAGGCGCGTCGAATTCTCAGCCAGCACATGTTCGAGCGCCGCTCGCCGGCGCCGCACGAGGGCGCGGGCACGGAGGCGCAAGCCGAGACGCACAAGCACGATGATGAGGACAAGCGAAACTCCATAGAGGGCCAGTCTGAAACGCTGTGCCGTTGCCTCCATCCTCGCCCGGTGACGCGCAAACTGCGTGCGAGCCTCGTCGAGCGTCTGCCTGGATGAGGCCGAGAGAAGGGCTCTCAACGTTCCGTCGACGGCCGGCAGAAGGTCGCGCAGCAGCCGGGCATGGGCGAGGAGCGCCTGCGCCTGCTCGTCATTCGGCCCGGTATCCGGCGCCTGCGCGGCAAACCGGTCGATGCGCCACTGCAGCGCCTGTGTCGCCTCCGAAGATGTGTCGCGCGTCAATTGCAGGATTGCGGCTGCCAAGGCGCCGAGGGCCGGGCCGAATTCAGCATTCTCGGAAGCGAACGCCGGACTTGTGCTGAGAAGGCCGACATAGGAGAGCGAGTTCTGCAAGACCGCGTTGCTGCTCTTGAAGCGTTCGGTCAGGTCCTCCTGGTGCGCGGCCCCCTCCGCCAATCGATCGGTCGGTCCCGCATCGAGGGCCTCTGCCTGCGCATAGGAGCGCAGCTGTGCCACCGAAGCGTCCATCATGTCCACGGCCCGGTCGATGACATCGTAGTTGCGCAGAAGTCCTGCGCGCGACCGTAAGACGTCGCGGTTCAGCATGGCCTCGGCGAGCAGAAGATCGTCGAAGGCTTGCAGCGCCGTTGCATATTTCGGCCCGTTGGTGTCGATGCCGCGCACCAACAACCAGGTCAGCAGCGCAAGCAGCAACAGAACCCCGGCAATGCCCGGCAGCAGCTTCATGGGGGCGCCATCGCGGCGGGCGCCAGCGCGCTCGCGGGTCGAATTTCCTGACCGCGGTAGGACCCGGTCAACGTTCCGAGAAAGGCGACCAGGGCGCTCACCTGTTCATCAGTAAGCACACGATCGAGCTGAGCAAAACCCATGATCTTGACGGCTGCCTCCAATGTCGGCGCGCTGCCGTCGTGAAAATAGGGTGGCGTCGCCACCACGTTGCGCAGGCTCGGGACCCGAACCAGTTCGGGCAGCCGCGAGCCGAAGGGATGAAAAATGCCGTGGCGCTGGAAGAGATTGCCGCCGACATTGGCGCCCTGATGACAGGCAATGCAGCCGAGCGATTTGAACAGCTGATAGCCCGCGAGCTCCTTGGCCGTGATTGCGCCTGAATCGCCCGCAAGCCAGCGGTCGAAGCGGCTGCCGGGCGTAAGCAACGAGCGCTCATAGGTCGCAATTGCATCAAGAAGGGTGGCAGCATCAGGTCCCTTGCCGTAGGCATCACGGAATAGCCGCACCATCTTCGGGTCTGCGCGCAGTTTGACCGCGGCTTCCGCCGCGCTCGATGCCATGGTCTCCGGGTTGCCGAGGGTCTGCTCTGCCTCGCGCTCGAGCGAGCGGACATTGCCCTCCCAGTTGAGGTGGAAACTCAGCGCTGCATTGAAGACCGTGGGGGTAGTCAAGGCGATTGGCCGCCCCCCGGGCGTCAGATCGTGTGCCAGGGGGCTCGCGCCATTCGTCTGCGTGTTGTGACAGGAAAAGCAGCTGCGTGTATGATCGCCTGACAAGCGCTCGTCTTCGAACAAACGTTCGCGCAACGCGCCGCGGATCGAGGGCGGGCGCCGAAGGCACAGGCGTGATCGGCTCCTGGCCGACGCCCGGTTGAGGCCCCGGCGATTGCGCGGCTGCAAGCCCGGCCGCTGCGAGGCACGCGAGCACAAGCAAGACCCACGCGGCCCTGTGTCGAGGCAACCGGTTGGTCGTTGCAGGCGACGTCAATCCGGAGGTGCGCTGCATGAGCGAGACGTCATTGCCAAGTGATCCAGACCGCCGCGCCGGCGGCGACCGGCAGGTGCGCGTCCTCGTCGTAGAGGATGATCCGGCCTTGCAACGGATGATCTTAGACTACTTCGAGAACAATGGCATCAGAACGCTCGTTGCCTCCGCCCGCGAGGAGATGGCCCGCCAGCTCGGCACCAGCGACGTGAATCTGGTAATTCTCGACTTGCGGCTTGGCCACGAGGATGGTCTCGACCTGTTGCGGGAGATCCGATCGACCTCCGAGGTGCCGGTCATCATCATCACCGGCCATCGTCGCGACGACATCGATCGCGTCGTGGGGCTCGAGCTCGGCGCCGACGACTACCTCACCAAACCGTTCAACCTGCGCGAGTTGCTGGCGCGTGTGCGCGCCGTGCTGCGGCGCTTCGAAACTGGGCGCGCCGCGCCGCCGCGTGAACGCGAGCCGGAGCAGGGGCGCCTGCGCTTTTCCGGCTGGCAGCTCGACCGCCGCGTCCGACGGCTGACCGACCCGGGCGGCGCCCCGGTCGCCTTGACCAAGGGCGAATACGCCTTGCTCGTCGCTTTTCTGGAGGCTCCCCAGCGTCCGCTCAGCCGCGAGCACCTGCTCCAGGCAACCCGCGTGCACGAGGACGTGTTCGACCGCAGCATCGACGTGCAAATCCTTCGCTTGCGGCGTAAGCTCGAACGCGAGCCCAGCGCGCCCCGCTTCATCCAGACCGAGCGTGGCGTGGGTTATGTTTTCGCCGTTGCGGTGGAACGCGTCTGATCGCCCAGCCTCCAATCGAGTTCGCGACGCCCTAAGGGCTATGAACAGGCTTGTCGTCGGCAGTGCTCGGTCGCAGCCGGTCCAGTCTAGTGTCTCAATATCCGCCGTCTCGGCTCTTCTGCCTGAGATTCCAGGCGTTCCCTGCGTCATCATCTTCTCGCATTCGGAAGCCATGCGTTTGCAGAGTCGCGAAGCTTCCCCGGCAAGGCTGTTGCCGGCTTCCCGGTACTCCTCCGCCCTGCGACGCCATCCGCAGTAAGGTCGCCGCCGCGCCGATCAGCAATTTCCCGCGTCCGCGCAAGACGGCTCCGCTACGACTTCCGAACAGGCGAACGATCCGTCGGCCGATCTCTATGACTACGCCCAGACCAAGGCGGCCACGATGAATCACGCCAAGTCACTGGCAAAGCAATTCGGCCCGAAGGACATTCGCGTCAACGGCGTTGCCCCGGGGACCGATCTGGACCCCCTGCAGATCAGCGGAGGCGCCCCGGAAAAATACGAAGAAATTCGGCAGCATGACCGTCCTCGGCCGACCTGGTTAACCGGCAGAGCGTGCTTCGATCGATGTTCAACTTGCGGCCGAAGATGCTGGTTTTGCGACCGGAAACACCTACGGCTTAGGAGGCGCGGTGGCGCGTGCCTGCCGCATTCTCCTTCAGAACTTTGTCTCTGGCCGCAGTCAGTCCGCGCAGCAACGCCCGTTTGGCACTCAACCCTTGACAGTGCCAAGCGCCTTCCTACATCGAGCGCCGCGAGGAACCTACTCCTCGAAAACCCACGCGGCCTGACGGCCCTGAGCGGCTTTGCAGGAGGAACTGCGATGACCCCAAGCTATGCTAACCCTTTCGAGGCGCTCTTTGGTCTGCAGAGGGCACTCGATGCCCATTTGACTAGCGACTGGATGCGGGACGCCACCACCGGGAGCGGCAGCTATCCGCCGATCAATGTCTTCCAACAAGGAGACGACTTCGTCGCCGTCATCGAATTGCCCGGCGTCGGCAAGGACGATCTCCAGATTCAGGCGAAAGACAACACCATCCGCATTTCTGGAAAGAAAATCATCCGCTATGACAAGGAGGTGAGTGTGCATCGCCGCGAACGCGTCGCCGGGGCGTTCGATCGCACGCTGTCCATTCCCGTCCAGGTCGACCCAGATCGTATAAAGGCCGAATATCGCGACGGTGTGCTGGCCCTCTTCATTCCGCGTGCGGAAAGGGACAAGCCGCGAACCATTCAGATCAGCTAGAGACTCGCCTTATGGCCGCCAAATCTTCTGGAGGTTGTTCCATGACACCGAATCAAGAGCTTCAGGTGAAACCCAAGCAGGAGGTCGACAAAAAGCAGGAGACGACCGTTCCTGCTCGTATTTTCCTGCCGACAGCGGACATATTCGAAACCGACCAGTCGCTGACCGTCGTGCTAGAAATGCCGGGGGTCGACAAGACGGGCGTCGAGATCAGCGTCGAAAATGACGTTCTGAAGATCGAAGGTCGAATCGACTTCTCCAAATACTCCGGGCTGCAGCCCGTCTATACCGAGTACAACATCGGCAACTATGTTCGAAGCTTCCGCGTGTCGAGCAAGATCGAGCAGAGCAAGATCAGCGCTGAATTGAAGGACGGCATCGTCACGCTGGTGCTGCCTAAAGCGCCGGAGGCAAAGGCACGTAAGATCGCGGTGAACTGACCGCGCAAAAAACGAGCCGGGAGCGGGTTTGGCTCGCCCCGGCTTTCCCCGTTGTACAAGAATCGGTCCCGACTCGCCCGTGAACTCCCTCCAGTCGATTGGGATCAACTGATGGATGTTCGAATTTGTACCGACAATTAGGTGTGATCAGGTGGCTAATCGTGTCGTAACGGTGAGCGATAAAATGCAGAAGCACTATCGCTATGTGCTCACTGCGCCCGCGGGCCGAGACTTCGATCCGGATTTCAAGCCCGAGCTGACGCCTCATCAAATGCTGCAACTCGGCGTGTTCGGCGGCAAGTATATGACGGACACTCGAGACGAGTTTCCAGCCAAATGGTTTGTGGGCGCGAAATTGTGCTCGCAGCACCGTGATTGTTCCCTCAATTTCTTTGGGGTGGAGGCAAGTCAGCCATTATCGGTCTGGCGGGCAAAGGGCTGGCTTCATCCCGACGATCCCCGGGGATGGTTCCAATGGTATTGCCGCTATTACATGGGCCGCCGAACGCCTGAGGAGGACCGGCGGCAGATCAGAAGATGGAGGGCGATGCGTCGCCACGTTCGGCAGATTGAGCGCCACTGCGAGCCCGGCGATCTTGCTTGCCGCCGACGACAGCGTCAGGCCTTACTGCAGTGGGCTTACGACAGCCGCCAAATATGAGATCGATGCGCCCGGTTGGACAATCAGGCTGACCAATATCGCGCCCTCGCCGCTCTGGTGAGGAATATTACCTAAGCGCTCGGAGCGCCCGACCTACTAAGGCTGGTGAAGAACCTGCCCGCCAAGGCGAAAAAGGGCGGTGCGGTCTGGCGCGAAGCAGGCGGCGGTCCGGCAACGACGTTCCTCCCAACCGACTTCGCGCGTGCGCTGGGTATTCCGGTCAAGCCAATCGACAGAGCCCGCCGGGGCCAATGCTGTCTTTAAGTAGGACCCTGCGACAGTATCCATCCTCGGTAGCATGCACGCCGCCAAGGAGAAAAGTGATGATGCGCCGGGGCCGCCGTTTCGCAGTCCTTTCGGCCCGGTCCTGAGATCGACTTCCGACCGCATTCCCGCAAAGGCTGCCGTCAGGGGTGACTATTTGCTTAGACGCCCTTTCGTTGCACGTTGTCCAAGTCGGATCGGCAGATCGTGCTGAATGCCAGAAGCGGGTCCGGATCGAGGCTCTTGGACAATGCCTCTTTCGCCAGCTGCCTGAGTTCGACGCTGGGCTTCAGCGAGATCTCGACGATTGATCTGAGCACCGCTTCCGCCCCGCCGACGACCTCGGGCGGGGCGAAGAGCCGCATTCGATTCACGAGTCCGACCAGCCGCGGCTCATCGCCGTGGAGGACGATCTCGTCGTGTGTATAGGCCTTCAGGAGCAGGTTCGACGCGCTCATCACGAAGTCGGCGTAGACCGCCTCCCTCTTGGCGAGCTCGCCGGCGATGCGCTGCAGGCGATCCTTGCTGCGCTGAGTGTAGATCGCGCCGAACAGAGATGCCAAAGCTCCGATGATTGCCCCCAAGAACGCGGGCGCCACGTTTGTGACAGGTAGGTCCATGTGAGATGCCCCATCAGAAGCGCACGTCAGCGGCTGCCATTTCCATCGGCACCAGATTTGGGATCTCATGGAGAGGCCGCGGCCGCTTGATTCGGAACCAGGCCACGTAGAGCGCCGGGAGGAAAACGAGGGTGAGGAGCGTCGCGACCGCGAGTCCGCCCATGATCGCGTAGGCCATCGGTCCCCAGAAGATGGTCGGTGCGATCGGGATCATACCGAGGATGGCCGCAGCTGCCGTGAGCAGGATCGGACGGAACCGGTGGGTGGTGGCCTCGACGACCGCATCCCAGGGATGTCGCCCTTGAGCCTTCTCCTTCTCGACCTGATCGATGAGGATCACGGAGTTGCGGGCAATCATTCCGGTCAGAGCGAGCACGCCGAGGAGGGCGACAAAGCCCAGCGGCTTGTCCGCGAGCAGCAGCGCCGCGACCACCCCAAGGATGCCCAAGGGCGCGACGCTGAGCACCAGGAACAGCCGGCTGAATCCCTGGAGCTGGATCATCAGCACTGTCAGCATGATGATGAACATCAGGGGCATGACGGCCGCAACCGATGACTGCGCCTTGCTGCTTTCCTCGACCGATCCGCCCGCGTCGATGCGGTACCCGCTCGGCAGATCGGCACGCAGCGCAGCGATCTTCGGTTCCAACGTCTGCACGACCGTGGCGGCCTGGATGCCCGGCGCGACGTCGGCCTGCACTGTGACCGTCGGCTGCCGATCCCGCCGCCAAACGATCGGATATTCCTGGCCGTAGTCGACCGAGGCGATCTGGCTCAGCGGGACGGTGCGCCCGTTGGGCAGCGGTACTTGCAGCGTGCGGATCGTCGTCAGCGACATGCGTTGCTCGGCCGAGGCCCGGACGAGCACGTCGACCAGATAGATGCCGCTGCGCATCTGCGTCGCGGTGACGCCGGACAGGACGGTGTTGAGCGACTGGGCCAGGTCCTGCGAGCTCAGGCCGAGAAGGCGCACCTGGTCCTGATCGACACGGATCCTGACCGTTCGTGCCGGCTCCATCCAATTGTAGTTGACGTTCTGGGCCTCCGGCGTCGATCCGACAATTTCGGCGACCTTGAACGCGAGCGCGCGCACTCTTTCCGGGTCCGATCCGACCACCCGGTACTGGACCGGCCATCCGACCGGCGGCCCGAGTTCGAGCGGATAGACGCGCCCGACAATGTTCGGGAAATCGTTCGCCAGCGCCTGCTCCAGCTTCGCCTTCACCCGCTCTCGCTGTTCGAGCCCTTTGGTGACCACCACGAGCTGTGCGAAGTAGTCATTGGGGAGCTGAACATTGAGAGGCAGGTAAAAACGAACGGCGCCTTGCCCGATGTTCGTGCTCCAGTGGTCGACGTCCGCATCGCCGTTCAGAAGCCTGTCGATCCGGGCCGCTGCGTCCCGCGTTGCATAGATCGACGCGTTCTCCGGCAATTGCATGTCCACGAGCAGTTCGGGCCGGTCAGATGGCGGGAAAAATTGCTGAGGGACGAAGCGCATCCCGTAGAGCGCCGCCCCGAACATGCCGAGCGTGACGAGAATCGTGACCCAGCGCGCCTGCATGGCAAGCACGAGGAAGCCACGAAAGACGCGCATGATCGGGCCCGGCTTCCCAGAGTGCGTCGCCTTGGGCTTCTTGAGGATCCAGACGCCGAGCAGCGGGGCGAAGGCGACCGCAACGATCCAGGAGGCAATGAGTGCGATGGCGACCACGGCGAAGATCGAGAACGTATATTCGCCCGCGCCGCTGCGCGCGAAGCCAATGGGGACGAAGCCCGCGACCGTCACGAGCGTGCCGGTGAGCATCGGAAAGGCGGTCGACGTATAGGCGAATGTCGCGGCATGTTCCTTGTCGTCGCCGTGCTCCAGCCGCGTAACCATCGTCTCGACGGTTATCATCGCATCGTCGACCAGGAGGCCGAGAGCGATGATGAGGGCGCCGAGCGAGATGCGCTGGAGGTCAATGCCAGTGAAGCTCATGACCACGAACACCGCCGCCAGGACGAGCGGAATCGACAGGGCGACGACGGCGCCGGCGCGCAGGCCGAGGCTCACCAGGCTGACCCCGAGAACGATGGCGACGGCCTCCCACAACGCTTCCATGAAGTCGTCGACGGCGTGCTCCACCGTTACCGGCTGGTCAGCGACAAGCGTCGGCTCGATGCCGACCGGCAGGTTTGCGGCGATCTCGGTCATGGCCTGCGCGACGTTGCGCCCGAGGGCGAGAACGTCGCCCCCCTTGCGCATGGAAATGGCGAGCCCGATGGCGTCGCGTCCGTTGACCCGGAACATCGGCTGCGCCGGATCGGCCGGCCCACGCGTGATATGGGCGATATCGCCCATGCGGATGATGCGGCCGTTCGCCACGAAATTGACGGCCAGGATGTCTTCTTCGGAGCGAAACGATCCGGAGACGCGCACCAGGATTTTCTCGCCCGCCGTCTGCACGACGCCTGCAGGCGTGACCGAATTTTGGGCCTGCAACGCGGCGAGCAGGGCCGAGCGCTGGATGCCCAGCCCAGCCAATTGCTCGGTCGAGAATTCCACGTAAACGCGCTCGTCCTGAGCGCCCAAAACATCGATCTTCGAGGCGTCGGGCAGCTGCAGGAGCTGCTTGCGGACATCGTCCACGTAGTCCCTCAGTTCGCGGTGGGTAAACCCGTCAGCGGTGAAGCCGTAAACGATGCCGTATGTGTCGCCGAACTCGTCGTTGAAGCCGGGACCGACGATCCCTTGCGGCAGCATCGCCCGGATGTCGCCGATCTTCTTGCGCACCTGGTACCAGATGTCGGGCACCTGCGCTGGCGGCGTCGAATCCTTCAGATTCACGAAGATCGTTGCCTTGCCCCCGGTCGTGAAGCTCTTCAGGTAGTCGAGGCTCGGCGTCTCCTGCAGCTTGCGCTCGATACGGTCCGTGATCTGTTCGAGCGTATCGCTGACCGTGGCACCCGGCCATTCGACCTGCACGACCATGGTCTTGACGGTGAAGTCCGGATCTTCGCTGCGCCCGAGCCGGAAATAGAACCAGACACCCGCGACCGCGATAACAAGCATGAAATAGGTCACAAGGGCGCGATGCCTGAGCGACCATGCGGAGAGGTTGAAGCTCTTCATGACGCAGCTCCCAGCAGACGGACCTTCTGGCCGGGATGCAGCGACTGCACGCCGGCGGTCACGACGATTTCGCCCGACTCGAGTCCCTGCGAGACCACGACGTAGGCGGGATCGTAGCGAAGGACATCGACCTTGCGCGGCGACACGGTTTCGCTCTGCGGATCGACGATCCACACGGCCGGGTTTCCGTTCGCTTGGGTGAGCGCGCTGGCCGGAACAACCACACCAGCAGGTGCCGGCAATTTGATGCGGCCAATGATCGTCGATCCCAATCGCATCTCGTCAGGCGGATCGGTGATTCCGACCTTCACCTGGAACGTCCGTGTCGCCGCGTCCGCCTGGGGCGCTACTTCCCGCACGCGGCCGGTCGCCTTCACCTTTGGATCATTCGTCAGCGCAATCTCGATGAGCGGATCGCGCGGCCCTGTCCGAATGAGCTCCTCTGGCACGTCGAAGACGGCATCGCGTCCGCCTTTGCGGGCGAGCTGCACGATCATCTGCCCTGCCCGGACCACTTCGCCCGGCTCCGTCCCGACCGCGGTAACGGCCCCAGGGGCATCGGCCGAAACGACTGTGTAGCTCAATTGATCCTGCGCAGTGCGCAGCTGGGCGTGAGCGGAATCGACCTGCGCCTGGGCAACCAGCAAGCTCTGCTGAGCTTCATCGAACTTCGCCTGCGGCGTCCAGCCATTCTTCTTGAGCTCCTGCTGGCGCTCGAAGGTGAGGCGCGCCTGGGTCAGCTGCGCCTCGGCGGCGGCGAGATTCGCCTGTGCCGTGCGCAGCGCGTTCTGCTGGTTCTGCGCGTCGAGGCGGGCGATAACCTGACCCGCCGTGACCACGTCGCCGACATTGACGAGCCGCTCGATCATGCGTCCGTCGAGGCGGAAGGCGAGGCTGACCTCGTCCTTGGCTTTGACCTGGCCCGTCAGGGAAACGGTCTCGCCTTCGGCGCGCCGCTCGACGGTGATTGTCCGGACCGGACGGGCCCCGACGGCGAGCGGTTTCGACTGTTCGCAGCCCGCAAGGGCGACGGCCACTATCGCAACCGCCAGGATCTGAGATTTGATCATTGGCTTGCCTTCTGTCGCATTGACCCGGCTTGGGGCGCAGGCGAGCCGGGTCGATGCGGTTCGCTGAAAGGGCTTGCCTGCACTGCACGGTGCAGTATATAGTGATGCACTGATGAGTGCAATAGGGGATTTGAATGGAACTTCACAAAAGTTCAAACGAGGTCGCTACCAAAGCGCGGCGCGGCGGCTCGCGTGAGGCGATCGTTGAGGCTGCCCAGCGCCTATTTTTGGAACGGGGCTTCGGCTCCGTGAGCATGGATGACCTCGCCGCGGCGGCGGGGGTCGCTCGGCGAACGCTCTACAATCAGTTCACCAACAAGGAAGAGATCTTCCGGGAAATGCTCCTCGGCGTGGCGAGCCAACTCGAAGACGCATTCCCACCCGGGATCGAAACCCGCGGTGACGTCGAGGAAGTCCTGCGTGTGATCGCCCGAACGATTTTGGAGCTCCACAAACACCCCGAATACCTGGGATTCCTCCGCATGGTGGTGGCCGATTCGCGCGAGTTCCCCTGGATAGCCGAAGAATTTGCGGCCGTCATGGACCCTCAGACCGAGCGATTCGCGCGCTATCTTGAGCATCTGACGACTATGGGGATCCTGGATTGCCGCCACCCGACGCTCGCGGCTCACCAATTTATGGGCCTGCTCAACGAATTCTCATTGTGGCCCTTGATGATGGGTCGCGAAGGGCTGCCGGTCGAAGCCGAAGATGTCATCGATGAGA
>JAFAME010000165.1 GCA_019233695.1 Methylobacteriaceae bacterium
TCACGGCGGCGCTCAAGTCTCGGAGCGGGCGTCGCAAACTGGCGTCCCAGCGCGCTACTGTTTTTCGCTCGCTGGCATGACCGAAACCTCATTCACCCACGGTAGCGCAGAGCGGCGCCAGATTTGTCGCCGCGGTATAAGGGCGGCCCGCTGTCTAAGCGTTCCCACGCGTAGAGAGTAGCTTTGCGGGCTGTCCGCCGCGCACGCGTAGATGGCCGTTCCACAATTTCCGCAGAAGGCTTGGCGGCGCTGGTTGCCGCTTTCGGCCGTTTTGACATAGCTGTTCGGGGTGCCGCTCAGGAGCACGAAGAGTTCAACCGGCACGGGGACGCTTGTGCGAAATGCCGAACCGCTGAACCTTTGACAGTCGGTGCAGTGGCAGATGGTCACGTCATCAGGATTGACCTCCGCCTCGAAGGTAATCTGGCCACAATGGCAGCGCCCGTCAGTCTTCATGCATCCATCTCCAATTGGCCCAGATCGTCGTCAAAGGAAGCGTAGCTTCTCGACGATCCCACGCGGCCTGATCAAGAACTAACACGTTCGCGAGACTCCGGTTTCGTGGTCGGCAAGCAGCGCAATTCCAGCAGTACCTCGCCGGTGCGCATCGACGCTCCCGCCTCAGTCCCGGCGCTCAAAATGATCGATCATGACAAACTCAAGGCTTACGTAGTGCGCGTCGTTCGCATTGATCCATCTGTCGCGGGCGGCCGCTTCTCGTTGTTCTACGCCGTCCTGACGGACACGGCAGAGAACGCGCTCGCCATCGTGCAGGATTCGATTCCGCCCGATGATGACGCTGAGGTGACCGAGGGCACCCTGTCGTCGGCAACCGTGAAGGGCGATCGGCCTTCGCCCAGGGTTTGCGCGTTTGCTGTGATCCCGCCCGCCGCGCCGATCCGCACGCTGCGGGGCCTGCGAACGCCCTTGCGTCAGTCCGCCGCAATTCGCCAATGTTCGCCTCAAATCCTCTCAGCCACTAGGGAAGGCTTCTCATGCCTGTCAATTAGCGTATGAAAATTAATCATTTACACGGCTTGATTGGTGCCCAGAAGAGGACTCGAACCTCCACGGCTTTCACCACTGGTACCTGAAACCAGCGCGTCTACCAATTCCGCCATCTGGGCATCGGGAGCGCTTCATAAGGGCCGCGGCGGCGGCTTGTCAATTACCGCAGCGGGTGCGGCGCGGCCCGGATGCCCCTGTACAGCTGCCGCGCGTTTGACTAAGGGTCGGCGCACGACCCTGGAGACGCACGCATGATCGAAACCCCTGTCAGCGAGACTCGGCTGGTGACGGTTTTCGGCGGATCGGGGTTCATCGGCCGTCATGTGGTGCGCGCGCTCACCAAGCGCGGCTGGCGCGTTCGTGCCGCCGTGCGGCGCCCGCATCTGGCGATGCACCTCCAGCCGCTGGGCCGGGTCGGGCAAGTCCATGCCGTGCAGGCGAACCTGCGCTATCCGGCCTCGGTCGCGGCAGCGCTGCGCGGCGCCGATGCCGCCGTCAACCTAGTCGGCGTGCTTGCGGACCGCGGCCGGCAGAATTTCGAGGCCGTCCACGTCTTCGGCGCCCGCGCCGTTGCCCGCGCCGCGACCGACGCTGGCGTCAAGGCGCTGGTCCACGTCTCCGCGCTCGGCGCCGACCCTTCCTCGGATGCACACTATGCGCGCAGCAAGGCACGCGGCGAAGCGGCGGTCCGCGACGCCTTTGCGGAGGCAACCATCCTGCGGCCCTCGATCGTGTTCGGGCCGGAGGATGATTTCTTCAACCGCTTTGCCGCGCTTGCCCGCATATCGCCGTTCCTGCCGCTCATCGGCGGTGGCGCGACGCGCTTCCAGCCGGTGTTCGTGGGCGATGTCGCCGAGGCCGCCGCGCGTGCGCTCGACGGAGCCGCCCCGGCGCGCGAGCCTTACGAGCTCGGCGGGCCGGCGGTGAAGACGTTTCGCGACATCCTCGCCTATATCTGCGCCGTGACCGGCCGCAGGCGCCTGTTCGTGCCGATCCCCTTCGCAATTGCCCATTACGTACCGGCGCTCGCGACCGAAATCGCCACCACGATCTCGTTCGGGATGTTTCCGAAAATGCTTGTCATGACGCGCGATCAGGTGCGGCTGCTCAGGCGCGACACGCTGGTCTCTCCCGAGGCGGCGCGCGACCGGCGCACGCTCGAAGGCCTCGGCATCGATCCGACGCCGATCGATGTCATCGTCCCCTCGTATCTCTACCGTTTTCGCAAGACCGGCCAGTTCGATCGCCGCCAGCCGGTGTAGCTGGTTTGGCGTCATCCCGGCCGCAGCGAAGCGGAGAGCGGAATCCGGCGCCGGATTAAAGGCCCCGCCGATCAGGACGACAGTTTCGCGAGCTCGTTCCACAGCGGAAAGAGCGGCGGCTCGTCCTCCTCGATCTTGGCGAAACGGCCGACCGGCTTTTCGAAGAAATTGTCGTTGAGGTCATCGTTGACCTGCGAGACTTCGCCGAGGAAGACCATGCCGCGGCCCTTTTCCCCGGCGAGGCGGTGCATGAGACCGCGCGGCAAGGTGATGCTCTGGCCCGGCGTCAGGCGGACAGGCTCGCGCGGCGCGACGGTCCGCCGCATGCCGTCGAGCAGGGCGGTGACGGGCGCGTCGAGCTCCTCCCCGTTCACGCCGGTGTTGTAGAGCTCGATGATCAGATTGCCGCCGCCGCGCACGATGATGTCTTCCATCTTGACCTTGTGATAGTGGAACGGCGCCGACTGGTCCTCGCGCACGACGAGAAGCTTTTCGGCATAGGGAACCGTCGTCGGATCGCCCTGGATGCCGTTGCGGACGCAAAACAGGACGAGCCCCTCCTCGGCAAAGCGGCCGAAGCCGAAATCGGTGATGTCCCAGCCCATCTGGTGGCGGCTGCAGTGGCTCGCAACGTCTGGGTGCCGACGCCACTCCTCGGCCGACCAGGTCGCCCATGGCGGCAATTTGAAGCGATATTCGTCGAACAGCGCCTGGGCCTGCCGCAGATAGCTGTTGACCTCGGATCGACGCATCAGCGTTGCTCCCGTTTGGGTAAGGCGCCCGATCGTGCGGCCTTGCCATCTGCCTTCGGCACACGGAACCGTGTTGCGCCGGCAAGGTCCGCGCGGCGCAGGCCGACGAGCTTCTTCATGGCGGCGCGCGCCTCGTCCGGCCGCCGCAGGCGGATCGCTTCGAGAATGGCGCGCAGCCATTTGGCGTTGCGCTCGAACGCCGCCTCCTCGCCTTCCGCCAGCTGGAAGCTCTCGGCAAGCGCCGTGTCGATCAGGCTCGAGAATTGGCGAAAGACCCAGTTGCCGGTGGCCTGGAACAATGCGGCGTGGAAGGCCACGAGCGCCTGGCGCTGCTCGGCGGGGGTCCGTGCCACGGCGAGAGCCTGCTCCAAGGCTGCGACCTCGCCGGCGCTGGCGCGCTCGGCCGCAAGGCTTGCAGCCTTGGGCATGAGAAAGAACACGGCCTCGAACAGCTGATCGGCCACCTCGGGCGTGGGCGCCAGGCGCAGCTCGGCTGCAAGGATCATCGGGTCAAGCCGGTTCCACCGGCTGCGCGGCAAAACGACCGTGCCCGCCCGCGTCCGGGGCTCGATCAGACCGAGCGCCACGAGGTGGCGCATGGCTTCACGCAATGCGGTCCGGCTCACCTCGAAGCGCCGGCTGAGTTCGGCTTCGCTCGGCAGCAGCGTGGTTTCGGCAAACCGGCCCGAGGCGATATCCTCGACAAGCTTGGCGAGCACGGACCGCGCCACGGGCTTTCGCCCCCGCGCGGCCACAGAGCGAATCTTCTTTCCGGCGTCTTGCTCCGACATAAGGTGAAATACATCATACAAACGAAGCGAATGCAAGCGCTTGTTGCTGCGTCATCGCGAACACAGCGAGGCAATCCAGCACCCGAGGGCGACTTTTGGATTGCTTCGTCGCTGCGCTCCCCGCAATGACAGCCGCGATTCCATTTTGAACCCCTCGATCCTTCCTGGGCGGATAGGCGCTGAGATGGGATTGAATTGAAGGCCCCCACCGTCATGCCCGCCCTTGTGGGGACAGGCCCGGGCATGACGGTTGGGGCCCTTCAGTTCAGCTCAAAGCTGGCGCCTATGCGACTTCGCGGGGATGAGCGGCCGCTCTAATCGCCAGACCGGCTTCCCGCGAAAGGTCGGCCTGAGGGAAACGGCGGTCTAGGCCTGCGGCAGCGGGCGCTCCTGTACGCTCGAGCCGTTCGGATCGGGATCGACGCCGAGCCACTTCTTGTAGAGGCTGGCGATGAAGCCTTCCTTCTTGAGCACGGTGATCGCATCGTTGACCTTGCCGAGGAGCGGGCTGCCCTTCGGCATCATGATGCCGTATTCTTCGCCAGTCGAGATGCGCTCGGCGACGGTGAGGTCGGTCATTTTCAGGAAGGCGAACTGGAAGCCCGTGATGTCGCCGATCGCGCCGCCGATGCGGCCGGCCTCGAGATCGAGCAGCAGGGCTTCCTGCGTGTTGTAGCCCTTGTAGTCGCCGAACCCGTACTTCTCCGTATTGTCCTTGATCCACTTCTCGCCGACGGAGGCTGAAATCGCCCCCATCGCTGCGCCCTTGGTGTCGGCGAGCGCCTTGATCTTGGAATCCTTGCGCACGGCAAGAGCCGCGTCGCTGTCGTAGTAGCCCTGCGTGAAGGCCTGGTTCTTGAGCCTCTCCTTGGTGATGGTGATCGAGGAGATCGCCGCATCGATGCGCCCCGAGCTCGTCGCCGCAAACAGCGCCTGGAAGCCGTAGTCGGAAATCTCGACATCAAGCCCGAGGCGTTTGCCGATCTCCTTGACGAGCTCGACCTCAAAACCCTCGAACTCGCCGTTCTTGTCCTTGTTCTCCCATGGGGGATTTGCCGGATAGGAGCCCACCACGAGCTTGCCGGCGGCGCGCGCCGGAGCGATCAGCGTCGCTGAAAGAAGAAGCGGCGCGGTGAGGACCAGCGTGCGGCGGCTCAGTTTCGACATGTGACATCTCCCCCGATACGCCGGCCTAAGGTGCAAGACCACGGGGCTGGCCGGCAGGAACTGCGCCCCGGGCGGCGCCCAAAACACCTGGTTGAGCGTCTCCTTGGTTCGCATCATATGCTGCCATCCCGGCCGGAGCGAAGCGGAGAGCCGGGATCTGGCGCTGACCCCGAATAGCGCTTTCGCGCTTCCGGGATGACATGATCGGTTTCATGGAAACGATGGTCTAGCAGAAGGTTCATGCCTCCCGGTAGTCGGCAACGAACGGCGCCAGCCGATCCATAGCGGCGTGCAGCAATTCCGGGCTCTTGGCATAGCAGATGCGCACCAGCCGTTCGGCGCCCTTGCCGAAGGCGATGCCGGGCGCCATTCCGACCTTCGCCCGGGTCACCGCGCGCTTGCAGAACTGCAGGGTGTCGGCCATGCCCTCGACCTCGAACATCGAATAGAAGGAGGCGCGGTTCGGAACGACCCTCGCCCGCGGCATTGCCGCGAGCCGCGCGTTGACGATATCGCGTCCCGCGCGGCATCGCGCGACGAAGTGGCGGACGAAGGGTTCCCCGTCTCGCAAGGCTGCAATCGCGCCATGCTGCAGGAAGGCCTGGCCGCCGCTGGTGCTGAACTGGATGAGCTTCTCGAAGGCATCGCTGCAGCCTGCCGGATAGATCAGCCAGCCCATGCGCCAGCCGGTCATCGCCCAGGACTTCGAGAAACTGTTGACGATGAACACAGGATCGTCCTGGCGGGCGATCTCCAGCATCGAGACGGCAACGGGCCTGTCGTAGACGAGGCGGTGATAGACTTCATCGGCGAGGATCGCGATGCCGTTCTGCCGGGCAAAATCGAGAAGGTCTTGCGCCTGCGGCGGCTCCAGCATCCAGCCGGTCGGATTGGCCGGCGAGGCGAAATAGATGAGTTTCGTGCGCGCCCGGCAGGCAGCGAACAGCCGATCGAGATCGAGCCGCCACCCGGCAGGCCCCGCGATCAGCGCGACCTCGTCGACACGGGCGCCGACAACGGCGAGCGCGCGAACGATATTCGGCCATGAGGGCGTCACAACGACCGCTGCATCGCCGGGCTCGATGACCGCCTGGGCAACCAGCGTGACCGCGTTCATGCCCGAGGAGGTCATCGCGATGCGCTCGTCGGTGACCTCGACGCGATAGAGCCTGCGCAGATAGCCGGCGAGCGCGGCGCGGAGCGGCGGGATGCCGCGATTCTGCGAATAGAAGGTCTCGCCGGCGAACAGCGCCGTCATGGCGGGCTCGCAGATGAATTGCGGCGTCGGCAGATCAGGCTCACCGGCCCAAAGGCCGATCACGTCGGGCGTGGAAAAGCCCATCCGCCACACCTCGATGATGGGCGAATCCTCCATGGCCTCGATGGCGCGCCGGATGACGTGCATGATCCCTCTTTGCCAGTGCCCTCGACGCGGGCCTGTCAGACGCCGACCAACCTAGCCAAAAACCCCAGCAGAAGAGAGGCTTTTCCGACCCGATCCGCTCGGGGGCGCTTACGCCTGGCTCAACCAATTCGGATCGGGCACCGGCAAGGGAATGGCGTCGATCAGGGCGCGCGTATAGGCGTGGCGCGGCGCCTGGAACAGAGCATCGCTTGCGCCCTCTTCGACAATGACGCCCTGAGCCATGACATAGACCCGATCGCACACGGCCCGTACCACCGACAGATCGTGGCTGATGAAGGCGATCGACAGGCTCATGCTTCGCTTGAGCTCGCCGAGCAGCTTCAGCACCTGGGCCTGCGTCGAGGCGTCGAGGCCGGACACGATCTCGTCGGCCAGCACGAATTCCGGTTCAAGCACGATGCTGCGGGCGATGCCGACCCGCTGCCTCTGGCCGCCCGACAATTCGTGCGGGTAGCACTGGAGAACCGCCGTCGGCAGGCCGACGCGCTCAAGCAGCGCCGTCACCATCCTCTCGGCAACACGGCGATTCGCAGCCCGGCGATGCAACAGCAGAGGGTCGGTCAGCGCCCGGCCGATGCGCCGGCGCGGATTGAGCGACAGCATCGGATCCTGGAAGATCATCTGCATGCGCCGGCGCAGCGGCCGCAGGGCGGCTTCGTCAAAGCCGGTAATGTCGACGCCGTCGAAGCGGATGGCGCCGGCGAGCGGCGCGATCAGCCTCAGAAGTGCGCGCCCGAGCGTTGTCTTGCCCGATCCGGATTCGCCGACGATGCCGACGACCTCGCCGCGCCCGACCGCAACGTCGATGCCGTGCAGCACCGGCGCTGATGCCGATCGGCGCGCCGCCAGCCCGCGGCGGCCGGCGTAGCCGGCGACGAGGCCCCTCGCCTCGATCAGCGGTTCAGCCATCCTCGGCGTCCGCACGATCGGCGGCCGCCACTTCGGCTTTGCAGGCGGCGATCACCGGTTCCGGAATAGGCTCGGGGCTGCTGGCTGGCCGATCGTGGCGCGGATTGGCCGCGAGCAGCGCGCGCGTATAGGCGTGGCGCGGCGCCAGCAGGATGTCCGCGGCCGGGCCCTGCTCCATCACCTTGCCCATGAAGAGAAGCGAAAGCGTATCGCAGATCTGGGCAGCAACGCCGAGGGCATGGGTGACGAACAGGACGGCGGTGCGATGGCGCGTCTGCATGACGCGGATGAGGCGCAGGATCTGCTTCTGCACGGTGACGTCGAGAGCGGTCGTGGGCTCATCGGCGATGACGAGCTTGGGTTCGAGCGCAAAAGCAGCTGCAATGAGGACCCTTTGGCGCATGCCGCCCGAAAGCTCGTGCGGATAGAGCCACATCACACGGGCCGGTTCCCGAATCTGCACTTCTTCGAGGAGGGCGAGCGCCCGCCTGTCTGCCGCAGCTGCAGAGAGGCCGCGCCAGAGCCTGAGCCCATCCGTCAGCTGGGCGCCGACGCGCCGCCCCGGATTGAGGGCGGTCGACGGGTCTTGCGGGATGAGGGCTGCCTCGGCGCCGAGGATGCGGCGCAGGCTGCGGCTGTCGAGCGCAAGGAGATTTCGGCCATCGAGCAGGATGCGCCCGTCGGTGATGCGAATGCCGCGCGGCACGAGGCCAAGGATCGCCTTGGCAACCGTCGATTTGCCGGCGCCGCTTTCGCCGAGGATGCCATGCACCTCGCCCGCCGCCAGCGTCAGCGACACATCGCGCAGGATCGGCTGCGCCGACCGGTCGCGACGCCTTGCGCGAAGCCCGGCTATCGACAGGAGCGGCGGGCTCATCGGCGCATCACCGGGTCGAGCGCGCGTCGCAGGCCCTCGCCCAGCTGGTTGAAGGCCAGCACAGTGAGAAAAAGAGCTACGAGCGGGGCCGCGAAGACCCACCAAGCCTGATGGATGATCTGGCGGCCCTCGGCGATCATGCCGCCCCAGGTCGGCGTGTCGGAAGAGACGGAGAGGCCGACGAAGGACAGGATCGCCTCGACGATGACGGCGATGCCCATTTCGAGCGACACCAGCGCCATCAGAAGCGGCGTGACGTTCGGCAGGATCTCGCCAAAGAGGATGGCGGCTCGGGCAAAGCCCATGGTCCTTGCCGCCGTCACATAGTCCATCTCGGCCTGCGCCATGGTGTCGGCGCGAACGACACGGGCAAACCGCGTCCAGTCGATGATCGCAATGGCGACGATGACGGAGTGAATGCCGGAGCCGAGGATTGCAACGACGAGGATTGACAAGAGGACCGGGGGAAAGGCCATCCAGATCTCGACGAGTCGGGAGACGAGGGCGTCGATGATACCGCCGAAATACCCCGCGAGCAGGCCGAGGAGGGTTCCCGCGAGCGCGGCGATCGCCGCCGCAACGAGCGCCACCGTCAACGCGATGCGGCTGCCGAAGATGAGCCGCGACAGCACGTCGCGCCCGAGCCCGTCGGTGCCGAGAAGATGTGCCGGATCGGCGCCGGAAAACCCTGCCGGGGGAACGGTCGCCAGCATCAGGTCCTGTTCCAGGGGGTCATGCGGGGCGACCAAAGGAGCCAGGATTGCCACGAGAGCGAGAAGCAGCAGGAAACCGCCGGCACAGACGACCTTTGGGTCGCCGACAAGGGCGCGCATTGTGTCGTGAGCGCGAGGCGCCGGCAGCCGACCCGATGGAATCGGAGGCGGATCGCTCGCCGGCGCGTCGACGAGGGCGTCAGCCATGCCGAAGCTTCGGGTTTAAGGCCACGACCGCGAGATCGATCACGAGGTTCACGACCAGGAACATGAGGCCGAACACCAGCACCAAGCCCTGGATGAGCGGCAGGTCGCGATTGATGACGGCATCGATCGCCATGTTGCCGATGCCGGGATAGGAGAAGATGCGCTCGACGATCACGGTGCCACCGATCAGGAAGGTGAACTGCACGCCGGTCAGAGCAAGGGTCGGTCCGACGGCGTTGCGCAGCGCCTCGCCGAGGACGAGACGAAGCTCCGAAAATCCCTTCACGCGGGCGAGCAGCACGTAGTCCTGCTGCATCGCCTCGGCGAGTGCCTCTTTGAGAATGCGGGCGATCACGGCGGCGAGCGGCAGCGCGAGCGCCAAGCTGGGCATCGCCATGTGGCGCAGGATGTCACCGGCAAGCGCCAGCCGCCCCGAGACGAGGTTTTCGACGAGATAGAATCGGGTCACGAAGGTTGTTTCGAGTGCCGGGTCGATGCGCCCCGAGAGCGGCAGAACCGGGATCAGCACGCCGAGGACGAGCACGAAGGCCAGGGCCCAGACGAAATCCGGCACGGCGAGAAGCAAGCCGTTGACGGCGTCGATCAGGCCAGCCACGAAGCTGCGCCGCAACAGCGTTGCAATGACTGCAATTGCGCCACCCAGGAAGACCCCGAGAGCGAGGGCAAGACCACTCAGCTCGAGCGTCGCGGGCAGACGCTCGGCGAGCAGGGAGAGGACGTCGAGGCGTAGCGAGATCGACGTACCGAAATCGCCCATCAGGATACCGTGCAGCCAGATCCAGAACTGGATGAGCGGCGGAGCATCGAGGCCGTAGCGCGCCCGCAGGGCCGCCACATCGTCGGGTCCGGCGCCGGGCGAGATCATCATGGCGATGGGGTCGCCGGGCGCCACGCGCAGCAAGAGGAACACGACGATGGCGACGCCGAACAGTGTCACGATCGTCATCAGCGATCGTCTGAGGACGATGGCAGCAAGCATGGCTCAGGCCCGCGGCGGACCGCCCCGAAAGCGCCCGAAATGCCGGCGAGCGCCGCGCGGCGGCCGCGTCACGCCTTGGCGACGAGCGTCGGCTGCAGGGCACCCGATTTGTTCGGCGTCACTTTCAGGCTCGTCTTGTAGACGATCGGCTGCGCATATTGCAGCAGCGGGATGACGTAGCCCTCCTCGGCGACGTAGCGGTCGACCGCCTTCCAGCCGGCGATGCGCTTTTGCTCATCCTTCTCGCCCCATAGCGGCCCGATCTTGGCATCGACGTCGGGCGTCTTCCAGCTTGAATGCGGCGAAGGTCCGAACATCGCAAAGCCGGTCGAAGTCGTGGGATCGGCGATGGCATTGCCCCAATTGTAGAAGGCGGCCGGCGCAAGCTTGTGGCCCATGCGCAACTCGAAATGCTTGGCGATCTCGTAGACTTCGATCTGCGCGTCGATGCCGACCTTGCGCCACATGCCGACGATCGCCTGGATCATCTCGTAGTCCTTCGGCTTGTAGCCGCGCGTCGTCTGGATGGTAAACCTGATCGGCTTGTCGGGCGAATAGCCGCTTGCGGCCAGGAGCGCCTTTGCCTTGTCGGGATCGTAGCCGACCTTGATCGAGGGATCGAAAGCGAGATACTCCGGCGCTTCCAGCGTATCGATCGGAACCCCATAGCCGCGCAAGAGCCGCGACACGATCGCCTGCTTGTCGATGGCGTGATGGGCGCCGAGGCGGACGTTCTTGTCCTGCATCGGCCCATCGCTGTTGACGAAGATCATGCCGATGTCGGAAATCGGCGTGGCGACGCCGGCAAGGCCGGACTTCAGCTTCAGGCGATCGAATTCCTCGTAAGGGATTTCGAGCGTCACGTCGGACGAGCCGCTCTCGATCTCGGCGACACGGCTAGTCGCATCCGGGATGAACTTGAAGACGACCGTCTCGAAGGCCGGCTTGCCGCCCCAGTAATTGGGGTTTGCCTTGAGGCGCAGGAAGGCGTTGCCTTCGTAGGCATCGACCATGAACGGCCCGGTCCCGACCGGCTTCTTCTCGAAGCCCTGCGGGCCGACCTTCTCGTAGAAGGCCTTCGGCAGGACATAGCCGGTCAGGAACGCCATCCACTTGAAGATCGTCGGATCGAACTGCAGGACGTCGGCCGTCACCCGATTGCCGTCGACCTTGAAGTTGCCGATGGTCGACCAGGTGAACTGAATGGGGTTGCCGGTTTCCTTCTTGCCGGCGCGCTGCAGAGACCAGACGATGTCTTCCGGCCCGAAGGGGGAGCCGTCGTGCCAGGTCACGCCCTGGCGCACATCCATCCAGATCTTGGTGCGATCCGCGTTCCAGTCCCAAGCCGTCAAGAGGCCGGGCTCGAAGCTCAGATCAGGCTTCTGACCGATGAACTGGTCGAAGACGGACCGATAGATGGCCTGGATGGTCGGGTTGACCGCCGAAGGGCCGACCGTCGGATCGAAGCTCGGCAGGTTGACGTTGTAGGCAATCGTCAGCGTGTCCCCGGCGGCAGCCAGCCCCCGGGCGCGCCCGGCGAGCAGGCCCGCCAACACACCGCCGGCGCCGAGGCCGAGCGCTTCACGACGTGAGAGCGTCACTTGCAACCCCCCTTGCTCGACGCGTCCGGCGCGGATGGCACGGCACCCGCTTCCCGACCGCAGATGCTTCAAGTCTAAAGAGATATGCGAGCTTTTGCCAAGGCGCTTGTGGAGGATGCGCAGCCGATCCCCGCTCGGCAACAAACGATGGATGGCTGAGCAGCGCCATGCTAGCCAATTTCGACGGCGCGCTGGCGATGGCGAAATGGCTCGCACAGCGGCCTGTGCCCTTTCCCCCCTTCCCCCACCTTCCCCAGAAGCAGCCCCGGGCGAGACGCTTGCGCCTCCCCGCTCACCTTCCGACAGGGCGATTGACTTTGTGTTGCGCCCCGCCCAAACCTCGCCGCCCATAGCCCATCAACGGTTCCCATGTCGCCCGCCGAGCTTGAATCCGCCATCAACGCCGCCTTCGAGGATCGCGCCAATATCGGGATCGGCACCAGGGGCAAGGTGCGCGAGGCGGTCGAGGCGGCGCTTGAGCTTCTCGATTCGGGCAAGGCGCGCGTTGCCAAAAAAACCCCCGGCGCGTCCGGCCCGCAAGCGTGGAAAGTCAATCAATGGCTGAAGAAGGCGGTCCTTCTTTCGTTCCGCCTCAACGACATGTCGATGATCCCAGGCGGGCCAGGCGACACCTCATGGTGGGACAAGGTGCCCTCGAAGTTCGACGCGTGGGGAGACGAACGCTTTCGCGCTGCGGGCTTTCGCGTCGTTCCGGGCGCACTGGTGCGCCGCTCCGCGTTCATCGCCCCCGGCGTGATCCTGATGCCCTCCTTCGTCAATCTCGGCGCCTATGTCGATTCCGGCACCATGGTCGACACCTGGGCGACGGTGGGCTCCTGCGCACAGATCGGCAAGCACGTGCACCTCTCGGGCGGCGTCGGCATCGGCGGCGTCCTCGAGCCGCTGCAGGCCAATCCGACCATCATCGAGGATAATTGTTTCATCGGCGCGCGCTCGGAGGTGGTGGAAGGCGTGATCGTCGGGGAAGGCTCGGTCATTGCCATGGGAGTGTTCATCTCCGCCTCGACCAAGATCATCGATCGGACGACTGGAAAGCTGCATGTCGGCTATGTCCCGCCCTACTCGGTCGTCGTTTCGGGCAACCTGCCGGGCAAGCCACTTTCGGACGGCGCGCCCGGCCCCTCGCTCTACTGCGCCGTCATCGTCAAGACGGTCGACGCCCAGACGCGGACGAAGACCGGCATCAACGAGCTTTTGCGATTGTGATGGCGGGCCAGGTCTCGCCGGCAAATTTTCGCTTTCTGTTCCGTCAGGATCGCGGCACGATCGACAGGTCGACGTGGGCCGCGGGGACATTGATCCTGATCGGCGCTTTTGCCGTACTTCTCGTGGCGCAAGCCGCCCTCAACCGGACAGGCTACCTGGCAAAGGTGGGCCTGACCGGGCTTTTCGTGATGGCCACGATGCTGCTTGCCACCTGCTATTATTTTCTCAGCGCCAAACGCTTTCGCGACCGCGGCCGGCCCGCCGTCTTGGCCCTGGCGCTGCCGGCGGTCGGGTTCGTTGATGCCGCCCTGCACTTCCTGCAGCCGCCGACCGGCGGGATTTTCCCGCTCTGGCTCGCGACGCTCGCCGACGTGGTCCTTGCCGCAGTCACCCTCTGGAACCTCGTCGAGCTCGGCTTCATGCCGGGCGAGGTGCCGGCCCCGGCAGGCCCGAATGACTGAACTTCCCACCGCATCCACGATCGCTCAGGCGCTCATCCGCTGCCCCTCGGTGACGCCACAGGAAGGCGGCGCGCTTCACTACCTGGAGGGACTATTGAGGTCGGCCGGATTTTCGACCTCGATCATGAGCTTTGCCGAGGCCGGCACGCCGGACGTACAGAACCTCTATGCCCGCATCGGCACCGACCGGCCCTGCCTCCTCTTTGCCGGGCACACCGACGTCGTGCCGCCGGGCGAGATGAGCGCATGGCGCTTCGCACCGTTCGCGGGCGAGATCGCCGAAGGCATGATCTGGGGGCGCGGGGCGGTCGACATGAAGGGTGGGATCGCGGCGGCGGCAGCCGCCGCCTTCGGCTTTCGCGCCAAGCACGGCTCCCCGAAGGGCTCGATCGGGTTCCTCATTACCGGTGACGAAGAGGGGCCGGCGATCAATGGCACGGCCAAGCTCCTCGCCTGGGCGCATGAGCGGGGCGAGCGCTTCGATCATTGCATTGTGGGCGAGCCGACGGGCCGCCAGACCCTCGGCGATACCATCAAGATCGGCCGGCGAGGCTCGCTCAACGGCAAGATCGTCGTCCGCGGCAGGCAAGGCCATGTCGCCTATCCGCAGCTTGCCCAGAACCCTATCCCGCTCCTACTTCGCCTGCTCGTCGCCCTGAGGCAGAACCCACTCGATGACGGAACGCCGCATTTCGATCCATCGAACCTCGAAATCACCACGGTCGATGTCGGCAATGCTGCAAGCAATGTCATTCCGGCGCTGGCGCGAGCCGCCTTCAATATCCGTTTCAACGATCTGTGGACCCCCCAGAGCCTGGAGGCCGAGATTCGCAGCCGGCTTGCGGCCGCGGCCGGCGATGCCGGCTACGAGCTGAACTTCGACCCGACCAATGCGACCGCCTTTTTGACCGCTCCGGGTCCCTTCGCCGAACTCGTAGCTGGCGCGGTCGAGGCAGAGACCGGGCGGCGGCCGACTTTCTCGACGACCGGCGGCACGTCGGATGCGCGCTTCATCAAGGATTATTGCCCGGTGATCGAGCTCGGCCTCGTCGGCCAGACCATTCACGCCGTCGACGAGCGCGTGCCGATCGCCGATCTCGACAAGCTCGCGGCAATCTACGAACGCCTCATCGAGACCTATTTCGCCTCCCCCTGAGCGTCGGCAGAGCGGACCTACTCCAGCCCATGCACGCGCAAAAGCGCCTTGAAATGTTCGTTCGCCAGCACGTCGAGGGTCTGCCGGTACTGGCGCGCGGTCTCCCCCAGCAGCGGCTCGGGGATCAGTTTCAAAGGCCGCCCCATCGACATGGCGAGCACCTGCTGGCGACAGGCGCGCTCCAGATAGTAGAGATCGTCGAAGGCCAGGGCGACCGAACCGCCGCATACCGTCACGCCGTGGTTTTCGAGAAAGAAGACATCGGCATGCGGGTTCGACCTGGCCGCGCCGGCAAGCCGCTCGCCTTCCTCCATGCCGAGCGCCATGCCCCCGAACGTCTCGTAGGCAAGGCGGCCGTGAAATCTCGCGGCGGTCTGATGCGCCATTTCGAGGCGCCCACCCTCGATCATGGTGAGGCTCGTGGCGTACGGCATATGAGTGTGCAGGATGCAGGCGTGCCGCGGATTGGCGCGATGTCCGGCAATGTGGATGTTGCGGGCGGTCGCCTCGGCCTCACCGCGGCCCTCGACGATGCGGCCGTCGCCGTCGAGAAGCACCAGATCCTGCGGCCGCATCTGCGACCAGTGCACGCCATAGGGGTTGATGAGATAGCGTTCCTCAACGCCGGGAACCACCGCCGAAAAATGGTTGCAGATCCCCTCGCTGAAACCGAACTTTTCGGCCAGACGGAAGGCAGCCGCCAAATCCCGGCGCAGCGTTGCGGCCTCTGCGCTCATTGGTGCCCCTTCATCGCGTCAAAACGGAAGACCCGGCGGGTCGCACTGCGGCGGAAGCGGCCGCACCTTGCGATACAGCATCTCTATCAGATTTCCGGCAGATTTCCGGAAGGTCGCACTTCGCCTTGACTGAAAGCGGCCGCGTCACTTCGGCGACAACACCATTGTCATCTGGCGGCCTTCCATCGAAGGTTCGGCCTCGACTTTGGCGATCGCTCCCGTTTCAGCCTTGACCCTTTCGAGCAGCTTGAAGCCAAGGTCCTGATGCGCCATCTCGCGGCCGCGGAAGCGCAAGGTGACCTTGACCTTGTCGCCTTCCTCGAAGAACCGGCGAACGGCCTTCATTTTTGTGTCATAATCGTGATTGTCGATGCCCGGTCGAAGCTTGATCTCCTTGACCTCGACGATCTTCTGCTTCTTGCGCGCCTCGGCGGCCTTCTTCTGCTCCAGAAACCGGAATTTCCCGTAGTCAAGGATGCGGCAGACGGGAGGCACTTTGTTCGGCACGATCTCGACCAGATCGAGGCCCGCCTCCTCGGCGAGCTGGAGCGCGTCCGGCAGGGGCATGGCGCCCCGATTATGTCCTTCGGCGTCGATCACTTGAACGTCTCGGGCACGAATGTCCCGGTTAATGCGCGGCCCATCCTTCTGCGGAGTCGGTGCGGCTTTCATCGGTCGGCGAATGGTCGGTTCTCCTTGGTAGATGATCGGACCCGGATTCAGGCAAAGCCTCATGCCCAGGAGGCTGGGGACCGGACCCGCACCAGATGTGTCATATCCGCCGCCGAAGTCAATTGCGAACTCCCTGTGACGGGCGGAAGCCCAGCGAGCGCAGTTCGTTGTTGTTGCTATCAGCAAGAGGGCCCGTTCGCTGTGCCGTGCGGCACAGCGAAGCCTTTCGGCAACGCATCGCGGGCGGGCCAAGTCGGTTAGTGCGTGGCCAAAAGTGAAATAGATGCCCCGTCGGGAGGTTAACAAAATTCGTAACTCTCAACGCCAATTAATACGAGCAGACCGAAAAGTCGAACGCCATGTT
>JAFAME010000100.1 GCA_019233695.1 Methylobacteriaceae bacterium
AGCTTCATAGGGCCTGCGATCCTTCATCGGCCATCCCTTCGGAATGACCCATCGCCTTGTCTCGCGCGAGGTCACGAGCAAAACCCTGACGCTGCCGTCTTCGCCGGTTGTCAAGGGCAAAGCTCCGACCTGCGCGAGCGCCTTGGACTTGACGGTCGAAATGGACGCTTTCATTTCGTGCGAGTTGCCGATAGAGGTGAACGGGATAGATTTTACACACATTAGGATTAGCATTCCAGATTAAATATTTGTCCCTACACAAAAATATCGCACTAGCGTAAACCAATGTCCGTTGGTGCAGGAGCTGACGGCCAATGGTTCGATATCACGCCTTTGCGCTCGCATGTGCCGTTCTCCGCGCATCCAGGGATGCCTCAGCGAGTTTTGGGAATTGCCGGCGCAGATCACGTTGGTAGCGAACTCCGGAAATGATCCAGCGTCCCATCGTCCCCGGTCCCAGCTCCGAGTGGGTTTGATCGTCTCTGCCGGCGAACCCTCGAGATTGCGTTCGCCTTATGTTCTGACTACCTTCCTGGGGAATCACGAACACTGGCGGCATTCCGATGATCCGACGGCTCCTTCGCCCGCACTTCAGCTCGGCTGACGAAGCCTTCCTGCTCGACGCGCTGCGCATCGCCCGGGAGAATACGATCAAATGCGGGGGTGCCGAGATGTTTGGCTTCGACCGATATGAGCGATGCCGGCGCCGTCACCGAGGCCATTGACGCTCTCGCCGGCGATCTCACCGGCGACCCGACGCGGTTTCATGCCAAGCCGCACGGGGAAGAGGATCATAAATCAGCCGCGTTCGGCTTTGTGCTCGTCCAAGGCCTTCCGCCCAATAGGGGTGACCATCGGCATGACCGCTTTAGGTGATTTAGCGCGCCTGAGCTCGATGCGCTCAGCGTCAACAAGATGCTCAAGCGTCGGGGTCATGCTGTGATCGGGGCGACGTCGGATTGGGTCAAGGTGCTGTGCCCCAATTATCCGAGGTAACGCGCAGCGGCGTTTATTGTGCAGAGCTACGCGGCCCACGGTGCGCGGCTCCCTGGTCAGCGCACATTGCGGCAGGCGAGCCGTAGCCCATCGACACGGCCGGGGGGAGGCGGACGGGAATGCCGGCCCGCAAGCGCAGGAATGGCCATCCACCGGGGTGATGAGCTTTGAGATCGGCTAGATGAGCGGCGCATGCGTCGGCAATGTCGAAACCGGGCCCCTTTTCGGCGTCGCAATCGCCTTCAGGTTTCGGCACTGGTGGATCCATCTTTGCCTTTGGTCCTGGCGTTGCGCCCCGCTTTGGAGCACTCAGCAGCTGCCTCCTCACTTGCTTGACATATTGAATTGGCAAACCGGTGATCCAACTGATCACCCAGTCCGATCGGCCGGTCGCGATGTGCTCGGCAAATAAGTGTTCCGGGCGGCTAGTTGCGGCCTCGCTCATGAGTACGGATCCCTTCATGTCTCGCTGTGGAGCACACACGAACCGTCAACACTTGCCTTGGGCATGAGCCGTGCCACGCGGATCTGTTTCAAACCGATCCAGCTCGGCGCGCGGCCGGATGCAGGCGCGATGCCTTGGAGCCGGCGAGCCGACACTCTCGCCATGCCTCTGGTTAGATGGCCCAGGTACCTCCTCAGGCCTCGTCATCGCGAATTTTCGCCAAGGCTGCTCTCACCTGCGCGATGAGCAACGGCATGGAATAGGGCTTCGGAAGCCAGCCGATCGGCTCCGCAGGCTGAGCGCGACGGCGCGTATCGGGATCGTAGTGCGCGGTCACGAACAGCGAGCGGATCCCATGTTTGGCAAAGAGTTCCAGTGCAGCCTCAACGCCATCGCGAGGGCCCCTCAGGCGAATATCCATGATGGCGAGCGCGGGCAAATGTGCCGCGGCGAGAGCCGAGGCCTCGTCTGCCGAGCTGGCGATGCCGACGATTTCGAAGCCGGCGTTGGTCAGCTCGGTCTCCATCTGCAGCGCGACAAGATATTCATCCTCAACGATGAGCACGCGTGCGCGAGTGGCTTTGTCCGTGCCCTTGCCACCGAACGGCTCTCGCGCCAACACCAGCTGCGGCCGGAACTGACCCGCGCTCCCTCGCTCGGCTGGCTGAGCCGTTCCGGGCATGGCCGCTCTCGCGTGCTTCACTGGCTGGCCCCCGGGAACTGCACAGAACAGCGGGTATGTTCGCCGGTCGTTACCTTAAGCTCGCCGCACAACTGACGCGAAAGGCCCTCCACAAGCCTGAGCCCGGATGACCGGCCGCGAACCTCCTTCAGGTCAAAACCGGGGCCGTCGTCCTCGACGTAAAGGACGTATGAACGCTCGCGCTGCTCCAACCCCACGCGGACTTTGGCTTCGCCGCTTCCATTCGATGCGTGTTTCACGGCGTTGGTGAGGAGCTCGTTCAGGATCAGCGCCAGCGGCATGGCGATGTCGTTGGAGAGCTCGGCATTGCCTGCCCCGAGCACGATCTGGACGTTTCCTGAAAACGTCTGTCGGACAGTATTGGAGACAGTCTCCAGGAAATGTCGCGCGCTAAAGCGAGTCGCGTTGGCCGCACCGTACAACGTCTGCTGCGCCGCTGCCATTGCCGCGATCCGATTACTTGCGTCGGTCAGTGTCCTCCGCGCTTCCTCGCTGCGCGTCTGCGTTCCGGCGAGATGCAGGAGCGACTGCAGCATCTGCATGTTGTTCTTGACGCGGTGATTGAGCTCCTTGAACAGAATGCGTTGCTGCGTCTCCGCCTGCTTGCGCTCGGTGATGTCGACGAGCATGTTAATCGCGCCGACGATCGTTCCCTCCTCATCGCGCAAGGGTGTCGGATAGGGTATGAACGGAACCCGGGTACCGTCGGGCCGTTCGGCCACCGCCTCGGCATCGCGGATTGGACGACCTTCGCGCAGGGCCAGCGCCATCGGGCACTCCGCGTGCGGTAGCGGCGTGCCATCGGGCCAATACAGCTTCCAGGTCACACACCACTCGTCACTGCCGAGGGTCGGCCGGCGCCCAGCGAATTCGACCGCCTTTTCATTGTAGTAAGTGATCTTGCCTTCGGCATCGGTCGTATAGATCGCTGCCGGAATGGCTGCAAGCAAGTCCTGAAGGCGGCGCTCGCTCTGGCGCAGCTTCCTGTCAGCTTCCCTGCGCTCACTGATATCTCTGGCGATCTTCGACGCGCCGACGATGCGTCCCCGCCGGTCGCGGACAGGAGAGATCGTCAACGATATCTCGACGAGGGTGCCGTCTTTCCGACGACGGATCGTTTCGAAGTGATCCACCCGCTCGCCACGCCGGATGCGGGCAAGGATTTCCGGCTCCTCGTCAAGCCGATCGGGCGGAATGATAATGGTGATCGGCTTGCCGACGACTTCTTCGGCTGTGTAGCCGAAAAGCCGCTCCGCGCCACGGTTCCAGGTCGCGATGATGCCGTTGAGGTCCTTGCTGACAATAGCGTCGTCCGAACTCTCCACGATCGCCACGAGCTGCTGTGCGGCTCGCTCGGCTCGCTGCCTTGACGCCTCCGCGTTCATTCGGTCGATGGCGAGGCCGAGCTGGCGGGCGATGGTGAGCGCAAGGTGGTTTTCGCTCTCGATGAACGCGTGCGGTGCGTCATAGTAGGTCATGAACTTGCCGAGGAGGCGGCCGTCGGCGACGATCGGAATAAAGGCAAGCGAGCTGATGCCCTCGCCAAGCACAGTCTGCTTTAGGTCTTCAGAGAAACTGGCGGTCTCGATGTTCTCGATGGTGATCGGCTCGGGATTGCGGGCGTCGCGCGGCCACGGCGAGTGGCCTTCCACGGCTTGGCGATAGGCGTCGGATAGCCCCTGCGATGCGACGAATCGCATCACCCCGGAGTCGTCGAAAAGGAGAATCGAAGATCGACTGCAGCGTAGTGCGCGTGATATCGCCGCGAGAGCTTTCGAGCAGATCCCGTCGAGTTCGGCCAAATGCTGGAGGCCCTCGGTGAAGTCATAGAGCGCCGCCTGCGCGTCAGCATAGCGGACCAACGCCCCTTCGGCGTTCTTCCGGTCCGTAATGTCATGTTGGACGCGCACGGCATAAAGGAAGCGGCCGGTCGCGTCACGCACGCTCGAGGAGGTGATAAAGATCCAGAGCTTGCAGCCGTCCGGCAACTGAAAAGCCTTCTCGGTCGTATAGTGGTGGATCTCGCCGCGAACCTGGCGCATAAACTGGGCTCTGTCCGCCTCGACATTTTCGGCGAGAGATGGATCGAAAATCGATTGCCCAACAAGTTCTTCCGAAGATCGGCCAAGCAACCTTTGCAGATGAGCGTTTACCCTCAGCAGCCTGCCGTCGGCGTCGACTTCCGCGACGCCCATTCCGACATGCTCGTAGGCTGCCGCAAAGCGTTGCCTATCTTCGTCCGGCACGCCGCTGATCTCACGCACATCGCCTCGAATCGAACTGATAGCACCAAGTCGGGAAGGTGCTGCAAGCTTATTCAAGCCCATTTGAAACAACCCGCCCCGCGGTCGATGGCGGCGGCGAGGTCCTAGCGAAGGACGTGCCTCGGTGCCAGGAGCCGCGGCCGAACAGCGTTAAACGTGTAGGCAAGTCGAAAGTTCCGGACTCCAGCCGCGCAAGCCCGTACCGGAGAAGCGGATTGATCATGCTGCCCGATGCCGGAGAAGACCCTTCATCTTAAGACCGTCGCGCATATTGAGGCCGAGCCTCGTCAAGTTGGCGAGGTTTACCCTGATCAGTGTCTCTCACGGTCTCGTAGTCCCCAATGGCGCGCTCGTCG